>JAVBKA010000186.1:0-9116 GCA_031546715.1 Oscillospiraceae bacterium | reverse complement strand
GAAATAAAAAGTTATTTCTTACAATGCTTAAAAACTTTAGGATAAATACGGTCTTTAAAGAGCTTACGCAAGCGATTCAAGACGGTGATTTATCAAAAGCAAGACTCAGCCTTCAAACCCTAAAGGGGGTTAGCGCGAATCTCTCTTTAAAAGCACTTTATGAAGCGGCAGAACAGCTTGAAGCTGCACTAATAACGAGGTCTAGCGTTGAGCCGATAGTGCTAACCCTTGGTAACACTTATGACCTAACGATTAAAGCAGTAGAAATGTTAATAGCTGCGCTAAACCAAAATACATGATGGGGGCATTACATTGGAAAGAGACTTAATATTCATTGTAGACGACGTCGATATAAACAGAGAGCTGTTAGAAGTTATGCTATCCGGCGACTATGACACAAAGCAGGCAGAAAGCGGCGTGGAAGCCATCGGAATGTTGTTCAGCGGAGCTGTAAGACCTGACCTTGTGTTGCTGGATATTATGATGCCAGAAATGGATGGTCATGAGGTCATTGAGCTTATGAAAACCAATCCGCTGACGGAGCATATACCTGTTATCTTTATTACCGCCGCCGACGCCGAAAGCAACGAATCCAAAGGACTTCACCTTGGTGCTGTTGACTATATTTCAAAGCCTTTTAACCCAGAAGTCGTTAAGGTTAGAATTTATAATCAGCTAACAATCAGAAAATATCAGCATAGACTTGAGGCAATGGTTCAGCAAAAGGTTAATGAGCTGGTTCACTCCAAGGAAAAGCTCCTTGAAGCGATGGCAAATATTATTGAGTATCGAAATCTGGAATCCGGCACCCATGTTAAGCGCACCAGCGGTATGTCAAAAATCCTCATAGAATATCTCTACGGTCATCCAGCACTAAACAGAGTTATTGCCCTAAGCGACCAAGATAAAATTGTTAAAAGCGTTCCCATGCACGATATCGGCAAAATAGCAATTCCGGATAATATTTTGCTGAAGCCAGGCGCACTTACCCCAGAGGAGTTTGCTGTTATCAAATCCCACACAACCATCGGCAGCGAAATCATCGAGAGCATTCTCGACGAAGAGGATGAGGTATTCCGCAGACATTGCCGTGACGTCGCCCGCCATCACCACGAGAGGTGGGACGGAAAGGGTTACCCAGACGGCTTAGCCGGCGAGGAAATCCCCATATCCGCCCGAATTCTTTCCATTGTTGACGTTTATGACGCATTAGTTAGCCCCCGTTGCTATAAAAAAGCGTTTACCCATGTAGAGGCAACTGAGATTATTGTCGCCGGTGACGGCACTCAGTTTGACCCCATGATTATGAAAGCATTTCTCGCCTGCGGAAGTCTTTTCGAGGACTTTGACAAAAATAATAACATTATGTAGTAATAAGTGAGGCTTTTATGAACATTTCTCAAGACGCCGTAATGAGGTTTATGGAAATTCTGGAAAAGCAGCAGCGCAGAGTTGATGCAATGGCAAAGGACAACGAATTTACTGACTATAGCGCACTTCCTGTACTTATTATCGGAGTTTGCGGCGGGGACGGAATTGGTCCGTCAATAACCGCTGCCTCTGAAAAAGTTCTCAGGCTCTTGCTTGCCGACGAAATTGCCAACGGTAAGGTGGAGCTTAGGACGATTGACAGCCTGACCATTGAGAAACGTGCGGAATGCGGCAAGGCAATTCCTCCCGAAACTCTTGAAGAACTGAAAAAATGCCATGTTATTCTCAAAGGCCCAACAACCACGCCTCGAGCGGGAGACCCATGGCCAAACATTGAAAGTGCCAACGTGGCAATGCGCAAGGAGCTTGACCTCTTTGCCAACGTCCGCCCTGTAAAGGTTGCAAAACAAGGCATTGACTGGGTTTTCTTCCGTGAAAACACAGAGGGCGCATACGCCGTAGGCTCACTTGGAATTAATGTCACCCCTGATATCGCCGTTGATTTTACAATCGCAACAACAGGCGGCTGTGAGCGTATTATTAAGCTCGCCTTTGAACACGCACGGAAAACAGGACGGCAAAGAGTTTCCGCAATAACCAAGGCAAATGTTATTAAAACAACAGACGGCAAGTTTTTGTCAGTAGCGAAGGAAATCGCAAAGCAGTACCCTGACATCACCCTTGACGACTGGTATGTGGATATTCTGGCCGCAAAACTGGTAGACGAAAAACGCAGAACTGACTTTCAAGTTATGGTTCTGCCAAACCTTTACGGCGACATTATTACAGATGAAGCCGCAGAATTTCAAGGCGGCGTGGGCACTGCCGGAAGTGCCAACATCGGTGCTAAGTACGCAATGTTCGAAGCTATCCACGGCTCTGCGCCGCGAATGGTGGAGGAGGGGCGTGCTAAGTTTGCCGACCCATGCTCCATGCTCCGCGCAACTGTAATGCTTTTAGAGCACATCGGTGAGCTTGAAAAAGCGAAGAAATTAGAGAACGCACTTGATAGATGTATGATTACTGAAAAAAAGATGACCATTACAGGTCGCTCCACCGGCTGCACCTGCGACGAGTTTACGGATTACGTGATTAGCTGTCTGTAAACCCCCTTGGTCTCTTCGGAGGATTTTAAACGGATGCAAAAAAAAATTGGCAGTTTAGCAATAATAGCAGTAGTTATCGCGCTGTGTATCGGGGCTTCCAGTGTGGCGGCGCCCGGCGCAGTTGACGAACCTGTGCTGACTAAGAGTTACGTTGACAACTATATGGATAACTTGGCCAAAAAAGCAATGGACAAGCTATTTGCGCATTTTCAAGGGAGAGTTGACAGCGTAATTCCCCATGTGGCGACAGACACCAACGAAAATAAGGTTGAAACCGTCACGTCAGAGATGGCTCGTGAAATATCTCAGCACCTAAACCTGTTCACGAACAAGCCCTTGAAGCTGAAGCTGAAAATGGGAGACGCATTATACGGCGGCACAGGAACAGAGTTTAACATTCTCGGCGGATATGCCGCAGTTTCAGGCACATTGATTGATATGACAACGGGCTTGGACTTGACAAAAAGAGCAAGAGCTCCTCAAAAAACTAAGATGATGTCTATCAATTCGGATAATCCGCTTAGCGGACTTATCGCCACCTCGGAGGTCACGGTCTTAGTCAGTGGTTACTACCGCCCTGTCATTGCTCCTGCTCCTAAATACAACGTCATCGGTGACGGCTTAAAGCTGTTGGGCGTTGTTTCAGGCACAAACGCTGGCTACGATTTGCAAAGACCCGCAACCCGAGATGAGTCCATAGTCTTGCTCACAAGGCTTCTGGGCGAAGGTGCTGCTGCTGAAAGCTATACAGGCACAAGCCCCTTTAAGGATTTAACATGGGGCGCGAATTTTGTCAACTATGCATATAGTAAAAACTATACCTCAGGCACATCGGCGACTACCTTTTCACCGTCCAACACAACCACGGCGGAAATGTTCTGCACATATGTGCTTAAGGCTCTCCACTACAACTCCGATACTGACTTTGTTTGGACAAACTCACTGGATTTTGCGCAATCGGTAGGCGTGTTTACACCTGCTGAGGTCGCTGGCTTCAAAAAAAGTTTTTTGCGTGACGAAATGTATTATATGTCATATTATGCATTATTTGCCAAATTAAAAGGCACCGAAACTACCCTTTTGGAACATTTGGTTAGTATTGGGGCACTTTCGGCATCAAAGGTTGTGGAAACTGTTGATACCATTCAGCTTGTTAGACCTTGACATAACATGGCTTTTTCTGTATAATTCTGGCGTAAGCTTTTTAAGGAGGCATGACTATGAAATCAACTGGAATAACCAGGCCTGTGGATGAATTGGGAAGAATTGTTTTGCCAATTGAATTGCGTAGGTCATATAACATTGCTGAGAAAGACATCTTGGAGATTTACGTCGAGAATGACACCATAATTCTTAAAAAATTCGAACCCGGATGTTTGTTTTGCGGTAACTCAAGGAACACAACGAACATAAAAGGCAGAGAAATCTGCGCAGACTGTCTTGAAGAAATCAAAAATCCATAATCTCGGCAAGAACCGGTTCTAAAGAACATGGTACAAAATATATGGGCGGTCAGTGACCTTCCATATATTTTTGTAAGTGTGGATTTACTCGGCAATAGGTTTATTAAAATAGGGTGATTTTATGAAGTATTTTCGGCTGAAAATGTACGTACTCCCCATCTCCTTCGGGATAACGCTGCTATTTTTGCTTACCCTCGCAACATATATGCAAAACAGATGGGGAATGGGCGGCCTGGGTCTGACGGAGTTGGGTCTGGCTGTGATAGCCATATCTGGAGGACTGCTTTTCCGTTATGCGCATACGCCGTTATCTAAGGTGTTTATTATTAAAAAAGTGGGCGTTAAAGGAGTAATTGGGAGCATAGTCACATGGGCGGGGGCGTTTTTTGCAGTTTCGGCTCTGGCTCTGGTGACAATGAGCATTTTTTCAGGCATGTCCCAGCGAAGTGAAGAAATCGGCGCATTTATTAGCAGCGATTCTCTTGCGGTGGCATTGCTTATGGTTGTGCTGATGCCTGCTGTATGCGAGGAACTGCTGCACCGTGGGCTTTTTCTACACTGCCTGTCAGACTTTTCTGTACGGTCGCAGGTTTTGGCGTCAGGGGTGATTTTCGGGGTGTTTCATCTTGATTTGTATCGGTTTTTAACCACCGCGCTACTAGGTTGCTGCCTTGCGTACTGTTACATCAAAACTAAGAATATTTTAGTCCCCATGCTACTACATGCCATTAACAATATGCTTCCGCTACTTGCGTCTACGTATATAGCACCTGCAACGGCAGAGGAGCAACAGCCTGCGCAGGGGAGCATACTGTATACAATGCTGATTTACGCATTGTTTTCAACGTCACTTTTGTACCTAGGGCTGCGTATGCTTCGCCGGAGCACAACCTCACGGCAGGTCTGATCATGGATATAAACAAAATAAAGCCGCTTATTAAAAGCGGCAGTATCGGCTCAACACTTATGTATCTTGACGAAACCACATCAACCTTTGACATGGCGCGGGAGCTTGCCAACAATGGCGGCGAACATGGCGCAGTACTAATCACAACACGGCAAACCGCGGGAAGAGGACGTCTGGGGCGAAGCTTTGCCTCGGAGGACGGCGGACTGTATATGACCGTACTGCTGCGCCCAGACTGTCAGCCGGACAGTCTGCCTCCTATAACCGCGCTGTCTGCCCTGTGCGTACTAGACGCAGTTGAAAGCGTTTGCGGACTAAAGGCAGACGCAAAGTGGCCTAATGACATACTGCATCAAGGCAAGAAGCTCAGCGGCATCATGACCATCGGACATGTGACGGACAATCAAGCCTATATCATGGTAGGCATCGGAATAAACGCCAATCAGGACAGTTTCCCGATTGAGCTTGAACACATTGCGGTATCCCTAAAAATGCTTACAGGCAGAACGGTTTCAAGGGAAAAACTGTGCGCAGAGGTAATAAACTCACTGGATGAAATGCTCAAGGATGCCTTTGGTGATAACCTAGAGGCGTGGCTAAACCGATACCGTCAGCGTTGTGTAACATTGGGCACAGCGGTGCGAATCCTTGACGGCGCAAGGGTTGTAGAGGGTATAGCACTGGATGTTGACCGCAACGCCAAGCTGCTTGTCCGCAAGTCTGACGGCAGTGTTGAAGCAGTGGGCAGCGGGGAAATAGTACAGACTTGTCAGTAGGCGTTGTTTTTTGGGATGTGGCGCTGATTGCGGTCTATCTGGCTACTGCTGGCGTGGGAGTAGTCTCAAGCCTTGCGCATAGTTCGTTTTCAACAAAGCTTTTTATATATGGAAAGGTTTCGGCAGTTACTTCGTGCATAAAACTGTTGAATCTGCATTTTTTATAGTCAACACCGTCCATAGTGAAGGAGTAGCCCATTGCGCATTTAGAGCTACAGCTTTCAGGGTCGATAAGTCGCTTGCAATCGGGGGCGACGGCGATTTCCTTCCGCATTTCTGGCGGAAGAGTTTGTAACAAATCAGTGTATTTATCGATATTATTGCCGTAAATGCGAGCTAATAAGCCTTTTTTTCGGAAAACATAGTTAAAGAGAACCTTTTTTGACTTAGCATCGATGTAGGACACCACAAAGCCGCTTTTTGCTTCTTCGTACTTGGTTTTACAGTTTTGCTTTAAAAGCTCATGATGTAAGGCTGAAATCTCGTTTTGATATTGAGGCTCAACATCTGTAATAAATTCCTCAAAGCCTAAAACCTTAGTTTCCACAGCAATCGCTCCCTTTGTATATTTAACCATAGATTAACTCGCAAACATTATCATGCTCCCTTAACCTTGTCGCTCCGACATTAGTAAAAATATGCAAGCATATTTTTTACTACCGGGTTAATCCGCACTTACTGATTTTCAGATGATACAAAACGCACCTGAGTACCCTTGTTGGATTCGTACATAAAATCCTTGAGGCTTTTGCTGGTGTATACTGAAAAATCGCCGACAATTGTTACGTTAAAATTATAATTGGTGAATTTTTGGAGAATATCCCCTGCAAGTTTTGTCTTTAAGTCAAAAAAATCTTCGCAAATGCATTCCTTTGGAATAACCATTGAGTTACATTTATGCTCAAAGCTCACAGTCGCCATTAAGTCCAACGCACTTTGCACATCGGTGATAAGAACGCTTGCACTTTGAATTTCTGCCACACCGTTTTCTATCTTAATCTCCACTAAATCACCTGTTCATTTCTTATTTTCGATAGCAATTAGCCCGCAATTATCCATGAGGACGCTATCGGTTACGATTTTTTTAGTATCGCCGTCAGCCTTAAGCTGCCCATTTTGAATAATAATCGTGCGCTGGCATAGTTCGTATACCATATCAATGTCATGACTTGCAATAATTTTAGTGTGGTCGAAGGTTTTCAGCAGGTCAATAACCTTGCGCCGCGCTTTTGGGTCAAGGTCACTGCTGGGCTCGTCTAAAATGAGAATGTCGGGCTTCATGGCAAGCACTCCTGAAATAGCCGCCGCTCGTTTTTCTCCCCCTGAGCATCTAAAGGGTGCTCTGTTCTTCAAATGTGATATGCCTGTGCGCTCTAACGCCTCTGTTACCCTTGCGGTAACCTCTGCCTCTGAAAGTCCCGCGTTTCTAGGACCGAAGGCGACATCATCATATATTGTGGACATAAATAACTGGTCGTCAGGGTTCTGAAACACAAAGCCCACCCGTTTTCTGATGTCAGGGAGCGTTTTTTGGGTCATCAGCACCTCGCCAACGTAAATTTCACCGCTGACGGGGGACAATATGCCCATTAGCAGCATAAGAAGTGTTGATTTACCTGCGCCGTTGGCACCTAACAGCGCGATGGATTCTCCGTGGGTTATAACGGCGGATAAACTGTTAATAACCTTTGTAGAGGTGTCCGGATAGACATAGTCAACGGATTTTATTTCTAGTTTGTGATGGCTCAAAGTATTCTCCTATGAAAAAAGATTGCCAAGTATAATCGGCAGATTAAAACGCCTAGTAAGAAAAAACAGCAGTACCCAGACCGCAAGATACAAAAAATCACTAAACGCCGCTTTTTTGGGAGCGGCTGTTTTATATTCGCCGTTAAATCCCCTGAGACGCATAGCATCATACACTCTTTGCGCTCTATCGAAGGTACGCAACAGAAGCTGCCCTGCCAACGAACCCCATGCGGAAAAGCGAATGCCGTGCTCAGAGGGCGCACGGAGCTGATAAGCCCCTGAAATCCGACCTGTTTCCAGTAGAAGCACGGATATGTAGCGGTATGTGAGCAATAGCTGAAGCACAAAAATTTTCGGGACTTTGAAGCTTCTCAGCGCAGCGGCAATATTGTCCATACCAGTGGTGGCTACGAGCAAAATGGCGGCTGAGGCAGTAAGTAACCCCTTGAGAAAAATTGCGGCGAAGCTTAACCAGCCTCTGGCAAGCTCAGTGCCCGCAACCGTCACCGCAACCCTGTCAAATATGGGGTTAAACGCACCGACCAATAAAATAAACGGCAGTACAAGCACAATGCGTTTTGCAAAAAAACTGTATGGTAAGTCCGAGGCGGTGAGCAGGAAAACGGGAAAAATCGCCATTGGAAGCAAGCCAATTATGTCGTACCGTCCAAAGGACGCGACTGCAAATATGTAAATAACTGTCACAGAAAGCTTAATCGCTGGATGGAGAGAAAATATCGCGCCTTTTCTATGTGCAAAATCATCAAGGGAACGGATTGTTAAATACGCCTTGCCTACAGCGTCAGTCCTCATTTATTGGTGTTTTCCGTTTCTTTTTGAATATTGAAATTACTGCACCGATTCCGAATACAAGAAGTAGCGTCAAGCCGCCGCCCACAATGCCGGACAAACTTGTGCCTAAATTAACAGGGGTTTCCTCGCTTGGAGAGCTGTTTTTAAAGTCGTAATCAGGCAAAAAAGAAAATGTCTCTTGAAGCCATGCTGAAACGCCGTGGAGACTTCCCTCGGAGCTAAGCTCGCTGTCTGTAGTTTTCGCAATAGACCACTCAAGTCCGTCAGGATTAGAGGAAGCAAACCATGAAAGCCCGCCACCGATGATTACCACGGCGACAAGTAGTGTAATCAGCACAGTTTTGAGGGGAATGCCGCTTTTTTCAGGCATAATCTGCGGGTCGAGAAGTGCAGGACGTGCCTTCCAAATAAACGTCAGCACAGAGGCGGTAATAATGCCCTCAAATATGCCGATTGCGAGGTGAATCGGCTGCATAAGCACCACAAAGAGGGAAAAGGGCAGCTCGGTTTTGCCTGAAATCAAGGTGTCCAAAACCACGCCGAAAGAGCCAAGCTGTAATGCGACAACAACGGATAATATAGACGCAATCCAAAGCTTTGCAATGGATGTGCCTTTTCGGAGCAGCGGCTTGTATATCAGTGGGTATGCGACAAAGCAGGCAAACAGCCCCATGTTCAGCATGTTGCAGCCTAGGGCAAGTAAGCCGCCGTCTGCAAAAAACAGTGCTTGTATCAACAGCACGGCGGTGAGAGTGAGAAATCCTGCGTATGGGCCAAGCAGTACAGCCAGAAGAATTCCTCCGCCGATGTGCCCGCTGGAGCCTGTTGCAGGTATCGTGAAGTTAATCATTTGAGCGGCGAAAACAAATGC
>JAVBKA010000188.1:0-10809 GCA_031546715.1 Oscillospiraceae bacterium | reverse complement strand
TTGTAGTATACGTCTAAACAGTAGATACCAGCCAAATCTCGTGTTTTGAGTTCACCGACATAGGGGTCTGACTGAATTTTATCTAGCGCCTCTCGGAATAGCTTTATAAGTCCCTTGTCCTTAAGCTTCTTGAAAAACTTTTCGGCAGAAGGCATAAAGCGAAGTTCATACATTAGTTTTCCTCCGCACCAAACAAAGCGTCAATAGAAACAACTCCATTTCCGCTTGCAACAAACTCGTCAGCCTTAGATATGAGCTCTTCAACAGCAGGGCGTATTTTTAGGTTATGTTCTCTGAATTTAGCAAGCAGGTCATTGCCAGAATAGCCCTGTGAAATAAGGTCAGCAAGAATCTGTTCGGCAAAGTCACCGTTTCTTCTTTCATGAATCGGTCGAATCAGAATTGCGCCGTTCTGGAGTACACACTCCACCTCATTGCCTACGTTTAATATCTCAAAATATTTTTGTGGAATGGTAATCTGTCTTTTGGCAGAAACACTGATGATTTTCTTCTCATTATATTGTTCGTGCATAGCTGCAGATTGCATCATGTAACTCACCTCATTATAATATATGCAGTCAAGAAACAAATTACTTGGTTTCTTTGATTTTATTATACCACAGGCACAACATAATACAACTCATATTTTAGGGAAAATAGGATTACCATATACTGCCCCCCCAATGGATTTTAGCACACAAACAAACTCAAATATTATAGTAAGCAAAAGCACATGACCGTGAAATTACATGGTCATGTGCTTTTTTGAAAATTATGTATCAGCCCCAGCCCGTTCGCCGAACAGTCCCATCCCCATCACAAACTTTTCCCACTGTGTCAATGTCATCAGTAGCGGGTCGCCCTCGCGAATGCGCATTGTCCTGCGGATTTCTTTTGGGATAACAACACGACCGAGGCCATCTATGCGTCTAACTATACCTGTTGCTTTCATTAGAACCCTCCTATTGGTTTAAGTTCAGAAATAGTATTCGCAAGATTTCCCATAATATGCAGTTTTACTTTTTGAATTTGGAAAAGTGGCTAGTTGAGTGAGTTGACATTTATGTTTCGCTAATATAGAACAATCTCAAATCTTGAACTAAAGTGTCTTGACAAGGATGATACTTTAGTTTCATTATAGCCCTCTTTTGCGAAAAAATTCTTTGCTTCACCAGTTGTTAACGGCATGTTCTGTAAACGCCATAAGGTCTTTCACATGCAGAACTGTGCCATCATCAAGAGTCGCTGTGCCTGAAAATTTTCCAAATATCTGATGGCAATGATTATTAATAAAAAGCACCTTGTTTTCTGTGTATCTGTCATACACTGGCACAAATTCCATGTTAAATCGCCCATCATCGGAGTGGAATCGTTTTGGCGACATATAGCCTCCCTTTGGTAGGTCAAATATTACCTCGCTGATTTTATGTGCTTTACCATCATAAAAAAGCATGTTCTCTGTAGCGGCGGTTGTATCACCAAAGCCATGTCCGATATTGAACCCGAACACTTTTCCATTTACAATGCCGCTTCCATTTCCCCAAAACCACTCGGCATGAAAAGGCCAAACACCACGCCCCCAGTCAAGCAGACCGAACGCAGTTTCGGGGCGGTAGTCAAACTGTTCATTACCAATGCGGATAAATCCCGTGGCAGGCATACAGTTAATTTTATGATTATAGTAAAATGCATGGTCATATTCCTTAAAGGGTATTGCAACCACTAAAGAATCCTCATGGGACTGTTTGAGAATAATCTCCGTTTCCATCGGTGGAATCTCCCTAATTTTAGTTGTGCTGCAACGGAGAATCCGCTTACCTTGACTAACTTCAAATCGAATATCAATGCCCGAACGAGAGGCACATAAACCCTTATTTGCCGTTTCAGGCATATTTAGCGACCCAAATGGTAGCGGAAGTATTACACTTCGATCCACACGGTAGCCGTCTGCAAAACGAAAAAAAGTCAGCGTTAGAGCTCCAACATATGAAGTATGACCGATGGTAAATTGTGTGCATGTTTTGTCATCAGACACTTGGTAGAAATCCCATTCCTTAATGCGCCACGGCGGGGCCTTAATCGCTTTGCGGTCATACTCGAGTATAGGGCGAGCCGAGTAGCCACGCTGAGTAAGTACTCCCTTTCTATCCAGTAGCTTCCCTTCGTTTTGTATTAAAGTTTGCTTTCTCATTTTATGCTCCTCTTACCGCCTACTCGTGCACGATACCTCTTTGCGGCAAAGTAAAGCGGAATAAGCGCAAACAGTACTAAAAATTCGGCAACTAAATACATGCCCTCGGTGGGTATGTTTTCTGTGACGCCATGCTCATTAACAATGCTGCCTGCACCGTATTTTACAACGATGTTTCCTATTATCGTTCCCACAATCATTGGAAGTAGCGTGAAGAATAAGACACGCAGACCCTCGAATTGTCCCCGATTGTCTTTTGGGTATAGCTCCTTAACCCACATGGTCATAGTTTGCAAAATGAGAATATACCCTGCTCCGACAAGGATAACACCAAAGAAAAGCGGTAGATTTTTCAAGGCAAAGGCAGCAGAGCTATCCACAAGATTTGGGCGGGCGGCAAAGAAAAGCATTTGCAGTCCTAAAAAATTTAATACTATGGCAAATGCTGCCAAAGCAGGAGACTTCCGCATATTAATTATCTTAATTGCAGGAATCTCCACTAGCATGGCGATCAGTAGGCTACCGCCCTGAATTAGTCCCATATTATCGGCGGTAAAACCTAGATAATAGATGATAAAATTGCCCATATGTACGAAATAGACATTGAAAGAGATGAAAAAAACCGCCGTTGTCAGGCATGCAAGCAATAGCTCGCGCCGCTTTAGCATATCTCCTACACGGAAAATTGCGGAAAATTGCTCCCACATAGAACCCTTAACATGAGGGCGCAGTGTTTCCGCATCTCGTAAAAAAAGTAGCGACAAAATACCAACAACTATGACAAAGCCGCCCATAACCCAGAAAAGTCTTTGATAATTGTCCTCTCTGCCAACTAACATTCCACCAAGCACAGTTCCAACAATTGTACCCACAACTGGCTGCATTGCAAGCACTGCGCCAATTTGTCCACGATTGCGGTCAGTGGTCATGTCATTTGTCCAAGCGCTATAACCCGAGTCATTTCCCATTGAGCCAAAAAAGCTCATCACGCTGTCAGTTAGAATGACAAGCACTGCCGCTAGAGCCATCATTTTTTGAGTGTTACCAACGTCACCAACATGGATAAATTCAGTAAAACCAAAGACAATGGTAAACACGCCCCATGCTATGTAACCGATAGAGATAAACCGCCTACGGCTACCACGTCTATCTGAAAGTGTGCCAAAATAGAAAGTTGAGATTGTTGTAACTAACGCACTAACGATAACCATCAGCGTTACAATTGTTGAATCCTTTGCAATTTTAGAATAAATAAAGGTGTTAAACCATTGGTTTTCTACATTCCAACAAAGCTGACCTGCCAGCCCTAACCCCCACAACATTGTCCAAAAACGAAACCCCGACACTCCCTTGCGTTCCATAATACATTCCTCCAGCTCGATATTAGCACTGCTACAATTTCAATTTTCAACTATTTAGATTTACTTTTTTCGGCTAATTTCTCAAAAACGTAAAATAGTTCCTTATTAAGTGCTTGCATTTTTGGTATGTCGAGCTTTATTACTTTTCTATCATAAGTAAATAGGCCGTTTATTTCATCTTCAACATCGCTCACTTGCGTATAAACAAGTGCGCCCATGCCTTTAGTCATAGCTGGAAAAACATCAAGTGCGTATAACTGCCGCAAGGCATCGTGAAGCTCCTGCTTGCTTTCAAATAGCTTATAGCCAAACTGTTTTTGCGACACCATATGCCCTGCGGTCGGTAAGCTATAGCCTCCAAACTCTGTTAGTGCAAGCACTCGACTTTTATATTTATCTTTTTTGGGTCTAAATCTCTTGAAATAGATATGATAGCTTTGTAAGTCGCCTGCGCCTTGATCAAAGTAGCCGCTCGCATGGTCAATTTGCCGAGAATTATCCATACCTCGAACTAATTTGCACATTTCTGCGGCGTCAAACTGCCCCCACCCCTCGTTAAAAGGTACCCAGAGCGCAATTGAAACAGTGTTATATAAATGCTTAACAGTTCGTGCCGCATCTCGGATAAAGTTTTCCCGACCTTTTTTGCTTTGCCGACCGTGCAAGGCGTATCTTTTTTCGCCATCGGCAAAGTTTATCCCAAGCCACGGAGCTTTTTGAACAACAAAGCTTTTATATGGACCTCCTCCGCTTACAAAATCCTGCCAAACTAGCACTCCGAGTCTGTCACAATGGTAATACCAGCGAAGCGGTTCTATTTTAATATGCTTGCGCAGCATATTAAATCCCATTTCTTTTATACGTGAAATCTCCCAGACCATTGCCTCATCAGAGGGAGAAGTATACATGCCATCGCTCCAATACCCTTGATCCAATATACCATTATGAAAAATGGGCTTGCCGTTTAACGCAAGTCTTGGTTTACCGTCTGTCCCATTTTGAACGCTAAACTCCCTCATTCCAAAATAACTATAAACTATGTCGTCCCCTGCCACCACTTTTAAGTCATATAGAAATGGTTTTTCAGGGCTCCAACTTTTTTGGTTAGGTATGTTTAGGCTAACTGCACCGTTTTTCAAGGTTGCTTCGGCAATAGTGTTTTCCCCATCAAGCACATACACTGTGCCTTCTGATGCTGTGCCTTGTAGGGCAACCTCCACCTTGCCCTCTCGCCAAAAAGGCGTAATCTGTAACGATTCTATGTTATGTTGTGGCACCTCCTCGCACCACACTGTTTGCCAAATGCCGCTCTGCCCTGTATACCAAATGCCGCCACGTTGCAACATTTGCTTTCCGTATGCCTCATCTCCATCATTGCTATTATCAGTAGCGGCGACCATTATAACCGCTAATCCGTCATCACTCACAGCTTCGGTAATATCAAAGAAAAAAGGCCAGTAGCCGCCAGAGTGACTACCTAAAAGTTGCCCATTGCACCAAACACGGCAACATTGGTCTACTGCACCAAAATGCAGAATGAGCCGCCGTTCGTCACTCGGCTTTTGAAGCTGAACTTTACGCCTATACCATAATGTCTGCTTAGGTAATAACTGCCGCATAACACCCGAGAGCAGACATTCTGGTGAAAAAGGCACTAATATTTCACCCTCCCAGTGTTCGGGCGTTGCCTCATTTTCTAAGATTGCATACTCCCAGCTTCCGTTGAGGCATTGCCAATTATCTCGCCTAAACTGTGGTCTTGGATAATCGTTATTTGGGCATTGCCTATTCAGTGTTTCGCCCCATCTGGTGTAAAGGGGCGCAAGCTCATTCAATTGAGTCATTGGGAATCCTCCGATAATTCACTATGTCAAAATTTACGAATTTACTTCGTAATATTAACTCAATTTGTTGAATTTGTCAATCTTTATACTAACTTTTTACTTTTTATAGTGCTATTCAAACATTTGAAGATACAGAAGTATATCAGACGGTAGAAGAAGTATAGTAAGTCGATTCAATGAATATTGAAACAGCCAGAATCAAACACTTGCGAATATATTCACAAATATGCTAATTAGCGAAATGTCCCTTTTGAATATCGAGTAAAACTCACTACGCACTATTGACTAGCTATCGTTATTATGATAATATTTGCATATACTAAATGCGGAGGGATTACCATGCCAAACATTAGACCAAGTTCCGACCTACGAAATAGCTATAACGAAATTTCAACTTTTTGCCACAATTACTCCGAACCAGTTTTTATAACGAAGAATGGTCAAGGAGACTTGGCTGTTATGAGTATTGAGACATATGAGCGTCTTGCAGGGAAGTTTGAGCTTTATAGGCTGATTGATGAGGGGTTGGCAGATATTGAAAACGGTAGAACTATATCTGCGGCTGATGCGTTTGCGGAACTTGAACAAAGGTTTTCAAAATGAAGCAGTATAAGATAATTTTAGCTCAAAAAGCGTTGAAGGATTTGACAGATATTCACTCGTATATAACTACAGAACTTCAGGAGCCGTCCGCCGCAGATCGCTTAATTACGAAATTTAAGAGTGAAATAAGTAGCTTGAATACAATGCCTGAAAGACACGCTCTTGTGGCTGAGCAGCGGCTTGCAATACAGGGCATCAGAAAAATGCTTGTTGATAATTATCTTGTGTTTTACCTTGTGACGGGCGAAGAGGTTAGAATTATTCGTGTGTTGCATGCAAAGCGAGACTGGGTTAACTTGCTGTGATTTTTGTGCGCAAACGCCGCTAATATTTTTACAAAATGCAAACTGGATAACTTATAGTAATAGTTGGCAATTGCATATATAAGCAATGAGGTGGTGACATTATGAGAATTCCTAAGGTATATTTGGAAACAACGATGTTTAATTACTTTTTTGACGAAGACCGAGATGCCCATGCTGATACTGTCAAGTTGTTTTCTGAAATTAAGGCTGGAAAATATGTCGGCTATACTTCCGTTTATGTGGCAGACGAGCTTGCAAACGCCGCTGAACCGAAGCGAGGCAAAATGTTATCCCTGATTGAAGAATTTGGGATAATTGTGATATCTGCTGATAAGGAAGCGGAGAAACTAGCAGATATATACATTAATGAGGGAGTAATCCCAAGTAGGTTTAGGATGGACGGCGTTCATATCGCCATTGCAACTGTTAACGATTTGGAGTACATTTTTAGCTTGAATTTCCAGCACATTAATAAATTGAAAACTAAAATCATGACCGAGAACATTAATATCAGACATGGATATCGCGGAGTTTATATTTGCTCTCCAATGGAGGTGATTGAGCATGATGATTAACAGTACGGAACTGGAGCTTAATAAAATTCGTATTGACCTATCTGAAAAAACCAAGCAAATGACAACGGATGACAGGGTAAAGTACTTTAACGAAACTGCTATAGCCCTTGCCTATCAGTATGGGTTTAAAATTGTTCCGTCTCAGGGGACGCTTAGTAACCAGCAAATTAAAAAGACAATCTAATCTAAACGCAAAGCGTCGCCTACATCAGGCGACGCTTTGTTGCAAGCTTCAAAATCAACTATCGTGCAAAAATCGAGGCTCTAAGCCTATAACTACTTATCCTCGCCCAAATAAATTGGGTTTGTAAACGCTTTTCTCCCTGTTGCGTCGTAGCATTCTACGCGGACAAATTCTTGACCGCTACATAGCTTCATTCTAAAATGTGTTAAACTATCCTTGCCGTCTTCGCTTAAAAGGACGCCAGACTCACGGGTTTTACCTCTAAAGTAGATTCTGCTGACAGGGGAGCATTCAAAAATAACTTCGTTATCTTCAACTCTAAAATCGTAAATTTTAGGTCCGCAGGAGGAGTAAAAGCTTCCTCTATATAGAGCGTCTGCTACTGATGACCTAGTTAATTCCTTGCACTTTACGACTACAAAACCAAGACCTGCGTCTGAATAAACTGAGTCCACAGGGTTTGTATTGTGATTGTCGTCTGTTGCCGTTCCCCAGATTTTCATTCCTTGGCGAAGAAGCGCATCCCATGTTCCGAAGTTCTCGCCGATGTTTTCTATATGTTGGGTAGAAGCGTTGATACATTCCACTGCAAAAAGGTTTTTTAACTGCAATATGTCGTCATACTCAACGCAAGACCAAGCAGGGTGGTTAAACATTACCATGTAACCTCTGCTGACCATATCGTCAATATAGGCTTGAACTGTGGACAAACCTTCAAATTTCATTTTGTTTGGCACGGTTTCCATATGCTTATACATTGGCTTGGTTGCGTTTTTCTTTATCTCATCAGTACCATCCATAAACAAAAGATGAAACACCCGATTGTCGCCGTTTCCTCCGCTGATGTCTCCTTCAAGACCTTGAATAACGAGAAAGTTCTCATCGCTTAAGTCTTCGTGATATGTATGGATATTATGGTCAGAGTATACCATGAAATCATAATCCAGTTTTTGGTAAACTGTTTTTAATGCGGGCGCAGTTAAGCGACCGTCCGAAGCCACAGTATGGCAATGCAAATTGCCCTTGTACCAATTGCCACCGTCTATAAAACATGTTTTTGTCATGTTGTTCATCCTCCTGAAGTATTGTTTGCAAATTATATAAGGTATGGTGTAGAATGTCAATATTACTTGATAAAGTAAGTGCGGATTAACCCGATTGTGTAAATACGATTGCAAAATTAAACAGCTTGACGGAGGGCTTCTTATGGAGCAAAAATTGAATGTTGTTCTTATTACTGTTGACCAAATGCGGCGGGATTGTATAGGTGCGTCTGGAAACGATACTATTGAAACGCCGCATTTGGACATGATGAAGCATGATGGATATATGATGAGCAAGGCATATTCTGCTGTGCCCTCATGTATTGCGGCTCGTGCGGCACTTCTAACAGGGCTTTCGCAAAAGTCAAACAAACGTCTTGGATACAGGGACGGGGTTGCTTGGGATTATGAGCATACGATTGCTTCTGAATTTGCCAAAGGTGGTTACCACACACAATGTATCGGCAAAATGCATGTTTTTCCTGAAAGAAATTTGTGCGGGTTTCACAACGTTGTGCTGCATGATGGCTATCTTCATTCTTCAAGAGATTACAACAAAAACGCTGCAAACGTTTTTAGCGGAACGGACGATTATTTACATTGGCTAAAACAGCAAAAGGGAATTGACGCAGACATTACCGATGCTGGACTTGACTGCAACTCATGGGTTGCGCGTACTTGGCCCTACGAGGAGAGGCTGCACCCGACTAATTGGGTTGTATCGGAATCGATTGACTTTTTGCGTAGGCGCGACACTGGAAAGCCGTTTTTTCTGCATATGTCATTCGTTCGACCTCACTCGCCCCTAGACCCTCCAGAATATTACTACAATATGTACAAAAACGCTGATTTGCAGGATGTAACCATTGGGGATTGGGCGGATACCACTGATGCGGGGGAAGAAGGGCTTTCGGTCACCTGTACTGAGGGAAAGATTTCTGCGCAAGGGCTAAAACGCGCTAAAGCGGCTTATTATGGTTTGATTACACATATTGACCATCAAATTGGGAGGTTTTTGCAGGCGTTAACGGAATATAGAATGCTATACAACACGGTTTTTTTATTTACTTCTGACCATGGTGACTTAATGGGTGACCACAACATGTTTAGAAAGTCTATGCCATACGAGGGTTCGGCGGGGATTCCGTTTCTTATATATGACCCTGGAAAAAATATAAAGGGAACCAGAAATAAAACCTTTGATAACATTGTTGAGTTAAGGGACGTTATGCCGACGCTGCTTGACATTGCGGGGCTAGAAATACCGCAATGCGTGGAGGGGAACAGTCTTTTACCAGTAATACAAGGTGAAGAGAACTGCTGGCGGGAGTATTTACATGGAGAGCACTCGAGCGGCATGAGGTCTAATCATTATATAGTTACGAAAAAAGATAAATATATATGGTTTTCTCAAACCGGAAAAGAACAATATTTTGACTTATCTGATGACCCCAAAGAGACTAAAAACGTTGTTCACGCTCCGTCGAACAAGGAAAGAGTTGAGCTTTTGCGGAACTGCCTGATAAAAGATTTGAAAGACCGTGAAGAAGGCTACTCTGATGGTGTACGGCTGTTTGTGGGGAGAAAAGTAAAAAGCGTTCTTGGTATGGAGGATTGATATGCCGCCTGTAAGCCTGCTGATTAAGCCAGTATCGAGCAGTTGTAATATGAACTGCAAATATTGCTTTTACTGCGATGTGTCTCAGCATAGGGAGTTTAAATCTTACGGCATTATGAGCGAACAAACGCTTGAGCTGGTTGTTAAAAATGCTCTTGAATATGCTGAGCTAGAATGCAGTTTTGGTTTTCAAGGCGGCGAGCCTACATTAATAGGCTTGGATTTCTATAAAAAGCTTTTAGCTTTTCAGCAGAAGTATAATACCAAAAAAGTCAAAATAAGCAACATTATTCAAACTAATGGGCTTATTATAAATGAGGAATGGGCTGATTTTTTTGCCGCAAACTCCTTTTTAGTTGGATTATCTCTCGATGGATATAAAGAGCTGCATGACAGCTTAAGGCTTGATAGACAAGGTAAGCCGACCTTTAATAAGGTAATGCGGGCAGTTGAGCTTTTTAAAAAACATAATGTAGAGTTTAATATTCTATGTGTAGTGAATCAGTTTACTGCAAGGCACGGCAAAAAAATGTGGGTTTTTTTTAAAGAGCACGAGCTAAAATATTTGCAATTTATACCTTGTATTGACGGCTTTTCAGGCGAAAAATTTGAACACTCATTGACGGTTAAAAGGTATGGCGAATTTCTTGTAGACACATTTAACTGTTATTATCAAGACTTTTTCAACGGTGATTACACAAGCGTGCGAAATTTTGACAATTACATATCAATGATTTTGAACAAACCTCCAGAGCAGTGCGGAATGAGCGGTGTGTGTTCGAGCTATTTTGTGATTGAAAGCGACGGAAGTGTTTTCCCATGCGATTTTTATGTGCTTGATAGATATAAAATTGGCAACGTACAGCATAACTCTTTTTCAGAAATGCGAAGTCATGAGAATTGCGGAAAATTTACTGAAAAATCCTATGTCGTAGACGAAAAGTGCAAGACTTGCAAATGGTTTGGGCTTTGCAGAGGGGGCTGCCGACGGTATAGAGATACTGCAACATATGAGGTGGCGGAGGGGGAGTTATCCCTCAATGTGTTCTGCGAAGCGTATATTAGCTTTTTTAACAGTCATTTTC
>JAVBKA010000025.1:0-10554 GCA_031546715.1 Oscillospiraceae bacterium | reverse complement strand
AGAGCGATTTCATGGAAATTCTCCAACATCATGGCGCGGATGTATTCGCCGTTCAGCCAAACAAGCTTTTGAATATCAAAGATAGCGGGCGATTTTGAAAGACCTTCAAGGTCAAATTTTTCCTCAAGCTCCTTAAGGGTGAATACCTCCTGCTCAGAACGGGGGCTCCAGCCCAGCAGTGCAACATAGTTCATTATGGCATCTCTTAAAAAGCCCATGCCAAGCAAATCCTCAAAGGTTGGGTCGCCTGCGCGCTTAGAAAGCTTGTGCTGCGCATCACGCATAACCGGTGACATGTGAATATACACAGGAATTTCCCAGCCGAAGGCTTCGTACAAAAGATTGTATTTTGGCGTTGAGGACAGATATTCCGTACCTCGACAAACATGGGTAATGCCCATCAAATGGTCGTCTACAACGTTTGCAAAGTTGTATGTGGGTAATCCGTCAGACTTTAGCAGAACATTGTCGTCAAGTGTGTTGTTGTCAACGGTAATGTCGCCGAAAATAGTGTCATGGAAGGTGGTTGTTCCGCTCTGGGGTATGCGCTGACGAATAATATAAGGCACTCCGGAGGCGAGCTTTTCAGCAATTTCCTCTTTGGAAAGCCCCAAGCAGTGACCATCGTACTTATTTGGAATTCGGGACGCTTCGTTGATACGGCGAACCTCGTCAAGACGTTCTTTGCCGCAAAAACAGTAATAAGCCGCCCCTTTTTCCACAAGAAGCTCGGCATAAGGCTTGTACAGGTGCTTGCGCTCGGACTGTGTGTATGGGCCAACAGGACCACCCACATCAGGGCCTTCGCTGTACGTTAAGCCTGTATCACGCATTGTGCGGAAAATTATTTCTGTTGCACCCTCCACAAGACGCTCTTGGTCAGTGTCCTCAATACGAAGTAGAAAATCTCCACCTGCTTTTTTTGCGATTAAATATGTGTACAGTGCTGTGCGCATACCGCCCACATGCATGTACCCCGTAGGAGATGGCGCAAAGCGTGTGCGCACCCGCCCCTTGGGTATTGCAGCCTCATTGTTATTGTAAAATGTCATATCCATTATTAGCATTCCCTCTCTGGTTTGGTAGTTAGTGTATTTTACTGCAAATAGTGGGGAAAGTCAAGAAATTAGTAGTCGCTTCTCAACGATGGTCAGATTTAGCCGAGAATATATCGGCAGAGCGTTTTATTTATATTGACACATTTTAAGTTTAAGGTTATAATATGTATAATTATGTTTATAATGCATACTAGGAGGCGCACCATGTCGCTAGACAAAAATACCAGGGAAAGACTTAAGACCTATCTTATAGAGCAGATTTCAAAGCAATCTTCAAATTTTGTTAAGAATGTGGCAGATGCTTTTGCAATATCAACTAAGTCAGTTTATCCGTACATTAACGAGCTTCTAAAAAGTGGAATCATATTAAAAATTTCTGATAATAATTACAGGTTGACGACAAATACTTATAGATTTAGTTACAAAATATCTGATGAACTTGAAGAAGACACGATATACGAGAGAGACATTTCTCCTCTTATAATTCATCTAAATAATAATATAAGAAAAATTTGGCAGTATTCTTTTACAGAAATGATGAATAATGCAATCGAGCATTCAAATGCTGATATAATAAACGTATTTGTCAACATTGATGCCTATAAAACAGAAATTTACATCATTGATAAAGGGATTGGCATATTTAATAAAATAAGAGCCTACCTTAAAGAAACAACAAACAAGGAAGCCTCTTTGGAGGATGCGGTTACTGCGCTATTTAAGGGTAAACTAACAACAGACAAAGCAAACCACTCTGGGGAAGGCGTTTTCTTTACTTCACGAGCAATAGGACGCTTTTCCATAATATCTTCACGGTGCATTTTCACACATGATGAACTTGATAATTTAAGTCTAGATGAAGAAATATTGCGCAACTCCGAAGATGACGCAGGAACTTTTGTGCTTATGTCCCTGCCAAATAACTCCACCAGACAATTAACAGAGGTGTTTGATATGTTTTCCGACCCTGAAAGAGGGTTTTTCAAGACCCAAATTCCTATTAAATATGCACTTTCTGATAGCTTCGCCGTATCACGCTCTCAGGCGAGAAGGCTCTACTCAAGACTAGACCAGTTTGAAGAGGTTGAGCTGGATTTTGCGGGAATAGATGATATTGGGCAAGGATTTGCCCATGAATTTTTTGTTGTGTTTAAAAACAGATACCCAAACATAAAAATCACTGTTACAAATCAAAACGAAGCCGTTGACAAAATGATTCGGCGGGTAGAGGCTACTGCAAAAGCTTCGGATATCAGCTCTTCGTCGTAATTAGAATCGAATAAAATTGAATAAAACTTCACCTAAAAGTGCGATGTTGCTATTGACAACATCGCACTTTTAGTGTATTCTATTCCTACTGTAAATCTAAACACCTTTACAGAGCCGAGGTACAATTATGATTAAGGATACTGTAATGGTTGCCCTGCTTTTTGATTTCTACGGCGACCTTCTCACCGAGCATCAGCGGGCTTTTTTTGAGTATTACTACAATGACGACCTATCACTGTCCGAAATAGCTGAAAACGAAGGTATTACTCGTCAGGGTGTCCGTGAGGTTCTGCTTCGTGCGGAAAACATCTTGCTTGATATGGAGCAAAAACTGGGGCTTGTTGAGCGTTTTCAGAACGTTAAAAAGCAGTCAGAGGATATAATCGCTCTAGCAAACGGACTTTTGAGCGAAAGTGACGAAGAAAAAACTAAAAACACTGCTCAAGCCATTCTCGTGATGGCTCAAAGCATTCAATTATTGTAAATTAGGAGACCGCTATGGCATTTGAAGGTCTTACCGAAAAATTAGCGTCCGTTTTTAAACGGCTTAAAGGCAAGGGCAGACTATCCGAGGCTGACGTTAAGGAAGCCATGCGCGAGGTTCGTCTTGCACTTTTAGAGGCTGACGTCAGCTTCAAGGTTGTTAAGGACTTTATCGCATCCACAACCGCCCGCTGTATCGGCGTTGACGTAATGGAAACGCTGAATCCTGCTCAAATGGTTATTAAAATAGTCAACGAGGAGCTTACCGCTCTTATGGGCGGAACCTCCGCAAAGCTGACTATTTCATCAAAATCCCCCACAATTGTTATGTTGGTAGGTCTGCAAGGCGCAGGCAAAACCACAAACGGTACAAAACTTGCAGGAATGATGAAAAAGCAGGGCAAACGCCCTTTGATGATTGCCTGTGACGTGTATCGTCCTGCGGCGATTAAGCAGCTTCAAGTAGTCGGCTCTCAGCTGGGTATTCCTGTTTTCGAGCAAGGTCATGGCGACCCTGTAGCCATTGCAAAGGCCGGTATTGACCACGCTAGGCAGCATGGCAATGATATAGTTTTTATCGACACTGCCGGACGTTTGCATATTGACGAGAGCCTAATGCAGGAGCTAAAAAACATTAAGGCCACAGTCAGCCCCCATGAAATTTTGCTAGTTGTTGACGCTATGACCGGACAGGACGCAGTCAACGCCTCTGCTGCCTTCAACGAAGCTCTTGGTATTGACGGCGTGATGCTCACTAAGCTTGACGGCGATGCCCGTGGCGGTGCAGCTTTGTCAGTCAAGGCGGTTACGGGCAAGCCTGTTAAATTTATCGGTGTGGGCGAAAAGCTTGATAATATTGAGGTTTTCCACCCTGACCGCATGGCGTCCCGCATTTGAGGCATGGGTGATGTACTGTCCCTAATTGAAAAGGCGGAGCAGAACCTTGACTCTAAAAAAGCCGAGGAAATGGAAAAGAAGCTGAGAGCGGGAAAATTCACTCTGGCGGATTTTTTAGACCAAATGGAACAGGTTAAGGGCATGGGTAACATGCAGGATATGATGGGCATGATTCCCGGAATAGACAAACGTCAGCTAAAGGACGCTAAAGTGGACGAGAAAGCCATGTCCCGCACCGAGGCGATGATTCTCTCCATGACCCCCTATGAGCGTGAAAATCCGGAGGTACTCAATTCCTCCAGAAAACGTCGAATTGCGCTGGGCAGTGGCACTAAGGTCGAGGACTTAAACCGTATGCTTAAGCAGTACGAAATGATGAAGACAATGGTCAAGCAAATGTCTCAGGGTAAAATGCCCAAGGGCTTTATGGGCGGTAGATAACCCCCGATTTATGTGGTATCCTCGCCGCAAGGCGTTTATACAAAGGTTTTTTAGAGTAACATTCTTGGAGGTGAAAACATATGGTTAAAATTAGACTTCGCAGAATGGGTGCAAAGAAAGCTCCATTCTATCGTATCATTGTAGCCGATTCCCGTTTCCCACGTGACGGTCGTTTTATCGAAGAAATCGGCACATACAACCCGCTTTTGAACCCATCAGAAATTAAGGTCGATGGAGAAAAGGCAAAAGAATGGCTGTCAAAAGGTGCTCAGCCAACAGATATTTGCAAGAGATTGCTTAAAACTGCTGGAGTTATCTAATGAAAGATTTACTGATTTACATTGCTAAAAATTTAGTCGAGCTTCCGGATGAGGTCTTAGTTACAGAATCTCAGCGTGACGGCGAGCTGTTTTTTGAGCTTCATGTCGCTCCCAGTGACGTGGGGCGTGTAATCGGACGCGGCGGACGCATTGCCAAGGATATCCGCACACTCGTAAAGAATTGTGCTGATGTCGGGCAAAGAGTCCGTGTGGAAATTATCGACACGGACAAAAAGTAATTTCACTGAGATACACTTTTCAATATGAAAAGTGTATCTCTTAATTCGGTAAAGAAATAGGTGAACCTATGAAACTGCTTGAAGCAGGTCAAATAGTCAGCACTCACGGCGTCCGCGGTGAGCTTCGTGTTCAGCCATGGTGCGACAGTGCAGAGTTTCTGCTTGACTTTGAGACCTTTTATATACATGACGAATCGTGCACAGTGGAAAGCTCAAGGGCACATAAGAACATGCTGCTACTCAAGCTCAAAGGCGTTGACACAGTTGAGCAAGCACAGAAGCTTAAAAACAAAGTTTTATTCTTGGACAAGTCCAGCGTTCATTTACCAGAGGGACGTTATTTTGTGCAAGACCTTATAGGCTTAGAAGTGCATGACGAAGCGCAAGGCTGTATCGGCACATTGCAAGAAATATTGAACATGCCTGCGCATGATGTCTATGTTGTCAAGTTCGAAGATGCTGAGCATTTAATTCCAGCAATACCTGAGTTTATTATGCGCATTGAGCTGACTGAAGGTCGGATTTACGTTCGAATGATAGAGGGAATGTAATGCAAATTGACATTCTTACACTTTTCCCCGACAACACCGTGGCATTACTCAGCGAAAGCATTATCGGGCGTGGCATTCGTAGAGGACATCTGGTGCTGAGAGCCCATCAAATAAGAGACTACACCCTAAACAAGCAAAAGCAGGTAGACGACTACCCTTACGGCGGTGGGATGGGCATGGTTATGCAAGCCGACCCTATTTTCAACTGCTGGAAACATGTAGTTGACACATATGGTACTGGTCATACAGTGTTTATGAGCCCCCAAGGGACGGTTTTTCGTCAGGCTGAGGCGAAGCGGTTTGTTACAATGGCGCATCTTATTATTGTCTGCGGGCATTATGAAGGCGTTGACGAGCGATTTATCGAAGAATGCGTGGATGAAGAAATTTCCTTGGGTGATTTCGTGCTGACTGGCGGAGAAATAGCCGCCGCCGCATTGGTTGACGCTGTTGGTCGGTTGATTCCCGGGGTTTTAGCCGATGAAAGCTGCTTTGAAGAAGAGAGCCATTGGAATGGTCTGCTTGAATATCCCTGTTACTCCCGCCCCGAGGTTTGGCATGGTAAAAACGTTCCTACGGTTTTGATGTCAGGGCATCACGAACAGATTAAGTCGTGGCGGCATGAGCAAGCTCTGCTGCGAACTATGAAGAAACGTCCTGATTTGTATGAGAAGTACTTGCAGTATGGGTCGAAGTAGAGCGTGTATAATGCCAAATTAAGCTTACTGAGCATCATGGTATCATTTTGCTCACAAGCTTTTTTTCAAGAGCTAGCTCATTATCCAGAGCAATGAAATCAATATTCCAGATTCTATTTTGCCCTTTAAACCTATCTTTGAATTGGTCCTGTATGTAGCTAATCATATTGGGAACGTCATTCCTATCAATTTTTGAGCAATTTATGATTAAAACAAAAACAATTCCACTGCAACTTGAAAAATTGAAATTTTGAAATTTCTCTGGGGTTTCAATATCATTAAATTCATTTACTTCAACAAAATTCGATAAAAACAACTCAAAAGAGTGAATGAATTTATCAGAAATATCTTGAATATTTTTGTTAAAGTCAGCTTTACTTTCTACTTTGGGAAAGGAACGCTTCGCTTCAATTAAAAAGAGTTTATCGTTTTTTAGGAGCAAAAATTCAACACTGCTCAAATTGGGCTGCTTTTTTTTATAAAAAACCGAAGATTCGATATCGAACACATCAGATTTTGGAAATTCAAATAGCATGCCTGATTCTGTTTTTGAAAACATTAATCAAGCACCTTCTTTGCTTCTTCTCTATAGATATTAAACTGCTCTGATATGATGCTGTTGTTTAATAGCGAAGTGAATTTTTCATTAGTTTCACTTTTTATGGTATCTTTTTCTCTAAATAGTGAATGAAATAGTAACGAGTTAACATTATTATTATTTATTTCAAAATATTTTGCTAAAAAGTAATCATGGGTTGATAAAAACACTTGTATACCATGATTTGCAATATCAATTAATATATCAACTAAATGCGGAATAAGTCTGGGGTTTATATTAGTCTCGGGTTCATCCCAAAATAGTACGGTTCCTGTTTTTAGTAAGCCGTTTTCTAAAAGTTTCCATAAAACTCCAAACTTCTTCAGCCCCTCAGATTCCAACGAAAATTTTATAGTTTTTCCATCTCTTACACTATAGAACGTATCATTTTCATACAATATAGACCCGCCAACAATCGCGGTGATTTTGTTCATTAACAAACGCTCAAATTCATCATGATTTTTGGCAGGTGGTAAGCCTGCTTTTGATATAATATCTATTTGAGTTTTATCAAATGGCAATTCTAGTTCTCTTGCCAAACTCAAGAAACCACGTGAATGTGATAACATTTCTGTGGCAGGGATAAATATTGAAGGTATTTTATCCTTAACTATTTCTTCAAAATTATAAACAAGTATTTGATTCCATAAAGTCATTGAAAATCTGACATCTTGTTCATCAAAATAAAATGTCAGTTGTGACTTTGATTCCTTATTCAATAACTCTTCTTCAGAATTGATATCAAAGTAATCCTTTAAGTCTACTAATAAATCTTTAGGTCTGCTTTTCAAATCTATTTCGATTTCGCAAAAAGCATACAATAGCTTTAGCAGATGTGTTTTTCCTGTCCCATTTTCGCCAATAAATATATTGATGCCTTTAGAAAATTCAACTTCTAAATTATCAAAGCATGTAAAATATTCAACTATAATTTTGTCTATAGCCATGAAATCACTTCCAATCATTCAATATGAGCATAATAGCATAAACCAAATAGTAATACAATCTACCAAGAATAATTTCCCCCTTTTCAGTTCAATCTATTATTAACTGAAAGGGGGATTTTTCTTGAAATTGACTGCAATTTTTGAAAATGTGGATATGGCGGAATGGGCGATAGTACGGCTTAGAGAAAAAGGCATTACACCAAAGTCCTACAAGGTACGGCATTTATCACCGCAGGCATGGCAGGGGGAAAGTGACGACATTCCAGTTTTTATGCCAATACCAACAAACAATTCGCCCACAAGTGGCAACGGCTCAATGAACGGTTCGTGGCTGCCAATTCCGTTTTTTAACTCTGTAAACGACCGTCCGAGGGAAGGCTATAGCTCCGAGGCTGTGCTGCATGTGAATGTTGAGGACAACCATGCTATTGCCGCAAAAGGTATTTTAGTCAGTAATCATGGGCGCAAGGTCGAGATAGTTTATTAGGGTAATTACGCGCAAAACAAAAAGTCATCACTAGTGTGATGACTTTTTTAATGGCTTACGCCAATTATTCTGCGTCCTCAATAATAGAAACCTGCTTGCGGTCACGTCCAAGTCTGTGGAAACGAACTGTGCCGTCAACAAGAGCGAATAGTGAATCGTTGCTTCCGCGACCAACATTCGTGCCTGGGTGAATCTTAGTTCCGCGTTGTGTATATAGGATGTTGCCTGCAAGAACGAATTGACCGTCTGCACGCTTTGCTCCCAGTCTCTTAGACTTAGAGTCACGACCGTTACGTGAGGAACCTACGCCTTTTTTATGTGCCATACTGTAAACACTCCCTTACGCGCCGATGATCTTTTCGATCTGGACTTTAGTATATGGTTGGCGATGACCTTGTTTCTTGCGATAGTTTTTCTTAGCTTTCATCTTATAGACGATAATCTTGCGTTGCTTGTCGGACTTGATAACCTTTGCTTCAACGGTAGCACCGGAAACAATTGGTGTACCCATAGTGATTTTGTCGCCCTCAAACAGTGCAAGAACGTCAAACTTAACCTTTGCGCCGTCGGCTAGCTCAAGCTTTTCAAGGTAGACAATGTCACCCTCGACAACCTTAAACTGCTTTCCGCCTGATGTGAAAATGGCAGTCATGGAATCCCTCTTTATTCAGTCTCGCTTTGCAGGTGTGCAAAATGCAGCTTAAGATACCTGATTAATGCGGCTTTAACAGTTTATCACGGTTATGCATGAAAGTCAATAATAATTTAGGAGATTGTGTACCCGCCTTGAATAAACACATATGCTTCTGACGTGACTTTGAAGCCGCGTCCAGTTTCAAATGTAACGCAATACAGGTGGTTTGCTTTAAGCGCTGCGCCATTTTCAAGTGTAGAGCCGTCAGTCAGGTCAATAAGTCCTGTAGTGCCTGAGGAAACGCAGGTTGCAGTACCTGTGCGCAAAAAGAATGTGGTTCCTAAATTGACGGTGACATTTTTATTCTTTGCAAGGAGAACTCTACTATAGCTGTCAGATATGCCACTAACGCCTGAGCCTGGGGTTGTGCCGATTTTTTCAATAACCTTAGTGGTGAGTAAATCAATAAAAGCAGCGTCAGGTTCAAAAGCACCGCCACCTGCCAGCATGGCTTCGTCAATCTTGGCTTGAAGCTCCAGATTGGCTTCTGCTATGCGGTTTTCCAGAGTTGTTGAGAACAATGAGGTCTGAGTTGCAAGCATTTCAGTAATTTTAGCGTTTAGGGATGGTTCAAGTCCGTTTAAGTAGTTTACGGTAACTAGTGGGTCTTCCTTACCTCCGACATCTGCGGCAAGTGCAAAATATCCAACTAATAAGAGCAAAACCAAAATAAACGATGTTGCCCCGATAACAGCCTTCTTCTGTGCCATATGTACCTCCTAATTTGTTGGGAATTGTAGAACTATTCAAGTTGTATTGTAACTTAATAGCGGATTATTGTCAACTACTAAAAGACAGTGGATGCGATAAAGTTGTCTGAAAATTGTCAGAGATGTCAACGCCTGTTGGCTATGACGTTTTCAACGGGCTGTATTTTGGATAATATTAAGTGTTCATGGAGCAGTAGCACTGTCCATGTTTACGGCATATTGTAAAGCTTTCCCAAATGTTAGTGAAATAGCAATTGTAAATATTTTCTGTTGTGCTATAATAACCTCACGGCGTAAGCGGAGGCAGAGCTTCCGACGCCTGAGAGAACATTGAAACACAAATGAAAGTGCTAAGCACTTAGCAACTACGTTGCTGCACAATCACAGACTTTAATCCATGTCTTGCAGTTCCTGCCGCTTCATGATATACTGTATTTGGATGTACATACTGTTTTTGCCAACTACACAATATTTTTACTGATACCGCATACATGTAATACAAAAGCGGTTCATTTGATAATATTATTGACTACATATTCGGAGGGTTTTAAAATGGAATGGTCAGAAAAGTTATGCTTTGGGGTTGACATCATAGATGACCAGCACAAGGAAATAATCAAACGGGTAAACGATATTTTAGACTGCCTTGAAAATCAAATTATTGATGAAACCAAAATCGAGCTATTCTTAGATTTTTTAGCCGATTACACCATGGCGCATTTTACCATGGAAGAGAAGCTTCAAATAAAATCAGACTACCCAAAATATGAAGAGCATTTGGAAGAGCATAACCGATTTATCGGAAGCTTTGTTAAAATGCGTACTACCTTTATGAAAAAGGGTTCTAGCGCTGATTCTCTCGCAATAATCAAGGAAATTGTTGTTGATTGGCTATATCACCACATCGCCGTTGTAGACAGCGAATTTGCTGAATACTACTTGGTGTGGAAGAAAACTCAACAATTAACGCAACCATAAGCTTAAGTAACCACAGATTAACTCGCAAACAGTATCATGCTCCCTTAACCCTGTCGCGGGGGGCGGAGGCAAAGTGAGTAATTGGGGTGGGGTAAGTGGGGGGGGCGGGGGGGTTGACCACGGACGTAATAAAAACAAAGTGCAATCGACGGGGGGGGTCCCCCCAGCGGGGTGTTTAAAGCCT
>JAVBKA010000022.1:0-2964 GCA_031546715.1 Oscillospiraceae bacterium | reverse complement strand
ATCGACAAGAAGTCGCTGATAGATTTAATCAACTTGATGAAGACAATAAACGTCTGGTAATTCGTGGCGATATAAAGCAATGGAATCAGATACTTGCAGAAGCGGCTCACAACGCAGGCATTATCTCAAATGAAGAGTTCGGCGAGTTTCAAAATTCAGGTTACATGGGTCTGTACGGCGGAATGACAGTTGAGGATATTCACGAAAAGAAAGGGCTGGCTGTACGTGAAAAAATACTCGATTTTATGGGCAGCGAAGAGCTTATTGCCAACCTGTTCCGCATTTCGCAGACTGAAAGCAAATTGCGCCGCGAGAACGTAAAAGGTGTGAGTGCTGCAGGTGATGCTCACTATATCGTTGGCCGTGAGGTTAGAGCCGCTATTGAACGTGTCGGCGGTGTTATGCCTGAAAATCTGCCAACACCAGACAAGAGCATTTCGCAGATTGAAAGAGAGCAGCTTAATGCTTTGAAGAAACGCAAGAAGCCGCTAATGCTTGACGAATAATACTTCAAATTCTAATTATGGCATATTCGTCACAATTAAACGAGGTGAGAAAATGAAAGCTGTAATTTACGCTCGTTACAGTTCGGATAGTCAGAGGGAAGAATCAATTGAAGGTCAACTTCGTGAGTGCAAGGAATACGCCGACCGGCAGAACCTTACCATTATTGGAACATATATCGATCGTGCGTTATCAGCAAGGTCTGATGATAGACCAGAGTTTCAGCGTATGGTTCGCGACAGCGCAAAAAAGCAGTTCGAAGTCGTTCTCGTTTGGAAGCTCGACCGCTTTTCTCGCAATCGCTCTGACTCGGCAATGTATAAGGTTATACTCAAGCGAAATGGTGTCAGAGTAGTTTCTGCGAAAGAGAATATTTCAGAAGGCCCAGAAGGCATTATTCTCGAATCTTTGCTTGAAGGTATGGCAGAGTATTATTCGGCTGAATTATCTCAAAAGGTTAGGCGTGGACAAACTGAAAATGCATTGAAGTGCAAATATAACGGCGGATTTTTACCACTTGGTTACAAAGTTAGCGTTGATAGAATGTATGAAATTGATCCGCTAACAGCGCCAATAGTTCAAGAAATATTTGAGCGGTATGCCACAGGAGAAACGGTTGAACAAATTGGCAAATCCCTAAATCAGCGAAGGCTTTTTACGAACATGAAATATGAGTATACCAATAAAAGTACAATGCACAACCTTTTGAAGAATCGCAGATATATTGGTGAGTACAAGTACAGCGAAAGTGTTACTATGGGCGGCATCCCGGCAATTATTACCCCTGAACTTTTTGACAAGGTTCAAGCGCGAATGGAAAAGAATAAACATGCGCCTGCTGCAAGTAAAGCAACTGACGAATACATACTCACTACCAAACTGTTTTGCGGACATGACGGCGTGTACATGGTTGGGACAAGTGGCACAAGCAAGACGGGCAGAATCTATTATTACTATAAATGTGGCAACACCATATACAAAAAGACTTGTTCTAAAAAACCAGTTCGGAAAGAGTGGATTGAGAGGTTAATTGTTGCCCAAACCAAAGAGTGGATTATGCAAGATGATGTAATCAATCGCCTGGCTGATGCCATAGTCGAAATGCAGAAAAAGGAAAACACTGTCATTCCAATGCTAAAAAATCAGCTCCAAGAAGTTGAAAAAGGCATCGAGAACATGCTCAATGCCATACAGCAAGGTATTATTAATGCTTCCACCAAGCAACGCCTCGACGATTTGGAAACACACAAAGCTGACATTGAAATCAGTATTGCGAAAGAGATGATTCAAAAGCCGTCGTTGACCCATGAGCAGATTGTGTTTTGGATTAGCAAATTCAAGGACGGTGATACTGATAACCCTGTGTACCGCAAAAGTATAATCGACATATTCTTAAACTCTGCGTACCTGTACGATGACAAGCTCATTCTGACGTACAACTACAAAGATGGCACAAAAACCGTGAGTTTAAGCGACATAGAGAGTTCGGATATAGATGATGGTGCTCCGCCACAAAGCCTTGAACCTCAACGGGTTCAGGGCTTTTCCATGCTCGAAAACCTCACCTTTCGTCAATTCACCCTAACTTTTAATGTCTGTAATTTGCCCATTATCTTGCGAATTGTCTTGCGCTAAAGAGCCAATATAACATATTACAAACAATGCTCCCTTCCGCTGATACCAGCGAGAGGGAGCATTGTCATTATGACTTTTTAACCGGAATCCAAACTTCTTCAAAATGTTTTCCATCCGGTGATGTATAATAAACTTCCATGTCCGGACCTAATGCCTTGTCATAGCCAGAAGACGGCAGCCATTCACTATATGCACGATTGAAAAGCGCAGGGATTTCTATACCAATATAATCGGTTTTTTCACTTCTGAATACTGCCCAAGTAGCTTTGGAAATCTGTGCAATTTTGAAACCTTCCGTTTTGCTGTCTGGTTTCATCAACGCGCAAATCATGTACGGAAAAGTATCTTCACCAGGTTCGCAATACCCGCACACCGCATTTATAACACAACTCCCATCTTCACGTGGATACCCATGACCATCGGGATATCGCTCTCCACCTGTCGCGTCAAACAGTTTTTCATAGTTGCCATTCTTGTGACATTCATCCCAAAAACCCGATACCTTTCCTGTCTCATCGTCCTTGCACATGTCGAAATTGGGACTGTGTTCTCAGCCACTTGAGCATCATGTTTGTAAATTTGCCCTAAAATTAACATGCCCCAAAGCTCGCGTTCACACCATGGGTGCGCATACCTGGACAGCGCAGGGGGGGGGAGACGGTAATTAAGGGCAAATCCTAGCTGTGCTTTGCATGTCAAAGCTACCACGCATTGCGGGATTATTGATGCGAAGGAAAATCTTTTTAAGCAAAATTTTACGTCTCACCCCACAACATTTCCAAACCTAAACCCAATCGTCACCCCGCCGCCCTCATGCACATACAC
>JAVBKA010000146.1:0-2712 GCA_031546715.1 Oscillospiraceae bacterium | reverse complement strand
GAATTGGCGAAGTAAAATGACTATAATAATCAAAAGCCAAACCATAATGACCAATATTTTCTGTCGAATATTTGGCTTTACTCATACTTCTAATCGCAAGAGTATCAATTAAATTTTGCTCTTTTTTACCATTTACTTCTTCCATCAATGCATTCAAAGACTTAGAAATATCTCCTGAGCAGTTTCTATCGGCAATCAATTCTGTTGCCGACTTATATACCAACGGGACATATAAAACTTTAATTGTGCCAAAATTCGCAAGACCAATGGCAAAAGATTTTGTGAAAAAATGTTCTGCCTTTAATTTTCCTGAATCGTCTCATATGTGCGGAGCAGGCACTAGTTTTATCTACATAAATAATGTGGGAGATATATTTGCTTGCGACAGGGAAAAAAGTTCATCCTTACCTTACATAAAATCACACTCTTTATGTAAAGAAGACTTTGCCGAGATTTATAAAAGTACCGAATTTGACGTGCCGTTTGCCATGTCATATGACTATGAGAGTCTAAAAAATGTTCATCCGTGCAATAGATGCAAGTATCTTCACGAAAGATGCTTCCCTTGCTTTTTGTCAATTGCAAAACATTCTCCAAACGAGATGAAAGAGTGCGCCATGTATGTTCGATTGGCAGAAACGAAGGGAGTTGACCTCTTAAATGTATAGTCAAACTACTCATTGTCGTGTAGCAAAACGGAAAGACACATATCTGATTAGCAATATTTTTATAGGAGAAAACTTGAAATTGGATGAAAATTCATATAAGATATTCTCATATATTTCCGAACAGCCGAGAACCATGGCACAACTACATGATTTCGCAAACATTCTAGGCGTTCCAAACGAAGATTTACAAGATTTTCTTCAGTTTTTGGTCGAAGAAAAGATTGTCACTAGCGATTGCTAGAAGCATTGGAGGAACGAGTGTGCTCAATAAAATTGTAACTAAATCCATCAGACCACTTTATAAGATGAGAGTTCTAACTCTTATTTTGTGTGTTATCGATGCAATTGTTGCGTTGATTCCTGCTATTCTTATTGGGCTTATTATTGATAAGTTGGATGACCGCAATTATGTGATTATGCTGGGACTGATTGCTTCGTTGATAGTCATTCTGCATTTTTTTACCAATTGGATTCAAAACTATTACTGGTTTAAGATGATTCACAAAGGCACCGCACTCGTTCGAGAAGTAATTTTTGAAAAACTCCTGTGCAAGTCCCATGATTTTTTTGAAGAAAACTCTTCCGGCGATTTGCTAAGCAAGGTTGTGAATGACAGCGCTCTATACGCTCAAAATAAATTAATTACCTTCCCGATGTTATTCACAAATTGTACAACACTTTTCGTCGTTTTGTCGGTTTGTATTTCGGCAAGCATGCCACTAAGCGCTATGGCTGTTTTGTTACTATCTGGATATTTCCTTTCATACCTCTCCCTTAATAAAAGGCTACGCTCTTCAACAAAAAAAGAACGCGAAAGTTTTTCCAGTGTTCTTGATACGGGAGTGAACATTCTGGATGGAATGTATACGATAAGATTATTCAGAAGCGAGGACTTTTTTGCGTCAAAATTCGGCACAGCGGTTAGACGTAATTGCGATTTTATAATCAAACTACAATTCTGGAAGTCGATGGGCATCTCAGGCGCTGATGCAATACTGGGAATTGCATCAGCGTTATGCTTGATTATTGGAGCTATATTAATTCAAGCAGGACATTTGTCAATTGGCTCGCTTGTAATGTTTAACATGCTCCTTAATTACACTGGAGAGCCGGTGCGCAATCTAACGGACTATAACCTTGGTAGACAAGGTGCGAAAGCAGTGGCATCCAGACTGGAAAATTTGCTGGCGTCAAATGCCCATGATGAGGAGCCAAGACCTTTGGTGGATGAAATCAGTTCGATTATATTGGAAAATGTAAGTTTCAAATACAATGGCATGGAACGCCAAGTCATAAAAGAGTTGACTTTGTCGCTCGAAAGCGGCGACCGCCTAGCAATAGTTGGTGCGTCGGGCACGGGAAAATCAACGTTGATTAAACTGTTGCTTGGGTTGCTTTCACCTACCAGAGGGCAAATACTCATTAATGGCAAGACTATTGGAAGTTATGACTATAAAAGCTATTTAAGCCATGTATCCATTTTACCTCAAGATATATTTTTATTTGATGGCAGCATTAGTGAAAATGTTAAATTCGGCACAGAATTTGAACAATCTGAAATTTTCAGCGTACTTGAAACTGTTTCTCTTAATAAGCTTAATCAAAATCAAGGTGTAAAAGGCTTTTCCGGAGGAGAGCGTCAGCGCGTTGGACTGGCTCGTGCGTTGCTAAGAACGCCAGATATTCTTATATTAGATGAGCCTACCTCTGCGCTGGATGCTGAGACTGAACGGATAATTGTAGATAACATCGAAAAATATCTTAATGGTAAAAAAACAATATTAGTTGTTATTTCTCATAGGCATGCAATACTAACGTTGGCTAACCGAAAAATTGAATTGCTTTCGTTGGAATCGTTTACAGAAGAAACATCGGATGTGGTTTATTCCGCAGAAACCTAAAATTCACATTATCAGAGCATTCTTACTCGCCAAACAATAAACTGTCGGCAAATTTTTTCCTTTAGTTTTAGCTTCTCAATTTCAGCAAGCAATACTGCGCCCTTCTCATAATCACGGTTTGCGAGACATTCTCGGATTTCGTA
>JAVBKA010000178.1:0-10732 GCA_031546715.1 Oscillospiraceae bacterium | reverse complement strand
CACGAATGATTTATAATTCCATTGGATATTACGATAGGTAAGTATGATAATAATAAAACCAGTGACAACTTGACAAAACGAAGCTTGTTCTTTGTTTTAATAGCTGTCAAGATACCTTCAATTACATAACAATATAGAACTGCATAAAAAAACGTAGGAAAAATGTCTGAAAAGTCAAGCTGAAAATGCATTGATATTCCTATTAAATTCACGATAATGCTCGAAATCCCCATGATTAAATTTGCCAAATAAAGACGAAGCAAAAGACGCCCCTTATTACTTGTGTGATGTGCACTGCTCACAATTAAATACAAAAACAAAGGTGCTGCAATGCGTCCAATTATGCGAAATTGGCTGTCAGCAGCCATAATTATACTAGAACTGGTCAAGTATACAGGAAGGTGGTCGATTGTCATAGCAATTAGCGCAATAATTTTAAGCTGATTTGCGTTAAGTCCTCCGAATACTTTGTTTTTTATTTCGACCATGTAAGCCTCCAAAATAAGCACGGGAGCAGTGCATATAATTGCACTGCTCCATAATGCTCTAGTGATGTATAACAGCTGACCCTGTCAATGTAATTAATCCTGCGGATTGAAAGGCTACTGCGTACTTATGATCAGGATTGAGGTAGTAAAATTTTAACCCTCCTTCTCCATTGCTTCCGTCAGAACTTATTTCCCCCGTAGTCCACGAAGTGACAACTTTTTTTTCATCCATATCATAGCAGTATATATGCATGGCAATTGGGTTTCCTTCAGCTGCGACATCCCAGCTAACATGAATCTCGTTTGATGCATTGGGCTTGAAATAGTAATTGGTGTAAAGTAGACGTACAACAACTGCTTTAAGGTCCGCATTGTAGTTGCTTTTCGACAAATCATGAAAATCTTTAGGTATGGCGGTAGAACGAAGTAAGTCGGATATTCTGCCGTCTAAGACATTGATATTTCCAGAGCTATCACTAGTCGTGGCGATAATTTGTTCTTCCTCAGTATTTGGCTGAAACGCTGTGGCAAAGCCGGCAGGGATAGATGAAAATGCGAAAATAAGTGCTAAAAATATTCCAACAAGTTTTTTTCTTTTAATCATAGTAATGTATTCCTCTCTTGTTCAATTAACACTAGAGTCTTAGCAATAGATTTGGTTGCCTAAAAATATTGCGAAAACTGCTATGTTATCAAGTGAATCTTCTGAATTGTGAATCTATATGTAACAACATGCACTGTGGCCATCAGTTCATACTGCATACATCAAAATAAACCAATGTTCTTTGCATAATCTATATCTCTAAGTCAAACGATACACTTATTTTTTAAATATGTCAATTGTGGTTTTAAGAAACTTTAAAGTTTCTTAAAACCACAATTGTATAACAACATGCAAGCACTGCAATCAAACAGTCGCAGTAGCACGATTAGGGATTTGCTTACAAAGTACTGGACCCGAGAATCCGAGTAAAAGCGGAGAAACTGTTCTCGCCATGTACGTCAACTTTTCGCCGTAATTGTAAACTCTGCAATTGCATAATGCTTCCCTGTGTCGTTATAAAATTCCTTGACAACGCGATACTTGCCCGCCTTAGGTTTTGAATCAAGAGCTGATAGTTATCGGTTTCTTGAAAATTTTCAAGCAATTCAATACAGATGCCTATTATGTACATAATATACCTACATTACTTAGAATTCAATAGTGATTTTATACAAAATCACTATTGTGGACAATTCATATATAGCTTTAGTGCCGTAAAACTCAAAACAATACCACACATTCTCATTTTTGTCATTGCTTTTCAGTGCAATCTTTGGTAAAATAGCTTGTCAGGGATTTCTGATTAGTAATCCCTTGACATAAAATAGGAAACTTCCAAATTAGGAGGATAAAAATGAGCTCATTAAAAGGCGCATGTATTATCGGTCAATCAGGTGGACCATCTGCAGTCATTAATTCATCAGCATATGGAGCAATCAAGACCGCTTTAGAGAATCCAAATATCACAAAGGTTTACGGCGCGGCAAATGGTATCCGCGGCGTGCTGGACGATATTCTCTATATTATGGACGAGGAAGACCCAAAGGAACTGGAAAACATGAAGTATACTCCGTCCTCTGCCCTCGGCTCCTGCCGTTACAAAATGAAAGACCCAAGCGTTGACGACACAGACTATAAGCGTATTTTAGAAATCTTTAAAAAGTACGATGTGCGTTATTTCTTCTACAACGGCGGAAATGACAGCATGGACACTTGCAACAAAATCAGCAAGTTTATGCTTCAAAACGGCTACGAGTGCCGCGTTATGGGCATTCCAAAAACTATTGACAATGACCTATTCGGCACAGACCACTGCCCAGGCTACGCCTCTGCCGCAAAATACATCGCTACCAGCACTATGGAGGTTTATCAAGACGCTCGTGTATACGACATTGGCATGATAACAATTCTTGAAATCATGGGTCGTCACGCAGGCTGGCTTGCCGCCGCCGCCGCCCTTGCTTCTCATGCTGGCGCAGGTCCTGACCTAATTTATTTACCAGAAATCCCCTTTGACATGGATACCTTCTTAAAGGACGTTGAAGCTATCTACAAGAAAAACGGCAAGGCTATTGTCGCCGTTTCAGAAGGCATTCACGACAAGGACGGAAAATTTATTGCCGAATACTCCACTGCCCCCGCCGGCGAAAAAGACAGCTTTGGTCATTCTCAACTTGGCGGTCTGGCAGCAGTGCTTGCTCAAATTGTCAAGAAGCACACAGGCGCAAAGGTTCGCGGCATCGAGTTTTCACTTCTCCAACGCTGTGCAGCACACTTAGCCTCACAGACAGACATCGACGAAGCTTTCAGCGCAGGTCAAGCCGCAGTAACCAACGCTGTAAACGGCGTCACAGATAAAATGGTTGGCTTTAAGTGTACCCGTGACGGCAGCTATAAGTGCGAAATCGAGCTGCTTCCTCTGGAAAGCGTTGCAAATACAGAGAAAAAAGTTCCCCGTGAATGGATTAACGAAGCTGGCAACGGCATTACGCAAGCCTATATTGACTATGCTCTGCCACTGATTCAGGGCGAAACTCAACTCAAAAAGGAAAACAGCTTACCAAGATTTGTTAAGCTGAAAAAAGTAGTCGCAAAATAAATGTAATACTCCCCACCTTTTTGGTGGGGAGTATTTAAAAGAATATTTAAAAGAGTGTTAGTAGTCCAGCCAAGTCTTTTTTGGGTGCATTCTAACGCTTGAAACAAGCCCCATTGCAGTAAATAATACAATGTTTGACGAACCTCCATAGCTGAAAAACGGTAGCGTTACGCCGATAACAGGCGTTAGACCCACGCACATGCAAACATTTTGGAAGGTTTGGAAAAACATCATCCCCGCAACCCCGAAGCATATCAGTGCGCCCAGTCCGTTCTTCGCATGGCTTGAGGTGATTACGATTTTTACGATAATTGCCGACAGTAAAAGCAACACAGCCAAGCAGCCCACAAATCCTAACTCCTCGGCGCAAATGGAGAATATAAAATCTGTGTGACGTCCGGGAAACACACCTAATTGAGCTTGCTTTCCGTTGTACAAGCCTTGTCCAAGCAAGCCGCCACTGCCGACAGTGTTCATGGAGAGTAATGCGTGCCAACCGGTGCCTTCGGGGTCCATTTTTGGATTTAAGAAATTGATTATTCGCATCTTTTGCCGCTCTGTCAGCACCATTGTCCAGACCAACGGCGCAGCCGCCGAAACCGTTGCAACTCCAATGGCGAACCACCGCGCCTTTATTCCAGCACCCAGCATCATGGATACCAAAATGGCAATATAAATAAGAGAAACGCCTAAGTCGCTCGAGATGAAATTTATATATGCCACCATGAACAGAGTATGCGCTACAATAGAGAAAAATGGCAGCACACGGTTAATTCTATCCTTAAAAAAGTAAATATGCGCGGCAAGGAGAATAATAAAGGTGACCTTTACAACTTCGTTTGCCTGAATGTTAAAAGGAATGCCCGGAATGCGCATCCAGCTTCTGTTTCCTGAATCGCCTTCAAAGCCGAAGGGGATTAAAAGCGCGACAAAGCCTAGGTTAAATGGTATAATAAACTTCCAAAGTCGTGCAACCCAGTCCATATCTATTGCCGTGACAATCAAATACATGACCACACCGATGATAATGGACGTTATTTGAGTGTTCACATATGGAGCAGCTCCGCCTCGCATAGTTCTTGCCGCACTTGACACCAATACGCAGCCAAAGGAAGCGGCTAAGACGCAAAGCGTTAGCAAAAAGAAGTCGCAGCCTCGGAGGTATTTTTTTATTCCTCTGCTAAATTCGTTCAAAGTCAGCCTCCTTTGTAAATAATTATTTGTAAACAAATGTTATTTGAAATCACATTTTTACATTGCACACTATCTTATCACATCTTCTTGGAAATTTAAACTCTTTTTTGGAGGTCGCATGTATTCTTCTAATGAAAATGAAACATTTGAAATTGGGCGGGAGCTTGGGAAGTCCATTCAAAAGCCTTGTGTAATATGGCTTTACGGTGATATTGGCGCAGGTAAAACCGTTTTTGTTCGAGGTTTTGCCGAGGGCTTAGAGGTACACAGCCGCATCACCAGCCCCACGTATACCCTAGTCCACGAACATTTAGGACGTTTGCCGTTGTTTCATTTTGATATTTACAGGCTCGGCTCTGATGAAGAGCTTTTTGAAATAGGCTTCGACGAATACGCTGACAGAGGCGTCTGCATCGTCGAATGGGCACAAAAGCTCACCTATTCGCCAAAAGGGATATATGTGACCATCACAAAAACTGAGGAAGGGCGGTGTATCGACATTGACCGTACTGGCTATTGATAGCTCGTCAATTACTGCTACTGTGGGGATAATTGTTGACGGAACATGTGTTGCAGAAAGCTTTTTAAACAGGGGGCTAACCCACTCCGAAACACTGCTTCCAATGATTGAAAGCGTTCTCTCTGTTGCGAAAATGAAGCCATCGCAGATAAATAAGGTTGTGGTTACAAACGGTCCTGGTTCTTTTACAGGGCTGAGAATCGGCGTTTCGGCGGCGTTAGGCTTCGCGCTTCCCCTTGGTATTGAATGCGTCGGCGTTTCGTCTTTGCTGGCGGCCGCGCTAAACGTACCATCTGAGCTTAGTTCTGGCTTCGTCATCTGTCCCGTTATGGATGCCCGCTGTAATCAAGTGTACACAGCGTCGTTTGAGTATGTCGGCTGTACGCTGAAAAGGGTCGAGGAGGACCATGCGGACGGAATTGAGGAAGTGTGCAAAAAATTTCAAGAAAAAAGAGTTATTTATGTTGGTGATGGCGCAAAATTATGTTATAATCCAAAGAAGGATATTTTTATACCATCGCTTCAATTTATAAAGGCTGAATCTGTCTGCTTATGCGCTGATTTTGGCGAAGCCCGCCCTGCTGAAAGCTTAGTTTACTTGAGAGTGCCTCAAGCTGAACGAGAACGAATGAAAGGAAAATGAATTAATGAAGGAAAAAGTACTGGATCATCCTCTTATTCAACACAAATTAACTATGTTGCGTGACAAAAACACAGGCTCGAAGGATTTTCGCGAAGTAGTCAGTGAGCTTGCAATGCTTATGTGCTACGAAGCGACTAGGGATTTGCCTGTGGAGGAAATTGAGGTTGAAACGCCTGTCGCGAGGACTAAATCCAAGGTAATTGCAGGCAAAAAGTTAGCGATTGTTCCGATTTTACGTGCTGGTCTTGGCATGGTTGACGGAATGCTGAACTTAATTCCTGCGGCGAAGGTCGCTCATATCGGCATGTATCGTGACCCTGAAACCCTACAGCCTGTTGAATATTACTGCAAAATGCCAATTGACATCAGCGAGCGCGATGTTGTGATTTTAGACCCAATGCTTGCAACTGGTGGCACTGCCTCCGCTGCGGTGCAGTTTTTGAAGAATTACAAGGTTCATTCCATTAAACTGCTGTGCATCCTTTCTGCTCCTGAGGGACTTGAAAAGGTTAAAAAAGACCATCCCGACGTTGAGATTTACACCTGCGCTGTTGACGAAAGACTTAACGACCATGGTTACATCGTTCCCGGTCTAGGTGACGCCGGCGATAGGATTTTCGGCACTAAGTAAATACAAATCAGCCGTGTTTCAAATGATAATGCTATCTTGTCATTTGGAATACGGCTGATTTTTTTATCGTCAAATATCGGAGGCTACAAGCGAAACTAAATATAATCAATGCGAAACTAAATTTTATTAAAAAACATATTGACAAAACTTAGTTTTATGTTATATTAATGTCATGCTAGCTAAATAAAACTAAGAGGTGAGGCGATGTTACCTGCAATTCCAAAGCGGTGTCCGTCCTGTTCGCAGTTAATGAGCGTGTGCACGCTTAGATGCAGTGACTGCAACACCGAGATTCAAGGCGAATTTCAGTTAGACCGATTTTCACAGCTATCAAATGAAAACGTTGTCTTTTTAGAGACCTTTATAAGACTTAGAGGCAGCCTAAAGGACGTTGGCGCACAGCTAAATATTTCATACCCCACAGCACGAAACAGGCTTGACGCATTAATTGAAGCCCTTGGCTTCGGCGCGACTGAAACACAGTCGGGCAAGCGAATCGTTATACTAAAGGAGCTACAGGCAGGAATTATCAGTGCAGAGGAAGCACTGACTAAAATTGAAGGAGTTGGCAAAAATGACTGAAGAACGTAGAATTGTATTAGAAATGGTTCGAGATGGCAAGATAACTATTGAAGAGGCAGAACGTCTCCTGACTGCCGTTCCGCAAGTGGAACACGAGCTGTCAGTTACAATTAAGCCAAAAAGATTCCGTATTCAAGTCATCGAGGACGGAAAAGTAATCGTTAACGTAAAATTTCCATTTGGATTAGCAAAAGCAGGACTAAAGCTTGCTACCGTGGTTGGTTCAAAAGCTCCAGAGGCGTCAAACCATTTAAAGGACATAGATATTAACGAAATTTTGGACGCGCTAAGCTCAGGGGATATTACGTTGCCTTATACATTTGTGGATGTTGACAGTGACGAAAACGGAAAGCATCAGCATGTTACAATAGTTTTGGAGTAACTCAGCGGGAAAGGATATAGGGAAAAATATTTGGTAAAAACCGTTAAAGTTGCCACGGCAAAAGTTCGATATATAAATTATATTGAATTGGAGGGATCCGACTATGAGCGTAGGAAACGTGACAAATACACCTTATATTCCGACTACCACAGCGTCAACCAACGCAGCCGCCTCTGCGAAAAAGGAACAGGATACTCTCGCTGAGTTAAATAACACTATTTTAAACCCTGCTGATTCCTATGTTCCGGGCGCAGCTAAAGAAAAAGATTCTAATGACAAATCCCATGTTTATGACGCTAACAAAGTAAAAGCCTTATGGGATCAAGCTCATTCTGCAACCGCAGCCCTTAGAAATGTAGTTATGAGTATGCTCGGCACAAAAAAAGAGGGCGAATCAATTGGTCAGGGTTACTATGCCGTTCGTGCAGAGCCTGAGAAATACGACATAGAAGTTCCTGATGATGTTCGGGCAGAAGCTGAGCAAATGGTCAGCGAAGACGGTTATTACGGCGCAAAGCAGACGACTTCGCGTCTTATGGACTTTGCCAAGGCTCTGGGCGGAGAAAACGTTACTGTCGATACCATTGAAGAGCTTCGCAAGGGCGCCCAACAAGGCTTTGATGACGTAGCCAAATCCTTCGGCGGATTTGATAAAATGCCAGACGTTACAAAAAAGACATATGAAGCACTTATGAAGGCGTTTGACGACTGGAAAACCAGCATTTCAGCACCTGCCGAAGTACCTGCGACTACTGTCCCCGCCACCACTGACCCCGCAACAGTGCCAACTCCTGCTGCGACAGCAGCTGCCGCGGCACAAAGTCTTTAGTACATAACAAAACATCGAGAGGGCGGATTTCATCCGCCCTCTCGAATTATTTTATACTATTCACTGATTAAAAACCAGCAAAGTTTTTCGAAGATTTAAGTTTTTGTGCTAGGCGGAGGAAAGAGTCATGCTTTATGCATGGCGATTGACGACGACAACGCACGAGAATTTAAAGACCGAAAAGATTGCGGTTTTTAATTAGTGATTAGTATTTCTATGCGTTCTTTAGGTTAAACCAAGCGGCTAGACCTGGGAATTGTGCTGAATCGCCGAGTTCTTCTTCGATGCGGATAAGTTGGTTATACTTTGCAACGCGGTCAGTGCGGCTAGGAGCTCCTGTTTTAATCATGCCAGCGTTGACGGCAACAGCGATATCAGCGATTGTGGTATCTTCTGTTTCGCCTGAACGGTGGGAGACAACGGCTGTGTAGCCTGCACGGTTAGCCATTTGGATAGCGTCAAGTGTTTCGGTCAGTGAGCCAATTTGGTTGACCTTGATTAGAATTGAGTTTGCAACGCCAAGGTCAATGCCCTTCTTCAAGCGTTCAACGTTTGTAACGAATAAATCGTCGCCAACGAGCTGAACTTTGTCGCCAAGAGCCTTAGTAAGCATGTTCCAACCGTCCCAATCGTCTTCTGCCATGCAGTCTTCCATGGAGATAATCGGATATTTTGTGGCAAAAGTCTTCCACATGTTGACCATTTGAGCCTTAGTCATGGTCTTTTTAGCCTTAGGCATGAGGTATGTGCCGTCCTCTTGGTACCATTCGGAAACAGCAGCGTCAACAGCAATGCGGAATTGCTCGCCTGGCTTGTATCCAGCAGCTTCGATGGCTTCGACAATAATCTTCAAAGCATCTTCGTCTTTTTTAAGGTTAGGCGCAAAGCCGCCTTCGTCGCCGACTGATGTTGCAAGACCTTGGTCGTTGAGGATTTTCTTTAGGCTGTGGAATACTTCTGTGCACCAACGGAGAGCTTCAGCCCAGCTTGTTGCGCCAACAGGCATAACCATGAATTCTTGGATATCAACATTATTGGTAGCATGTGCGCCGCCGTTGAGGATGTTCATCATAGGAACAGGCAATGTCTTTGCATTTACGCCGCCGATGTACTGGTACAATGGCAATCCGCAAGCTTCAGCAGCAGCCTTAGCACATGCAAGAGATACGCCGAGAATTGCGTTTGCGCCGAGACGGGATTTGTTAGGTGTGCCGTCAAGAGCAATCATTGTTATGTCGATTTCAGCTTGGTCAAGTGCGTTAAAGCCCATGAGAGCGTCAGCAATTTCAGTATTTACAGCTTCGACAGCCTTTAGAACGCCCTTGCCTAAATAACGCTTTTTGTCGCCGTCACGAAGCTCACATGCTTCAAAAATACCTGTTGATGCGCCTGATGGAACTGCTGCACGTCCTAGGAATACGCCGTCATCACTTTCAACGACAACCTCTACCTCTACAGTTGGATTTCCGCGGCTGTCAAGAACCTCACGACCAAGAATGTCTACGATTTCTACCATTTTTTTCATTAGTCTTTACTCCTTTATAATCAAACTTTCGCCTGTCATTTCGGCTGGCTTGTTTAAACCCATAAGGTCAAGAATTGTGGGGCAAATGTCGCATAAGCGACCCGGACGGAGCTTGGCGTTTGCGCCCATAAGAATAAACGGAACTGGATTAAGGGTGTGCGCTGTAAACGGTGTTACACCGTCGTCGTCAATCATTTTGTCGGCATTGCCGTGGTCAGCGGTGACGATTGCAATTCCGCCAACATGGTTTACAGCCTCAATAACTCTGCCCACACATTTATCAACAGTTTCTACTGCTTTGACGGCAGCAGGAATAATACCTGTATGACCGACCATATCGCAGTTGGCAAGATTTAGGATAACTACGTCATATGCGCCGCTTTCGATGCGCTCAACTACAGCGTCTGTGACCTCAATCGCACTCATTTCGGGCTTTAGGTCAAAGGTTGCAACATTCGGTGTGGGGATGAGAACTCTGTCTTCGCCGGGGAAAACAGTTTCCTCGCCACCGTTGAAGAAGAATGTTACATGAGCGTATTTTGTGGTTTCAGCGATACGGAGCTGGGTTAAACCGAGGTGAGAAATATATTCGCCGAAAATATTCGTCAGCGATTTTGGGGGATATGCAACGGAAACACGAGGCATTGAAGCGTCATATTCAGTTGTGCATACAAAATGAACCGGGAAAAAACCGTCACGTCTGACAAAGCCGTTAAAATCAGGGTCAACAAAGGTTCTGGCAATTTCTCTTGCACGGTCAGGACGGAAATTGGTGAAAATTATGCTATCGTAAGGGCGAATCTCCGCATTTTTAAGGCACACCGTCGGCAAAACAAACTCGTCATTCACTCCGGCAGCATAGGACTCCTCGATGGCTGTGACAGGAGAAGAAACAAACTTTCCTTCTCCGTAAACCATTGCAGAGTACGCCTTTTCAACACGGTCCCAGCAAGTGTCGCGATCCATAGCATAGTAGCGACCCATTACAGTAGCCACCTGTGCGCCGTATTTTGCACACTGACGAACAGCTTCCTCTACGAAGTCACGCCCCGATGTGGGGGAGACGTCACGACCGTCAAGGAAACAGTGGAGATAAACCTTTGATAGTCCGTTACGTTTGCAAAGGTCAAGGAATGCCCATGTATGAGTATTATGGCTGTGAACGCCGCCGTCAGACATAAGACCCATGATGTGCATGGAGGAATCGTTCTTTTTGCAGTTTTCAATTGCGTTTAAAAAGGCGGGGTTGTTATAAAAGTCACCATCGCTAATGGATTTAGAAATACGGGGCAGGTC
>JAVBKA010000028.1:0-14507 GCA_031546715.1 Oscillospiraceae bacterium | reverse complement strand
TAACCTACGCCTTCCTTTCGGAGTTGTTCAATAAGCAGCTTGCGCCCTCTGTGCACACGAAGCCGTACGTTTTCCTCACTTATTTCAAGCAACTTTGCAATGTCCTGATTTGAATAGCCTAATGCCCATTTGAGATTAAGCACGCTTTCGTAACCCTCATCAAGTCTAGAAAGACACGCCACAAGCCGCTGATACTGGTCGTTGCTTATGACAATTCCCTCTGGTTCACTGTCATAATCGTCGGAAAGAATTTCTTCTTCTAAGGGAGAAAACTTCAACGACTTTTCTCTCTTGATCTGGTTACAAGATAACCACGTTACCATAGTAACAATTAAACAACCGTTTTCGTTTTGCGATTTGCTTCTATAGTACTCAAAGTTTTTTGACACTTTCAAAAATGCCTCATGGACAATATCCTCGGCTGCGTACTCATCCTTGAGAATTCTCGCCGCAATATGCCATAGACGCTTCCGGTAAGTGTTGTAGAGCTCTATAAATTCATCCTTGTCTTCTTGAGTGTCTAAAGATGATAAGTAAATCAACATATTATCACTTCCATAATTTGAGTATAGCATAATGTTCTAAGAAAATATATTATTTCTGAAAAAATTTTTCAACAATCACAATAAACAGCAAAAACCCCTCAAAGCCTTTGATACTCCGCTCTTTTTGCGTTGGTCTAAGCCATGTCCTTAACTTAATGACATTGGGTTGCGAGCAGTCGTTTTTTCATGAACTATGTCGTATGATGCTTTTGCAAGTGACCGAAAAACTTTATCTGCAACAGCGTTTTGCATAGGGCAAATTGGTGAGCATTGTTAATGCTACAACGCAGGCAGTTGTGAGGACGCCCATTGACGTAACAAATAGAAGCATCCCTTCGAGCTATTATCATTGTGGAAAATTTCAAAGATACAGTATAGGTTAGGAACGTCACTTGTTTTGCAAAATGGCAATTATTCTTCAAGTCTCTTAGATACGCCCATTCCATCAATTATAGATCACTCATCCTATCCTGCGGATATAGAGAAAACAAAAGCATATTTCTCAGACGAAAACGTCATACGTACTATAGCTATAAAAGTCGGTATGCAATACGACATACTCACAAACGGCTCTTTCCAAATACTCATCGAACCCATGTCATACTTCACTGCTCAGCAAACATTGGATACAGTGCAATCATTATACGAAAAAAAACTGGCTACATATCCTCGAACAGACAGCAGATATCTTACCACAGACATGGCTGACGGTGTGCCGGAATTGATGCATCGCTCGGCATCTATTCTATCTTTTAATATAGTACAACCAATTAAATGCGATACCGCAAAGATTATAGATAATTCAAAGGTTCAAGACCACCATGCAATTATCACTACGTTGTCTATATCCTCGGTGGATTTGACACGCCTCACTGACCCTGAGCAAAGTATTCTTCGTATGCTGGCTGTACGATTAATTTGCGCTGTAGCAGAAGCGCATGTGTATTCTGAGGTCGTAGTAACAGTTGACTGCGAGGGGAACAGCTTTAGCAGCAAAGGAAAAACAGTCGTTCATCAAGGTTGGAAGGGCATAGAACAGAACTTTCTTGAAATGCAGACCGTTCTATTCTTTGGAACGCAGTAGAGGAAATTGAGAAGAATAAAAATTCACAGCTCGCAAGAGAAATTGAACTGGCTTTGCCAACAGAATTGTCGCTTGAGCTTCAAAAAACCTTAGTGCGTGAATATTGCCAGAAGTATTTCGTGTCAGCTGGTATGGTTGCAGATATTTGTATTCATAATAAAAATGTTGGAAATCCACACGCTCACATCATGCTTACTATGCGACCATTTGAACAAGGTGGCTCATGGGGAGCGAAATCTAAAAAAGAATATTTACTTGACTACTTTGGTGAGAGGATTAAGCTGAAAAGCGGAGAGTACAAAAGCCGAAAAATTGACATGGTTGATTGGAACGAGAATGCTAGAACTGAAGAATGGCGAAGCGGTTGGGCAGGAATAGTTAATCAGTATTTTGAAAGAGAGAATATTGACGAACGCATAGACCATCGCTCTTTTGAACGGCAAGGTATTGAACAAATTCCTTCCATTCATTTAGGCGTTTCAGCTTCTCAAATGGAGCGAGAAGGAATTGCAACGGAGCGTGGTGACACAAACCGTAAAATTAAGTCTGACAATCAACTATTGAAAAAATTAAATGCAAGAATCAAAAAGTTGAACAACTGGCAGTCGGAATTTTCGCTTTGCGAAAACGGCGCAAAAAGCGCGCCGCCCTTGTTCGGCGGGTTCTTTAAAGACGAAATTACTGCACCAAATCTAATTGAAACACTCATTAACTTTTTGAATAGCGGGCAAGAACAGAAAAATTTAAGTCGAACAATTACTGATCTGAAAATTATTTCAAAAGCAGTTTTCTTTTTACAGACAAATGATATATCCGACTTACCACAACTGCAATTCAAGGTTTGCAAAATCCAAAAAGAGTTTGATTCCGTCAATGTCCAACTCAAAACGAGGGAAAGACGCATAAAAGTTTTAACTGAGCATATAAAACAAGCGGAAATCTATCACAAATATATTTCTATACACAAGCAATATATGCAAGAAAAGCCGAAGAAGCAAGATGATTTTTACCAAAGACATCCGACAGAGATTACGTTATTCGATGCAGCAGACCGTTATTTGAAGCAAGTTATGAACGGTCATTCTGTTTTGCCGCTCAAGGAATGGAAAGCGGAGCTTGTGCAGCTATCGGCTGAAAGAGAAATCCTGTACCAGAAATACAACGGCTTAAAAGAAGAAGTAAGAGATGTAGAGGTTATCAAACGAAGTATTGAGCAGGTATTACGAGATGACGAGCAGATTCCGAAAATTACGAGATACAAATCGGTGGAACTATAAGTTTTGTGTCAGCCTAAGAATTTCTTTCAATGATATTTTTCGCCCTCTTAATCAAGCAGCGGAAATGACTTGCAATACTGCTGTTTTTACATTTTAAGCAATCGTCTATGGATATGGAACGAAGTGAGCATTCTGAGGTGGTTGACTTATTCAATTGATGTAACCATTGACATTACACCGAAAACGTGCTATCCTAAATTCAGAGGTGATTTTTATGCAAATAAGTAGCAGATTTTCGGTAGCCGTTCACACGTTGCTCTGCGTTGTAGTTTTTAAAGAAAGCTATAAAGTGACGAGCGAATTTATAGCAGGAAGTGTTGGCACAAATCCTGTTATCATTCGCAAAATAATGGGGCAACTAAAAAAGGCAGGGCTAATCGAAGTAATGGCAGGAACTGGTGGCACAAATCATTTGAAGAAGCCGGAGGACATTAGCCTACTCGACATCTATCGTGCAGTAGATTTATTTGAGGATGACCAACTCTTCGGCTTCCATGATCAGCCAAATCCTGACTGTCCAGTAGGTAAAAATATTCATACCGTGCTCAATCATCATATGGTTGAAGCGCAACAAACACTGGAGCAAAAGCTATCAAACGTAACTCTGGCAAACATATTAGAGGCGTTACCCAAATGACTTTGAGTGAAATGCGTCTTTATTTACTAAAAGCGTTACTGAATGAACAGACGCAGTACAGAGAAATTTATATACCTAAATCCAATGCTCAACAAGATAGTCTTTTGCGAGGGCTATTCAATGTTCGCCCTCCGTTACCTGCTTTGAGCAGAGAATTTTTAGAAGTACAGGATAAATATCTGCAAGAGTTGATAAACCAAAAAGGCATAACCAACCTTGAAGCCTTACAGCCTGTAACTTCTGATGAGCGTCTTTACCTTTGGCAAGGCGATATTACAACTATTAGGGCTGATGCGGTTGTAAATGCTGCCAATAGCGCCATGCTAGGGTGCTTTGCTCCAAACCATGCCTGTATTGATAATGCCATTCACACTTTTACCGGGATTCAACTCCGATTGGATTGCAACTCCATGATGGAACTACAAGGTCATGAAGAAGAAACAGGGAAAGCGAAAATCACTCCTGCATACAATCTGCCAAGCAAATATGTTTTGCATACCGTGGGGCCAATCATTAACAGTATCTTGACTGACAATGACCGTGCATTATTGGCTTCCTGTTATCGTTCTTGTATGGAATTGGCGATGGAAAATGATTTATCGTCCATAGTATTTTGCTGTATTTCCACAGGAGAGTTTCGGTTTCCTAATAACGAGGCGGCACATATTGCAGTGGGTACAGTTAGAGAATTTCTAAAACAAAATACATGCATAAAGAAGGTGGTATTTAATGTTTTCAAAAACATCGACTACAAAATCTATAGACAAATACTGGGATAAAATACTACATGTTCGTCAATTGCTAAATAATGCAGATCATGTACTTGTAGGTGTTGCTTCAGGACTATCAGCAGCAGGTGGCATAAACTATTTTAATGCCGAGCTAACACGCAAATGTTTTCCTGAATATTATGAAATAGGGCTACATTCTTTGCCGTCTATCCAGTCGGTTTATTGGGAACTTTCAAGATGTAAACCTGAACAGTATTGGGGATATTGGGCAAGGCATATAAACTATATACGTTATGAAGCTCCTGTGACAAAGCCTTATGTTGATCTTATGAAATTGCTTCTGGGCAAGAATTACTTTATTGCATCTACCAATGCCGACGGTCAGCTTCAAAAGGCAGGATTCTCAAAAGAAAAGATTTACGCTCCCCAAGGTGATTATTGTTACTTTCAATGTGAAGTGCCTTGCTGCGATGAAGTTTTCTACAACGAAGCTATGATTAAGAATATGGTATCACATATGCCAAATGTTTTTGAAATCAAAACTGAAGTCATTCCATATTGCCCTAAATGCGGCGCACACCTAATCCCTAATTTACGTTGTGATGATAAATTTGTTGAGAAGCCGCATATCCAAAATGTCGATGAGTATGAAGCATGGTTGAACAATGTTCATGACGGCAGACTGTTACTCCTCGAATTAGGCGTTGGACATCAAACGCCCGGAATTATTCGTTATCCTTTTGAAGCAAGCACAAGCATATGCGAAACGGCCACTCTTGTCAGGGTGAATATAAATCACGATGAGGTTCCTGACAGTATACAAAACAAAGCAATATCTATACAGGCTGATATTGCAAGAGTCTTAAGCGATTCAATCGCTCGATAATTTTTTTTGGAAAATATTGATGTAACTATTGACATTACACCATAGCGGTGTTATGATGTAACTATAAAGGATACAACGAGGCGTTTTATGAAAGGAAAACTTAAAAAACAAGTAACAGGAATTGTTGTTTGCACTGTGTTACTTGCGGCGATGACAGCTTGTGGAAATAATTCTACTTCACCAGAGCAACCGCAAACTACAGAGCAAGTTACAACGCAATCAACAACGCCGCCAACAATTGATCCCACAGGTGTTCAGCTGAAAACTGTTACAGTATCGGATATCAGAGGAAATCAAGTGACGTTTGCACAACCGCCTGAGAGAGTGGCTGTTATATCATCACCACTGGTTAGTGTTCTGGATGTGATGGGTGTAAAAATTGTAGCTGCCAACACGCTGAAAGATAGCGTTTAAGAATCACTCAAAAACAATGAAGAAATTGCTGACATCGGCTCCGCCGTTTCCATTGACATCGAAAAGCTAAAATCAAATAATCCGGATATTGTTGTGATGGGTTCTGCTTTTGGCAAACACACAAATGCAATTAAAGAAAATGGGATGACACTGTGGACAGTTGATAATCAGACCTATGGGCAACTTATAGATGATATAGATACTTTTGGTAACGCCTTTAACAAGAGGACGGAAGCTGATATTATCCTTTCAGATTTTGAAGCTCGCAAGAACGCTCTAATTGATAAAACCGACACGAATGACAAGCCAAACATTCTTGTTTTATGGGGGACGGATGACGGGATATTAGTAGCAAGAGATAAATCATTTGCTTGCGATTTACTAAAATTGCTAGGTTGTCATAACTTAGCTAATGACATAGAACTTGAGCCTGTAATACCCAATTTTATGTATAATATGGACGAGGAACAAGTGGCTGCTCTCAATCCTGACGTAATAATTCGTATCTACGACGGAGACACACAAAAGGTAAAGGTACATTTTGATGAAAACGATATTCAGCTTGCAAGTGGAACATGGAGTCACATGAATGCTGCTAAAAACGGCAAGGTGTTTACGTTACCTGAGGATGGTTATGCTGCCAACCCCGGTATTACAATGATGGATTCCTTTGAAAAACTGGCGCAACTGACATTTGATTTAAAATAGCAAAAATTTTTACACTGCGTTGTAACTGCTATGGTTACTTCGAAAAACAAAATCTTAGGCGGAATTCACTATGAAAAAATTCTTATCACTCTGCCTTGCTGCAACATTAGCGCTAGGAGTTAGTGTACCAACGCTTGCAGCAGAAAACATCACTGTTTACGCCGATGGCTCGGTAGTCAAGTATTCGGATGCTTCACCAGTCCGCCAAAATGGCACAATCATGGCTCCGTTACGTGCAACGTTTGAATCCATGGGCGCTACTGCAAATTGGATTCAGTCAGAAAATGCCGCAACAGTTGAACTTTGCGGGCAGACAGCCAAATTTGTTATTGGGTCGAATCAGGTAACTGTAAACGGAAAGGAGGTCACGCTGCCCGTCAAAACCTACACCCAAAATGGCAGAACAATGGTGCCGCTTGCAGCATTTTCGGAAGCACTAGGGTATACGGTTACAAATGAAAATTCTGTAGACAGCTATATTATCAAGGCAAAAGGTCTTATCGGTAGTTTTGCAACAGGCGACACCAAAGTAGCACAGAAAGTTTTGGCAGAGAGCTATATTCAACATAACTTGGCCTTTGGGACAGGAAGCGCAGCCTTTATTGGCGCAGTTGAATATCTTGGTAGTGCGCCTACAAAAACAACAGTAGAGAACGTTCGAGCATTTGAAGAAGAAAATTGTGTTTTCTTGCAGACGGTATACAATTTTGCTGGAGCTGGCGAGCAAGTTGGATTTGATGTATTTCGTTTTGAGAATGGCAAAATCGCAGAGCATTGGGATAACCTTGCTAATATTGCGAAACCTAACCCTAGTGGACATACGCAAATTGATGGCACTACTACCATCAAAGATAGTGACAAGACTGCAAGCAATAAGACTTTGACTGAACAATTCATTAAAGACGTACTGATGGGACAAAACCTTGACAAGATAACAAGCTATATTGATGGCGACAATTATATCCAACACAACACCGACATTGCAGATGGTCTTTCGGGACTAGGTACAGCCCTTACCGCTTTAGCAAAAGCCGGCATTGAAATGAAATATGATAAAATTCATACGGTCTTAGGTCAAGGAAATTTTGTTTTGGCTGTCAGTGAAGGTACTTTCGGGGGAGCACATACATCTTACTACGATTTATTTAGGGTTGAAAACGGCAAAATTGCAGAACATTGGGATGTTATGGAAACTATTGCGCCTGAGAAAGACTGGGCAAATCAGAACGGTAAATTTGGTCAAATGGACAAAGCTACTAAAACTGTTACAGTGTTGGATAACAGAGAGAATCAAGTAACATTTGCGCAACCAACGGAGAGAGTAGCTGTTATATCATCACCACTTGTAAGTGTTCTGGATGCGATGGGTGTAAAAATTGTAGCTGCCAACACGTTGAAAGATAGCGTTAAAGCATCGCTGAAAAACAATAAGGAAATTGCCGACATCGGCTCTGCCGTTTTCATTGACGTTGAAAAGCTGAAATCAAGTAATCCTGATGTTGTTGTGATGGGTTCCGCTTTTGGCAAACACACCAAAGCGATAAAGGAAAACGGGATGACACTATGGACGGTCGATAACCAGACCTATGGGGAACTTTTAGATAACATTGATACTTTTGGTAACGCCTTTAACAAGAGGACGGAAGCAGATAAGATCCTTTCAGATTTTGAATCTCGGAAGAGCGCTTTGATTGATAAAACTGGCAAAAAAACCAAGCCAAACATACTTGTTTTGTGGGGGACGCCTGATGGGATATTAGTAGCAAGGGATAGATCTTTTGCTTGCGATATACTTAAATTGCTCGGTTGTCACAACCTCGCCAATGACATAGAGCTTGAGCCTGAAATCCCTAATTTTGTGTATTTAATGGACGAAGAAAAAGTAGCTGCTCTCAATCCCGATGTCATAATTCGTATTTATGACGGTGATCCACAAAAGGTTAAGGTGCATTTTGATGAAAACGACGCCCAATTATCAAGTTGGACTTGGAGCCACATGAATGCCGCCAAAAATGGCAAAGTGTTCACATTGCCCGAAGAGGGATTTGCTGCAAATCCCGGTATTACCATGATGGATTCGTTTGAGAAATTGGCACAACTGGCATTTGATTTGAAATAGCAAAAATTTCTTATGGCATGTCGTAGCCTATAAGGTTACTTCATATAGCAGAATTTAAGGAGGAACTCTATTATGAAAAACTATCAAGCGTTTTTAACAGAAAATCCCAATGGCACTATGGCAACAGTCAACAAAGGAGGTGTAGCTACTCGCATATTCCAAATCCTTTGGGTAGACGTAGACAAAGTATATTTCTGCACCAGCAATAAAAAGCCTGTTTATTCGCAGATTAAGGAAAATCCAAATGTTAGCTTCAGCACATGGAATCCGACTACTTTTGAATCTTGTGCTGTAAACGGCAAGGCTGTATTCGTTGATGATCTTGCTGGAAAAACTCGTGCATTAGACGAAAACCCACCTATTAAAGGTATCTACGGAGAGCCTACGAATCCTGCATTTGAGCTGATGTATATTGACGTCGCTGAAGTCGAAACTTTCAGTTTTACTGAGGGGGCAAACAGTATTAACGTTAAGTAGGTGATTGCAAGCGTCTGAGTGCTAGAAAAGTGCAAAACTGATAAGGTCATAGTAATAGCTATGGCTTTATTTTTTTGTCGTTTTCGAAATTACCACCTTGACAAACAGCGTCATTCGACGCTTCAGACTGTCGACAAATAGCTACAAAAGAAACTAGGAAAAGCCCTGAAATTGTTGAAATTTCAGGGCTTTTATGCTATAATAAACACAGGTGATGCAAGATGATGGGAATAAAACAAGAAATAGATAAAAAACAAGTAGAAATGTTGAGTCTTGACCAACTAGTGCCAAAAGAACATTTGGTACGTAGACTAGATAAGGCAATTGATTTAAAGTTTATTTATCCGATGGTGAAAGATTTGTACTCGTCACACGGTACAGAGAGCATCGACCCTGTAGTATTGATCAAGCTTAACATCATCCAATATACTTTTGGCATACGTTCGATGCGTCAAACAATCAAGGAAATTGAAGTTAACTGTGCTTATCGATGGTACTTGGGCTATGGCTTGAGCGAGATACTACCACACTTTTCAACGTTCAGTAAAAACTATACTCGTCGTTTCGATGGAACAGACCTGTTTGAGCAAATATTCATGCGAGTAGTCAAAGAGATTGTTCGCCATGGATTTATAGATGAAGAAACAGTGTTTATAGATGGTACACATATCAAAGCAAATGCGAACAACCACAAATATAAAAATGAAGCTGTCGAGAAGTCGGCACGTTATTATGAAGAAGAATTGCAAAAGGAAATAAAGTCAGACCGAGAAGCACATGGTAAAAAGCCGTTAAAAGAGAAGGAGTCCGCACCAGAAACTAAAGATATAAAGACCAGTACAACTGACCCAGACTGTGGTGTTTTTCACAAAGGTGAACACAAAAAAGTGTTTGCATATGGCGCAAATGTCGCCTGCGATGCTCACAATTATGTGTTAGGATTTGAGTTGACGGCAGGGAATTTGCATGATTCTGTAGTGTTTCCCGAACTTTATGAAAGCTTAATCGAGCAATATAAAGAAATAAAAAACGTTACATTGGATGCTGGCTACAAGACTCCCGCCATAGCAAGACAGATTATTGAAAGCGGCAGAACGCCTATCATGCCGTATAAACGACCGATGACAAAAAAGGGTTTCTTTAAGAAGTGCGACTATGTGTATGATGAACAAAATGACTGCTATCTATGTCCTAGTAATGAGGTCTTGAAATATTCAACCACAAACCGTGACGGTTATAAAGAGTACAAGAGTGATTCCGAGAAATGTAAAAATTGTCCATACTTGAGCAAATGTACAGAAAGCAAAGACCACACAAAAATTGTGGCAAGGCATGTCTGGGAAAAGTATCTTGAGCAGGTCGAAGAAATTCGCCATACAATTGGCACGAAAGAAATCTACGACAAGCGAAAAGAGACCATAGAGCGTGTGTTTGCCGATGCGAAGGAACTACATGGCATGCGATACGCGAAGCATAGAGGGTTAGGCCGAATGAAAATGGAGCTTAACCTAATATTCGCATGCATGAATCTGAAAAAATTGTCTAACAGACTGTTTGTAAACGGTCGTTTTTCTGCGTTTCGGAAGAAATTTATTGATTTTTCATCATTTTTTCTCAAAAAGACAAACAGCTCTCTGATTTTAGCCTGACAGAAAGCTATTTGTCGACAATCTGCAGCGTCATTCGACGCTTATTTATATCAGACTATCGAAAATAAGCAGAAATACATTGGGCAGATAATGTCAAGTAAGTCTCCCGTTAGAAGTTGTGAGGATGTTGATGAAGTAGCACTATCCTATGCTGAAATCAAAGCTCTTTGCGCAGGCAATCCGCTAATTAAGGAGAAAATGGACTTGGATATCGAGGTTGCTCGTCTGCGCCTTTTAAAAGCAGACCACCAAAGCCAACGCTATCGGCTGGAGGCTGCACTTATCAAAACATTACCTCAGAATATAGAGCATACTAAAAACTGCATAAGCGCCTACCAGCGTGATATAGACCTACTAAAAGTAAATACATCTATGGCAAAAGATTCTTTTCCACCAATGGAGATATTTGGAACAGAATATAAAGACAAGGAGAAGGCAGGAAATGCCCTGCTTGAAATATGCAAAAGCATAAAAGGCTCAGAGAACCATCACATTGGGACATACAAAGGCTTTGACACGGAGCTGGCCTTTGACAGCCCCACTAAGCAGGTTAAGCTAATACTTAAAGGCAGTATGAGCTATACCACAGACATGGGTGCTGATGTCTATGGCAATATTACTCGAATAAACAATACGCTTGCAGATATATCAACACGCTTAGAAACGTCTCTGGCACGCCTTGATAACCTGCAAAACGAAGTTGAGCAAGCTTCACTAGAAGTTCTAAAGCCTTTCCAATTTGAGGAGGAACTGAAAGAAAAATCTGCTAGACTTGACTTTCTCAATGTTCAGTTTAATCTTGATGATAACCCGAAAGAGCACGTGGATACTAGAGATAGGTTGGAATGTGAACCTGACGAGGAGGAAGAACTCGAAATGTAGTTATTTACGTGTCCTCGCAAGTATCCCCCAGTTAAACCAAAGTAACCCTTTTTGCATCAAAATAGCTTAAATCGAGAGACACTATTGCAAAAGTAAAGAACGCTTAGAACCGTTGTGGCTCTAAGCGTTCTTCTTTGGTGACTCGCCGCGGATTCGAACCGCGGACACCCTGATTAAAAGTCAAACCATCTGATTTGAATTAGCACCTGTAATATCAATGGTTTCAAGGGTTTTCAGGTTATGATTTTTTCGTCTGACCCTTTTTCTGCCCCTGAAATAAAAATTTGATTGACTTTTGAGCCTAAATCTTCGGGGCGATTTTGTGTAACGTGGGAATAAATGTTGAGTGTCATCTGCACTGTTGCATGTCCGGCGAGGTATTGTATTTTTTTGATATCAAGTCCACTTTCGCACAATCTTGTAATGTAGGTATGTCTCAGCAAATGCGGAGTGATGTAAAATTCTACGCTCTTTTCTGCAATTTCCCACATTCTTCTAAAGCTGGAACGCTCGTGGTGTTTGCCAGAAGCTGACGGTACAACCATCACACTTGATGTGGTCTGCTTAGCCTCAATAAGAGCTGAAACTAGCACTTCGGGTATTGGAATATCCCTACAAGCTGATGCTGTTTTCAATTTGTCATCGAGTATACCACGTTGACCCTCAAAATGAACTGCACGTTTTACGCTTAGATATGGGATTTTTGCATTCAAAAAAATACAATCCCACTTTAAGCCCATTATTTCTTCTCTGCGTAACCCAGTGAAGAGACCTAACCCAACAAACAAATATGCTCTTGTGCCTTTAACGGCGTCGAACAATTCAAAGGATTGTTCTGCCGTTAGAGGCATTTTCTCTTTTGCAGGTTCTCCGGCAGCTTTTACTTTATCACAGGGATTTTTCAGCACTAAACCATTCTCTACCGCAGAATCAAAAATCTGGTTTGCGCATATTAGCACTTTCTTTTGTAATGATTGAGACTGTCCCTCGAGCTTCGCCATTACTCGTTGAATATGCAAAGGGCGAACATCTTTTAAGCGCAGTTTGCCGATGTTCGGTGAAATATGATTATTAATGGCATTTGCGTACATTTCTGATGTGCTATAGGACACAGAGGCATCTTTAATTTCGTACCACTGTTTTGCAAATTGCTCAAAGGTGGTGTTGTCATCAAGTACTAAGCCATTTTTTAGATTTTCTTTGACCTCGTTCATTTTATTAGTCGCTTCTGTTTGACTTGCTCCCCAGCGTTCATGCTCCCGACCTGTATCATCCGTCCATCTAGTCCGCCATTGCTTGCGAGTTTCTGACCAGTAGAATTGTGAACGAGCCTTTTTTGCCATAGTTACACCGTCCTTTGAATTTATGTGAGTTTTTAAGCCGCCCAAGTGGGCGGCTTTTGAGTTATGTTGATGTTATCCTACCACTGAATATCTTCGTGACTTACAAATTCACCACGAGCTATTTCTGCTCGACCTTCGTTTATTGCTATTGATTCTTCAGATGTAGGTACATCCTCGGGGATAAATTTTAGCAATAAATGATATATCACATTTAACTCAGATTTGTCTACTACGTCTATTAATTCGTGTAATTGTTGACGGTTGGTGTCCATTTTTCACACTCCTTATTCTTTATATGCTGATCCACGAGGCAAAATGTTTGTAATGCTTATAAGATCCTCAGACCAATCAAATAATATGCGATAATCCCCTATACGCAAACGGTAAGCACTTGAGAAGCCTTTGAGTTTTTTTACGTCTCCAGTTGGCAATTTTTCAATTCCTACTCGAATACGTTCTCTTGCCACGTTGGGTATGCTTGCTATTGATTTAATGGCGGACTTTGAATAGATAACTCTCATGTTCTCTACCTACCTTACTTTTTTGCACGAAGATAATCAGCCAACACTATCACTTTTGGTTATATCTTTATTAACATACTGCTCTGAGGAGGCTAAATCGCTGGCGTAGTCCGCAACCTTGCGCTGACCCTCTTTGTTTAGGCGATTCCATGAATGGACTAATAGCGCAGGTATCTCTTGTGATGTGAAATTTGTGATTGCTATCGGTCCGCCCTCGACATCTGTCGGGGGTGTTTTTGTATGCCCTGTTTCTTGTCCGTATATATCAGATACAGAAACTCCGAAAATGTCCGAAAGTTTGAAAATTATTTCTGCATCAGGTGAACTTCCGCCTGCTTCCCATGTAGCAACTGAATTGTGCTTCACTCCGACCAATTCGGCAAGTTGTCGTTGCGTCATTTTTGCCTTTGTTCTGTAAAATAAAATGCTTTTAGAAATATTATCACGAATTTTACCCATTAAAGCACCTCCCTATATTTACAGTAGCACAAAGAAAAACAGATGTCAAATAAAATTTCTATAATCTCGAAGTTTACTATCGACATTTCAATAATCTAGAAGTATTATAGCAATAGAGTTCGAAAATATTGAATAAGGAGGTGTGCCCATGTTAGGGAAAGCTATTCAAGAATACCTTGAAGCTACTCATAGAAAACAAACACTATTATGTGAAACTCTTGGCCTTTCGCAATCAACTGTATCAGAAATACTAAAAGACAAGAGAACCATCACTGCAAATGAGTATTTCAAAATTTGTGATGCGCTTGATGTGCCGCTTGAGAAATTTAAAAATGCAAGCTGAAACCGCCCGAGCGGTTACTCGGGCGGTGGACGATGAGAGGACAAATAGAATGACGTTGAAAGATTTACCGCAAGATACTGTTTTTGACCTTTTTGAAATCTCTGGTAAATTTGTTGGAGAAATTACAGTTGCTGAGCTTAATGATTATTATGAAGAAGATAGCTATGTATTTAATGACGGAGGAATTATTGCTTTTGACCATTCTAACAATTACATGTTTAACGGAACGCTTGTTGATTTAAAAAAGAATATAGCGGATGCGAATGCAGAAGCAGAGCGTATGCAAGAAGGTTTACCTGATTTGCCTTTTTGACACTAGGGATTTTTGCTCGCTATATGCCTCAAAGCTCTGCGAAAACCTAGATTTTCGGCTTCCTGCACTGTCGAAACATAACATTCGCCTTTCTTTATATCAACATGCACTCTGTCGTA
>JAVBKA010000079.1:0-2877 GCA_031546715.1 Oscillospiraceae bacterium | reverse complement strand
GAAGCTTCTCAAAAATCTTCTGAATTTGTTCTGCTTGACCCTTTGAGCCGCTTCCTCCCCCGTTCGCATTTTGGGAAAATGCGCCCCATTCGCCAACCAACATCGGCATTTGGAGAGTATCGCACACCTCTGCATGACTTTCAAATATGTACTCAACTCTTGCAGGGCTGTGTAGCTCGTTTTTTACCGTATCAACTACTAAGTCGTATCCGTGAGGGGCGTACGCTTGCTGCATTCCCTCAACTCGTTTGATGCCGCTTTTTGCACCCATGTTGCCAAAATAGCTTGTTTCGAGGAAAACTATTTTATTAGGTGCGACTTCCTTAATTGCAGCCGTCGCCTTTTGCTGAAAAACGCTAAGAACATCTCTGTCAAACTGCTGCAGTATCGGCTCAATTGAGGAGATTACTCTTTGATAAATATTCTTATCCCCAAGCACCTTTAAGATGAAATTTCGACTGTCGTTATTCAGCCAAATGTAACCAAATGCATCCGCTCCGCGCTCACCGATTACGGTAAGAATATCACTGGGCACAGGCACGGCACATTCTGCCGCCATACCGAAGAACGCAGAAAACATCTGCATCAAAATTTGAGGCGTGAGTGTTCCAGTGGATGGTTCGTTCATAATATCGAAGCCGATTACGTTAGATTTGTCCGCAAAAAACTTTGCGACATGTTGCCAAGCAAGCACGTAATGCTCCTGTAAGCCTTTCCCTGTGCTAATAACCGCGTTTATCCAGAAATTATCAAACGCTTCTTGAACAGGTAGACTTGTAAAATATGCGTCTGACCAAACTAGCCCGTTATTCTCAAATGGCTTGTCTGTAATAGTCGCCCACTCTGGCGCGCCATCGGAAAACAGGGAGCTATACAAGTCCTGATGCATGTCGAGAAAAACATAAATCTCAAACTCTTTTGCTAAGTCAATGATATTTCCGATTTTCGCCAAGTAATTATCATCATAAGCACAGGGTGACGGCTCGACGCCATCCCAAATTAGACCAAGGCGGATGACATTCACACCTACATTTCTAAGAAATGTAAAATCCTCCCTGTTCCACTCTCCGACATAATTTTTCGCCTTATCCTTACACACAAGGTTTACTCCATGCAACAGAACATGTCTGCCGCATTCGTCTATAAACCTTGAACCGTCCACCCGAATATTTTGCATTTCTGACACCTCATTCAATGATTTTCCAACGGAAACAGCGTATATTTTAGTTTTGTTTTAAAATCTCTTTGACTTTTGCAGTCGCCTCTGTTCCGCCGTTTTGATAGAATTTGCTTACATATTCATCATAATAACTCACAGGTTCAGCACCTGTAACAATTTTGGCTAAAAATTCGTCAAAAATTTCAAGACCAAAAATTTCAGGATGGTCAATCATTTCTTGCGGCTTGCCGCTATACTCGTTGGGAATTACAAACTTCGACACTTCGGGTATACTCTTGCGCGCCGCCTCAGACATCCATCGTCTGTCAATAACCGAAATCCATCTCAAGGGGTTGCTGAAACCAAGTTTGACAAGCTCTGGATTTGTAGTTGTTTGTACAATTGTCTCAGTCTCTGCGTCAAGAGTGTAATTCTTGCCCGCTTCGCCATAGGTTATAAGCATGTGCCCGCCTTTTTCAGTGGGGTCGATAATCCAGTTGATGTATTTTGCGGCAAGCTCAGGATTTTGAATACTCGCCGAAAAGGCGACTACACGTGACCCCGGAGGAGCTTCTGGATAACCGCGTAAGCCGTTTGGACCTTCAGGCGCAGGAAGAAATGTAACCTCTGCCGTTGGCACTTGTGTAAGTAAGGACTGCATTACGATTGATGATGGGTCGAGGTTAAACAGGTTGCTGTAAACCATTCCCGCCTTGCCATTTTGGAACTTTTGCATAGCATGTTCGTTGTCTGCCGTCAGGTAATCCCTGTCAATAAGTCCTTCGGTGTACCATCTGTTTAGGATTGTTAATACGTCCTTAACCTCTGGAAGTGTGCTTCCGTGGAAAATCTCGCCGTCTCTTTTAAGCCAAAAATCCGGAACTATGCCGTTTGTACCAAATATGCCTTGAAAGCGTGTTGTTTTTGCCGCAACAATGGGAATAGTGTCCGCTTCGCCGTTTTTGTCGGGGTCGTTATCTTTAAATGCCTTCAAAACAGCTTCAAGCTCAGTGATATTATTAGGCATCTGCAAGCCTAGGTTGTCCAGCCAGTCTTTTCTAATGATAAAGCAATCAATATCGGGGCTTGAATAAGGGCTTTCCAAGTATACTGACGGCAAAGCGTACAGTTTTCCGTCAATTTTATAGGAGTCAATTTCCGTCTTTTTTCCAAGCTTCGCCAAATTGGGAATATACGTGTCTGCCAAAGTGGTTAAGTCCAAAAGTAAATTTTGGCTTTGCATATGAGCCATTACTGAGTGGTCAACGCTAAAAATATCTGGAAGACTTGCGCTTCCAGCTAAGACTGTAAGCCTCGTTGTATAGTCTGTGGACTGTACAAATGTAACCTTATAGTCAATGCCCGAAATGCCGTCAGCTTCGGCTTTTGCCAGAACAAGTTCCTTAGCCTTGCCGCCGTCTTTGGGGTAACCCGGATAAACGCCGTTAGTATAAATGCTATAAAACGTTTTTCCGTCGTCCGTCTCCTCCGTTTTATCAGTATCATTGCGCATAAAAATGACAACAGCAACAACCGCTACGACAATAATTCCGATTGGGAGAATAATCTTTAGCTTCTTAGATAGTCCATTCATAAAATACACTCCACTTCAAATTTATTAACCCTTAACAGAACCCAGCATAACGCCTTTTGCAAAATACTTTTGTATAAATGGATAAACTAAAATAATGGGAACTGTTGATAAAATAATCGTCGTC
>JAVBKA010000213.1:0-5353 GCA_031546715.1 Oscillospiraceae bacterium | reverse complement strand
CGGGCTTTTTACAAAGCTGAGCTAAACTTGAAGTATTCACAAGGCTTCAACCCTCACGCATATATCTCCGCCGCACTGCCGTTATCAGTTGGACAAGCCAGCCTTGCGGAACGGCTCGATTTCGGAGTTGACGGTGAAATTGACCTACCAGGTTTACCAAAAACCCTAAACCCATTGCTGCCAAATGGAATACACGTAACTGACGCAGTCATAGCCCAGCGACCATACATTGAAATTGCGTACGCAGGTTATGAGCTTACAATTAAAACTCTAAAGCCGATTGAGGATTTTACAAGGCTGTTCAACGCGCCAATTGTCGTAAAGAAGAAGACTAAAAAGGGGATTGCCGACACTGACATTCTGCCCATGGTGAAAAGCTACAATTTCTCCCAAATTGATAATGAGACGCTGAAATGCATAATTGAGGTTACAGCTCAAAATCCCACGCTAAATGTGGAATATCTAACGGATGTGTTTGTTGAAAGAGTTGACCCAAGTGCTAAAACGTCAATTCTCAGAACCCGCATTTTTGATAAAGATGGTTCAATTTTTGATACTTTGAATCAAGAATTTTAAATTGCAGGAGGTTGAAATGTTAGAGTTAAAGAACTTGACCAAGAAGTTTAAAGACTTGGTCGCTGTTGACCATGTAAACCTGTCAGTACCTAAAGGCGAAGTTTTCGGGTTGTTAGGCGCAAACGGAGCGGGAAAAACCACCACCTTGAGGATGGTTGCCACAATGCTGCACCCCACTGACGGAACAGCTACTGTAAACGGGCACGACATCATTAAGTCCTCAGACGATGTACGGCGCAACACTGGGTTATTGTTCGGCGGGGACACTGGTCTTTACGAGAGGCTTACAGCTTTTGAGAACATTCAGTATTTTGCTCGGCTCAACGATGTGCCCGATAAGGTTTCAACTGCTCGAATTAACGAATTGGCAGAAATTTTTAGCTTTTCAGAGTACTTAAAAAAAGCAGCGGGAAAGCTCTCTAAGGGAACACGCCAAAAGATCAGCTTTGCAAGGGCGATAATACATAACCCCGAGCTTATGCTTTTTGATGAACCCACCCTTGGACTTGACGTAACAGCGAAGAAAGAAGCAGAGGATTTTATACTAAAATGCAGAGATGACGGCAAAACAATAATCCTCAGTGACCATACCTTAAGCGTTGTTGAACGGCTGTGCAGCAGAGTTGGCATATTGCAGCAGGGCAAGCTTCTCGACCTTGGAACTGTACCTCAGTTATGCGAAAAGCACTCTTGCAAAAGCCTTGAAGACGTATTTTTCAAGCTTCAAAAGGAAAATGAGGTGAAGAAATGAAAAATCATGTATGGACTGTTTTCAGAAAAGAACTGCTTGACATACTCAGGGACAGAAAATCGCTTCTCCTTGGTATTCTACTGCCGCTGTTCCTTTATCCACTGATGTTTACCTTTATGGGAAATGCAATAAACGGTATGCAGACTGAGGCGGAAAATAAAACTACCATTGCAATAGACGGAACGCAGGGCGTAAAAGAGGTTTTCAAGGATTATACTAACCTTCAATTCATTGAATCCGCAGACCCAATTAAGGATTTAGCAGACGGCACTGTTAAGGTTGTTCTAAAAGCACAGTCACAGCCTGAAGGTAAATTTTTCATCGAAATAGTGTATGATGACAAACGTTCAGATTCGTCTAACAGCGCAAGCTATGTGCAAAGCATAATTTCCGAGTATAATCAAGAAAAAGTCACCGAAGCACTCGCTAAGCAGGGAATCGACCTTGTGCAGCTTTCTCCGGTAAGCTACTCTCAGACTACTGTGTCATCAGCCACAGGCAAAGAAGACACAGGCACTGCGGGAATTATGCTATCAATGCTTTTACCGATGCTAGTTATTATTTTCCTTTCAATGGGCGGCATGGCCACTGCAAACGACTTATTCGCAGGGGAAAAAGAACGAAAAACTATGGAACCCTTGCTGACCACCAGAGCAGGACGCGGCGCAATACTCACAGGAAAATTTATCGCAGTTACCGGATATTCGATTTTGACCGTTGTTGTCTCATTCCTCGGAATGCTTGGAGGTTACCTAATTAACCCATCTGCAATGACTATGGGGGATGCATTGGGCGAAACTATATCGCTAAAGTTTTCTGCCGCGGCAGTACTTCTCGTGTTCTTGCTGATTTTGGTTATGGCTCTGATTTTTTCTGGTATTCATGTTTCAATTTCTACATACGCCAGAACTACCAAGGAAGCCGCAACCTACGGAACTTTCGTAATGCTTGCAAGCTATGTACCGTCTTTTGCGGGAATGTTTATGCAGGCAGGGGACTTTAAGACTTGGATGATGTTCGTTCCTGTGCTCAATGTCTTGGGCAGCTTAAAAATGGTTCTCGGCGGAGTTTCAGACTATGTCTTCTTTATCGGCTCTATTCTTTCGTCCGCGGTATTTTTAGTAGCAATTTTACTTTTAACCAGATGGCTGTTTAAAAAGGAATCCATTATGCTTAGAACTGCGTAAGGCACAAGAGGCAACAAAAATAATCACCCTGTCATTTGACAGGGTGATTATTTTTAATCATTTAACTTCGCATTTTCCATATCGCGTCAACGGCGGTACATTAGTCTAAAACTCTACTGCCAAAGATGAAGTATTTGTTGTAATAGGTGTTTGTAATTAGGTTACTAATTGTAACTTCTTTTTTAGTGGAGGATGCATGAATAAATAATCCGTCGCCAATGTAAATTCCTGTGTGGCTTGCTGCGGCCTTATTTATTTTTGTGTCACGGAAAAGGACCAAATCGCCTTTGCGTAAGTCTGAAACGGATGAAATCTTGGTGCCGTCCTGAGTTTGTCCGGCGGCGGTGCGGCTTAGTTTATAGCCAAAGGCTTTAAAAACATATGTAGTAAAGCCAGAGCAGTCAAATTTTACGCCGTTTGACATGCCGTATTGATATTTGCAACCAAGGAATGTCTTAGCATAGTCAATAATTTCGGTTGCAAGCTGGAGATTAGTCCCTGTTGTGGCTTCTGCTACGACGTTTGCTGATGCTGAAGGTGATGCGGATGGTGCAGATGCACCATTAATGGAAGCGTCAATTTGCTTTTCTCTTGTAGTTACATTGATAAAATCAGGGTGAACGTAACCGATTTGGGAATTATGTAGTACTTCAAACCATCCTGAAACTATGCTGGTAACCGTAACATTTTGGTTTTTTGAGAATTTAAGCAGTTTATTAGAGGTCAAGTTCGGCTCTGCTCGAAAATTTACAGCATTTTCAGTAATAACGCCAACGAATTCAAGGTTTTCGGTATTGGTAACTAGGTCTACATACTGGGAGGACATAAATCCGAGCTGACCGCTGTAGTTTACGCTATACCAAGTGCCTTCATCGTTCGTAATGGTTTCGCCAATGACAATAACCAAGTCTCCAACATCGGCACGACCAAGTATTTTACCAGAAGTAGATGCCGCATCCCGAAGCCTAAGCCCCTTTGAATTAACTGTTCCGAAGGAGTCAACACCTTCAGCACCTGCGGGCACTGGGAAAAGAAATACCAAGAATAAAATTGACATCGCAGAAGCGATAATTTTTTTTGCGAAGCTCATCAAAAGAGTCCTCCTATTGTGGGAGTATAAGAGTTTATTCATTACTTCGAAGTAAGAGCTCTTTCGAGCCATACAGAAGCAATATCCATTGCTGTGTAGAGACCATCCTTCTCGCTTTTCTTAACTATGCGATCCTTGCTCTTTAAATCAGGGTCAGTGAGCTGAAGCTGAATGGAAACCTTGGAAGCAACATCTAAATCAGCTACTTTTTTAGTTTCGAGGACTTGAAGCATGATGATATACTTGTCTGCCATACTTCCATAGTAAATGAGATTGTCTTTACGCATTAACGGATGTCCCTTAAAGGACAGAACATCATTTTTAGTCTTTGTTACTGACATTTGTTCACCTCGTTTTTTTTTGTAACCGAATTGTAACACATAAAGAAAGATTTGTCAAATAATCTTTATACAAAAATCTTGGCAAATTGTGGAGCAATATCCACAAAGAACGCATCGCTTGTGGTCACAAACGGCTTGACCACTAGAAATTGTGAGTGCTTTTGACCCGCAAAGGCTTGTACATTCGCCACAACCCGTGCAATGAGGCTCGATATACAGTTTTCTGTCATTAAAAAAATATTTTTTATCCACAAAAAATCCTTGCTCAAAAAAGTGAATATTGTCTCTTACATCGTTTATGTCACGCATTCCGACTGCCAAGCTGTCACCCCACTGCAAGGCGTACTCCAGAGCTTCTGCGCGCTTATTAATCAGATTACCGCCGCCGAAAGCCTTCATCGTATAGGCGCCCATACCTTGGCGGCTTGCCTTAGTTATGGCCGCCTCCATGTCTTTACGAGTACCGTCCGCTATGCCAAGACCATCGATGTTTATAAGTGGATGCACCACGTCAAGCCCTGCGTCGATGGCAGCGTACACGCCCTGCACAAAATGTGTGGAAATTCCGACTGCTTTTATTACGCCAAGTGCCTTGTAACGGTACAGCTCGTCCAACGCTTCCTTATGTCCGCGGAGAGTGTGTTCGCTCTCCTGTTCGTGAAGCAAAAATACAGACAGTACATCCATATCAAGCTCCCTTCGAGCTTCCTCTACGGCTGAGATTGCAGTTTCCTTTGAGTATGCGAAGGTTTTACTTGCAACATGAACCTCTTTGCCGAAAAGCTTTACGGCTCTTTTGATGTAAGGATATGTTTTGTAAAGCTGAGCGGTATCAATAAAATTTATTCCTGAATGAAGTGCTTCAAGGATTACCTCTGCACCTTCTTCAATTGAAAGATTATGATGCAGTGGACCGATTGCAAGGGAGCCAAAGCAGAGCCTTGAAACGTTTAGTCCTGTATTTCCTAAATTAACAAACTTCATAAGTGCCTCCAATACAAAACAAGGACGAGTTTTCACTCGCCCTTAAAGCTTTATCTTAAATAATTTTTAACAAGTTCTTGTAGTAGCTCGTCTCTGTCAAGCTTTCGGATAAGACCTCTGGCATTTCCATGATTGGTGATATAGGTCGGGTCTTCGGAGAGAATGTAACCAACGATTTGGTTAATAGGATTGTAGCCTTTTTCCTGCAAGGCAGCGTATACGGCCGTAAGCGTATCACGAATTTCTTTGTCTCGTTCTTCAGTTATTGAAAATTTACGTGTATGGTCAAGCATAATCAAGCCCCCTTCTAAAAGACTACTTCTGGATTATACCCTAAAACATGCACGCTGTAAAGCCTTTTTTACTTTCTTAAGAAAATTTTATGCTTTTCTTCCAATACGCTTAAAATATTCTTAATAGCATC
>JAVBKA010000145.1:0-5656 GCA_031546715.1 Oscillospiraceae bacterium | reverse complement strand
GATGAGTGCGCCCATTTGTGATAAATGGGCGCACTCTCTATATGAAATATAGGTGTATTCTGTTGTAAATGGAATTTACTAGGTAAATTAGCAATGTTTTTGATTTGTGAATTCTACAGTGCTGGTTTTTAGATGTGCCCTTATTAAAAAACCTATGTTGACTTGACACAAGCATATTTTCACTACCGAGTTAATCCTCACTTACATATATTTCTTTTTATTGGAGGTAATCAAATGAAACTTGGAGTATTTACAGTTGTTTTAGATGACAAACCATTAGATGAGGCTCTTGCATATCTTCAAAGTCTAGGTGTGCAGATGATTGAGCTGGGTGCAGGCGGTTATCCGGGTACGAAGCACTGTAATCCAGATGTGTTACTGCATGACGATAGTGCGTTTAAAATTTTTGAAAAAACGGTTAGGGATAGCGGGCTTGAAATATCCGCCCTTTCCTGTCACGGTAACCCAATTCACCCAAATAAGGCGGTCGCCGCCGATTTCCAGAAGGGCTTTGAGAATACCGTTCTTATGGCTGAAAAGTTGTGCATTAAGCAAATTAACACTTTTTCAGGCTGTCCTGGCGACGGTGCTGGTTCGTCACGTCCGAACTGGGTTACCTGCGCTTGGCCCAATGATTTTGGCGAGATTCTGAAATATCAGTGGAATGACGTTTTAATTCCATACTGGAAAGAAGCTGTTAAGTTTGCAAGCAGTCATGGTGTGAACAAAATTGCACTGGAGTTGCACCCCGGCTTTTGCGTCTACAACACCGATACTATGCTTCGGCTACGTGACGCTGTGGGCGAAAGCATTGGTGCAAACTTTGACCCGTCCCATTTATTCTGGCAGGGAATGGACCCATGTGTCGCCATTCGTGAACTAAAGGATTGCATATTCCATTTCCATGCAAAGGACACTAACATAAACAAGGAAAACACCGCACGCAAGGGCGTGCTTGACACTTCTGAGTACACAAATGCGCTGGAACGTTCGTGGATTTTCCGTACTGTTGGTTACGGGCATGACGTTTTAACGTGGAACAACATTGTGTCTACGCTGAGAATGGTTGGTTATGACTATGCAATCTCCATCGAGCATGAGGACGCATTAATGAGCCGCAATGAAGGGCTTGAAAAGGGCGTTAAATTCCTTCAAGGAATTCTTTTTAATGAGCCTCTCCCGCAGGCGTGGTGGGCATAACAGAAATGTGCTGCATTTTGCAGCAATATAGGTGATTTTTTTGAATATCCCCTTTTTTTCGGACATAAAGCAGGAATTTTCAGGCTACAATGCTAAGCGGCTTCGTGCGGACATTTTAGCAGGTACTACGGTGGCGGCCATTGCGCTTCCACTTGCTATTGCCTTCGGTATTGGAAGCGGAGCGGACGCCGCTTCTGGGCTAATAACTGCGATTATTGCAGGCTTATTCATTGGCGGTCTTTCTGGAACTTCGTATCAGATATCAGGTCCTACCAGTGCATTGACTGCTATTTTAATTGGTCTTGTTGGTCAGTATCAGTTAAAAGGAATGTTCATCGCCACTATTCTGGCGGGGATTATTCTTTTAGCCGCAGGGATTTTTCGATTTGGCAAGCTGGTACAGTTTATACCGTCGCCTGTAATATCAGGCTTTACAACGGCGATAGCAATAATTATTTTTCTAAGTCAGGTTGAAAACCTTATAGGGATTCCATCAGAAGGGCAGACCACTGTTGAGAGGTTTTTATCTTTGTTTACGGCTGAGGTCAACGTGAACTACACTGCCTTAGTGATGGGCTTTTTCGTGGCGGCGATAATTTTTCTGTGGCCTAAAAAACTTGCAAAATACGTTCCCGGTGCGCTGGCGGCAATAATTATTTCTACAATTGCTCAGCTAATATTTCAGTTTGATATAAAAGTTGTGGGCACAATACCTAGAACGCTGTTTCCTGTCGAGCGACTGACCTTTGAAACGCTTTTATCGGCTAATTATTCCGAGTTTATCACGCCTGCAATCGGAATTGCGGCGTTAGTCATGATAGAAAGTCTTCTTTGCGGCGTTTCCGGAGGAAAAATGACTGGAAACCCAAAGTTTTCACCAGACCAAGAGCTTATTTCACAAGGTATAGGCAACCTGATAGTTCCGTTTTTCGGAGGCGTTCCCGCTTCGGCGTCAATCGTTCGTACCAGCGTCGGCATTAAGACAGGCGGAACGACTAGGGTTGTCAGCATTGTACATTCGATAGTATTGTTAGCGTCAATGTTTTTGCTCGCTCCGGCGATGAAAAACATACCACTGGCGGCATTGGCGGGAATACTTTTCGTTACTGCCTATAGAATGATTGATTTTCCAGAAATAAAGTTCTTCTTCAGCAGAAAAATGGTGGCGGCAATTTCAAAATTCGTCGTGACCTTAATTATCACAGTTGTTTTTGACTTAACCGTTGCAATTGTTGCAGGAATATCCTTTTCGATTTTACTGTTTATAAAAGACTCCACTATGGATATTACTGTGGACTCTGTTGACCCTGACCGATTAAAGGAAAAAAATGTTGACTATATTTGCGCTGATGCGCAAATTAGAGTTGTTTATCTGTCAGGCCCTTTGTTTTTTGGTACTGTGGAAAAGCTAAAAAAAGAGTTGTTCAGCTTGTCCAAGTCCGACTTGCTTATCGTGTCCATGCGAGGAGTACCAATGATTGACGCTTCTGGGCTGATTGGTCTGCGGGAGATAATCAAGCATTTTGAAAATGAGCCTGCGTCCTTGTGTTTTGCCGCGATTCAGCCGAGAGCTATGAAGAATTTAGAGCAAGGCGGAGTTGTTGAAATGCTTGGTAAGGATAGCTTTTTTTGGAGCTCAGATAAAGCAATTGCCGCGTTCAACGAAAAAAATGTGGTGAAAAATTAGGGCTGCTGAGAATATGTTAGACAATTTCAAATTAAGAAACCCACGCCGAAGACAAAATCTTCGGCGTGGGTCTTATTTGGTGTACGGAAAATTGGGTTTTGAATAGTATTAATTCTCGTTTGGGATAATAAAAAACGATACTACAATAAGAACTATGAAAAGGACGGCAAGAGCTAGGTATGATATTTTTCTCGAAAATCTCCAAAACTCTGTGGGAGTAGCATCGCCTACATTTGCATTTATGCTCATTCGCGTCTTGTCGATTTCCCAGATAATTTGTGGATACTTGGCAACGAATCCGGCAACAATGGCAATCAATACCGAAAAGAAACTGCCAAGTGAATAATTTGGAACAAAAAAGCGTACCACGAAGACTATTATAGCTAACGCAAAGAGAATCAAGCCTATTATTTTGTCAAAGCTAGACGGCGTTAGCTCATCGCTTCTGTCAGAGGACTTCCTAAGTATTTCAGCGAGTTCTTTGTCGCTAAGCTTCGCCTTTATTTCGCACCCACAGTTAATGTATTTGTTCGTGGTTGCGCTAATTCTATATCCACATGAACTGCATATCATGTATTACACCTCTACTTCATAAAAAATTTACTGCATTTTGAGGTAAATCCATTTTCTGTTGTAAAACGTATACTTCCCAGTTTACTTAACGGAGATTGCATGATTTTTATTCAGGACATAGGGTTATTTATTTGAGAAAGTGAAATAATATAGGGGCGAAGGCGATTAGAATTAAACAACGCCTTTGTTCGGAGGAAGAGAATGATTGTTTGCACGAATCAATGCGTTTATCAAAACGACGGCATCTGTGAACTTGACCACGCAGGGACAGAAGGTTCGTATGCAGCTTCAGCAGAAAACGGAAAACACAAAGAAAGCAGCTGCCTTTACAGAGTGCCAAGAGTAGCCGCTAATCACCGTGGATAATTCAGACGAATTGCAAAGACAAAATTCACGGTGCAAGTGCCAGCGCAATAGCGTCCTTCACAGTTCTGGCTCTATATACCTGTAGTCCTTCGGGCGCAGGTATATTTTTTGTGCCTTGAGCGGGGATAATGCATTGGGTAAAGCCTAACCTGAAGCACTCCGCAAGCCGTTGCTGAATGCAGGTTACATTACGAATTTCGCCAGTAAGCCCCACCTCTCCAAAGGCAACCATTCCTTCGAGAATAGGCTTGTCCTTGAAGCTGGAGGCTACGGCTAGAATTGAAGGAAGGTCGCAACCAGGCTCAATAAGCTTTAATCCACCGATTACGTTTAAGTAAGCGTCCTGATTACCCACAAATAAGCCGCCTCGTTTTTCCAAGACCGCTAACAATAGCATAGCCCGATTAAAGTCCAAACCGCTGACAGTGCGCCTTGGCGTACCGAACGTTGTTGGCGTAACTAAGGCTTGCACCTCCGCCAGCACAGGGCGAGTGCCCTCCATAACACATGCGACGCATGTCCCGGGAACATGGGTGGGACGACCAGACAAAAGCCGCTCTGACGGATTTGGAACCTCGAGAAGACCGTCCTCAGACATTTCAAAAACTCCGATTTCCTGAGTAGAGCCAAAACGGTTTTTTTCCGCTCGAAGAATCCTATACACAAGATGTCTTTCACCTTCAAAATACAGAACGCAGTCAACCATATGCTCGAGTACTTTAGGTCCGGCAATCGCGCCTTCTTTGTTGACATGACCGATAATGAAGATAGTAATGCCTTGGCTTTTTGCAAGATTCATCAGCTCAAGAGAGCACTGCTTAACCTGCGCAACGCTTCCGGGTGCGCTGTTTAACTCGGGGGAGTACATAGTCTGGATTGAGTCAATAATCAACACATCGGGCTTTTCCTGTGCTGTCACCGTCAGAACGTCAGTGAGCTGAGTTTCGGCGAGAAGGCGAAGGGCGCTAACCTTTAGTCTTTGAGAACGCAGCTTTAATTGCAGGAGACTTTCCTCACCAGAGACATAGAGTATTTTTGCAAAACGAGCTATATCACGGCATATTTGCATTAACAGCGTAGACTTACCGATACCCGGCTCACCGCTGATAAGCACCAGAGAACCGACTACAGCACCTCCTCCTAAAACTCTGTCTAGCTCGCCCAAACCTGTTTGAAAACGAACCTCTGCTGCCGTGGAGATATCGGATAGCGACACTGCCACCGCACCTGTGCCGTGGCTTGCGTGTACGCCGCTTTTGCTGTTTTTCATCCGAGAGGCGGGAGCTGCGTCAGCGGTCGGTGCTTCCGTCATGGAGTTCCATGCACCGCAGGATGCGCATTTTCCAGTCCATTTTGAAAATTCGTTACCACATTCAGTGCAAAAAAACAGAGTGCTTTTCTTCATTAGTTCACCTCAGGCTATTGCAGCCGCTTGTTTTCATGTGCCCACTCAATCAAAGAAATGCCAAGCACTTGAGCAAATTTTAACTGATATTTAGGGTCATTGAGAAGAGCTTCGTCTGAGTAACTGGATAAAAAACCGCACTCAACCAAAACCACTGGAATTTTTGTGTTCTCCATTAGATATGTATCAAGTTTTTTCTGAATAGAGCGTTCTTTTTTTGAAAGACCGCTTAAAGCTATGTTGTTTTGCATAATTGCGGCAAGGGGCTTGCTGCCTTCGTGATTATTGTAAAATACCTGTGCGCCATTTACGCTTGAATCGTCAAAAAAATTCTGGTGAAGGCTAATAAGAACGCCGTTGGCAGAGGCATTTGCTAGCTTTGTGCGATTTTTTAAGTCGGAAACCTTTTTTTCTCGTATGGTTTG
>JAVBKA010000093.1:0-3234 GCA_031546715.1 Oscillospiraceae bacterium | reverse complement strand
AAAAACACTGGTTACATAAAACGGCGGTGAAATTGACAGAATCAGCAGCTTACCTTATTATGACGGACAGACCTACAGAGAGCTTCATGAAAGAGAAGAATTGTTTATTAATTACCGCACCACAGGTTATATTATCAAAGAGTCCGACTATAATCGTCATATGCAGCAAAACATCAGCATTTCACCTAACGAGCTGCTACTGGTTCACAATGAAAAGGGAAATTACGAGGAGTCGGGCAATTTCGACACACTGCTGGTCATTGAGGACTACCCGAAGGCATTAGCCAGAGCAGAGAATTTTCGAGAAAACAATCTAGGTAAGGCAGCATTAATAAGCTCACTTGGCGACGAGAGCAGTCTTGAGTTTAAACAAAGCGATACCCAGAATGTTTTTGGAACATTTGCAAATTCTTATGGCAATCTTGAGTTTGCAGGAGCGATGGCTAGCGTAATTGACGACAGTGTTTTTGATAGTATTGAAAAAAAACAGAACAATTCACTGATTTTATTTAATCTAAAAAGTGGAGAACATGGCAAAATTTTTGCAGCTATTTTAAAAACAATATCGGAAAAAAACATTGCGAACGGTGTAGTCGAAAAAAGTTCCGAAGCAGAGATATGGGCAAGCTCGGCAGTAGATTTTTACAATAAGGGCGACATTACACAGCTTCGTCCGATTTCCAGGCAGGAAAGATACGAGATTTGTTTTAGAGCAAACGGATTTTTATTGTTTGCACTGGCTTTTCTTGGGATTTTGTTTTTAATATCATCATTTATCGTGCTGTATTACAAGCTTGTCAGCGATAGTGATGATGAAGCTGAGCAACTGAGTTTACTGAAAAAAATCGGTCTAACGCTTAAAGAGTGCCGCTCATACCTTCAAACCCATATTGCAGTTATTTTCTTCAGCCCATTGGTTTTGGGCGGAGCGTTTGGATTATATCTTGTTAATAGCTTCGTTTCATTTACCGTTTACAGAGGAAGCTTGATGCTTTCAGTCGCCACAATGTTCTTGGCTGTGGCGGTTGTCGATATCTTATTATTCTTCTCCTTGAGAAGGCGGTTTTTCCGAGATGTAAGTATTTTGGGTTAATTCCATGAGAAACGACTCACAGCTTTCAAGCATAGAAAGCTGTAAGGCGTTTTTTTATCTTGTAGAAGTGCCATTTATATGATATTATATTGACGTGCGTAATCAGAAGCGGAGCTTTGGTGCAATACCACTGAAAAGGATGAAAAACTTGGGGCAGCTTGAAATTTACATCGCATGTATTGGAATCGTTCTATTGATTGCCCTTACATATGCAAACTCTGGTGGATTAGGATACACAGGTCAAACTATTTACGGTCTTTTGTTGCTGTGCTTGGTTGTTTACTTAACCTTGGATTTCATACATATTTACACCGCAAATGAAATTTTGCGTGTAGATGAAAGTCTGAAAATATTTATTCAGATTCTTTTTACTGTTATTACAGATGTTTTTATGTTTTTACTGTTCATTTATATTGCTAACTTAAATGATAAAGCATTTATGAAGAGCAAAAAATGGAAAGCATATACGATGATACCCCTTGCAGTGACAATAGCAGTATGCTTTTTTTCAGACATTGAGTTTTTAACAGCTGAAAACGGACTAAATTACTCTGTCGGACTTCCGACAACAGTAAGCTATTTTTTCATAATAATATGCTTTTTTGCGTCAATTGCCATAATAATCAGGAGTTGGAAGGCAGTAGAAAAGCGAAAACGGCTAATCTCCTCAACAATTATTATTGTAGAAACAATAGCGGTTATCTACCATGCATTTAATCCAACCTCTATTTATTCAAGCCTTTTAGTTACCATAATCATTATGGCCGTTTTCCTAACCATGGAAAACCCTGACCGTGCGCTGTTAAAGCTGTATGACGACGCAAAGGAAAAGGCGGATTCTGCGAATGTAGCAAAGTCGGCATTTCTTGCTAATATGTCTCATGAAATTAGAACCCCGATTAATACAGTGCTTGGCATGGATGAAATGATTCTTAGAGAAAGCACTGACCCAAACATTATTGACTATGCATATAAAATCCAGCGCGCAAGTAAAAGTCTCCTTGTAATAGTCAACGATATTTTAGACCTTTCAAAGATTGAAGCTGGCAAAATGGAGATTACTCCTACCGATTATCAAGTAAGCTCAGTCCTAAACGATGTTATTAACATGATATCATTTAAAGCGGCAGATAAGCATTTGAAGCTGAATTTGGATATAGCAGAGGATATTCCCTCGTATTTACACGGCGATGATATCAGAATCAAGCAAATTATTACAAATGTTCTTTCTAATGCCGTTAAGTACACCCATAAAGGCTCAGTCAATTTTCATTTGCATTCAAAACCCACCGACTACAATAGCGTCATTCTTCAATTTGCTGTTGAAGATACAGGAATTGGTATTAGGGAAGAGGATGTTTCAAAGCTTTTTGAATCCTTTCGCCGTATCGACGAAGGAAAAAACAGGCACATTGAAGGTACAGGTCTTGGAATCAGTATAACGTACAGACTGCTTGAGCTCATGGGAAGCGAATTAAAGGTAGAGAGCACCTATGGAACAGGCACGATTTTCTCCTTTGACATTAAACAACAAATTGTAGACCCCGCTCCCATCGGTAAATTCAATACAATTTCTGAGGAATCGCCCAAGTCCATGCAATCATACCGTTCAGCTTTCAAAGCTCCGGAGGCTAAGGTGCTTATTGTTGATGATAATGATATGAATCTTATTGTTGCAAAAGGGCTTTTAAAGCAGACGAAAATTCAGGTTTTTACCTGCACCAGCGGCAGAGAATGCTTAGAATTGATTACACAAAACCGATACGACATAATTTTTATGGACCATATGATGCCCGGACTTGACGGAATTGAAACACTTGAGATAATGAAGTCCCAAAGGCAAAACCTTTGCAAGGACACTCCGGTAATTGCGCTGACGGCGAATGCGGTAACCGGTGCGAGGGAAATGTACCACGCAAAGGGCTTTGATAATTATCTGTCTAAGCCAATAAACCCCGAAGCTTTTGAGAATATGATTCTTGGGTATATACCAAAGGAAATTGTAATATTTGAAGCTCCCTCCGAACCCGATACCACGTCCACGATGAATGAAATTCCCAAAATTGACGGCATTAACTTAGACGAAGCTGCTATACGTGCGGGCGGAATGGAAAACCTCGTGCAAATCATGCAAAATTTCT
>JAVBKA010000154.1:0-10469 GCA_031546715.1 Oscillospiraceae bacterium | reverse complement strand
GGGGTATGATATGCATATCGGCTCCCCCGCATTAGTTAAACAGAAAATAGCACGGGAATTTGCTCAATCGGCAATTATGGTAACGGTTTTACTTATGGCAGGGCTAATTCAAGTCGGCTATTTTTTGTTTAACCCAGCATTAAAAGCAAATCTCTTCTTTGCGCTTCTGTGCTTCGTTATTGGAGCAAGGCATGGCTTGACCAGCAGTAAATTACTGTTTTGGGTTTTTCCAGAGCTGTCTTGGAACGTATTTTTCCGTATTGAATACCTTACCTTTCCCATCAGCGTGATTCTCTTTGTCATGTTTATACATTGCTTGTTCCCCAACTCTATGCAAAAAAGTTTCAGAATTATAGCCGTTACTGTCAGCTTGGCGGACTCGTTGATTATAATATTTAGCGCGCCCCGTTTGTTTTCCTCGATTTTGCCGTACTACCAAATATGTGCGGTTTTATTCTTAATATATGTCACTATCCGTATATTTTTGAAAATTAAAAATTATACATTTGAGCAATTTTTCTCGCTGGGCGGCTTGTTTATTTTTTTCATAGCGGTTATATGGGAGATAGTTGTTTACAGCAATCTGCCTATTCCAAACCTTTTTAAGGAAACCTCCGCACTTGGCATGATTGCTTATGTTTTTGCCCAGATGTTGTCCTTACATCTGCTCAGCAGCAATGAAATTGCAAACGCTAAGGCGGTTGAGCAAAAGTTGGAAAATGAAAACGCCGCCCTTGCTAAAGAAAACAGGCTGAAAGTTAAAATGTTAAGCGAGATATCCCACGAGCTAAAAACCCCGCTAACTGTTATCTCAAATTACTCACAACTTACCCGAATGCACTCTGAGCAAGAAGCGTCGAATGACGATTATGTTACGGAGAAGATGAAGCTTGTCACCTCTGAAACTGCCCGCATGGCTCTTATGGTTGACCAAATTCTGGACATGGCACGTATGGAAAACAGAAATACAGACTGGAAATTTGAAGAAACTGACGTTAACGAGCTGATTAAAAAAGTCTGTGACAGATATTTCCCCATACTCAATAAAAACCACAATGAACTAACATTGGACCTGGAAAACTCTTTGCCGACAGCAGAGCTAAACGCAGAATCCATAACCCAAGTGATTGTTAATCTAATTTCAAACGCTATAAAGGCAACCAGAAATGGAATAATTTGCATTTCTACTGCTAAAAATAATGACGGCAAAACCATTGAAATCAATGTCCGTGATTCCGGCGTGGGAATGAGCCGTGAGCAGCTTTCCAAAATATTTGACCGCTTTTACACAAAATCCGCAGAGGAGTCAGAGCATTCCATCGGAACTGGGCTTGGGCTTCCGATTTGCCAATACATCATTGATGTACATAGCGGGCATATAAAGGTCAGCAGTATAGAAAACGAGGGTACACTTGTATCAGTCGCATTACCTTGCAAGAGGAATTATCAATATCAGCAGCTCACTAATACCGGCGAGAAAGTGAGTTGCTAGACTTAGTTTTAAGCCGCCGGAGAATAGGTTGTATATGACAAATCATACTTTGCTGATAGTTGAAGATGAAATTGATGTTTTAATGTCCAATAAAGAGTTTTTTGAGATGCGGGGATATATCGTACACACCGCTGAGCGAATATCTGAAGCCAAGCTCTTTCTGGAAGAAAATACACCCGATTTAATCATTCTGGACGTTATGCTGCCTGACGGCTCAGGGGTGGCTTTTTGCAAAGAACTTCACAAATGGAACTCAATTCCGACCCTGTTTTTGACTTGTATCAGTGATAAACAAGTGGTTATTGAAGGAATCAAAAATGGCGGCGATGATTACATGACAAAGCCATATGTTTTGGAAGAGCTTGGAGTCCGTTGCGAAGCGATTTTGCGGCGTGCGTCTCACGAAAGCGGACTGCCTGAAATTGACGGCATCTTAATTAACACACTAAAAAAGCGCGTCTACCTTCAAGGTCAAGATGTAGTCTTAAAGCCCAGAGAGTACTATTTATTTGTTTTTCTCCTGAAAAACATGGGCAAAAAATTCACCGCAGAAGAACTATACCGCCTCTTTTGGGAAGACAGCCCCAATAATGACATCAGAACCGTCCAAGTCCACATTTCTCAACTTCGCAAAAAACTAAAAATGGATAACGAAGGCTGCATCGAAATAACTACACTAGAACGCAAATATTATTGCTTGGATTACAAAGATTAAGCAAGCGTCAGCGAAACCTACCCAAAAAAGCAGTAGCCCAAGATACCCGCCGTACCTCAAACTACTGCAATTTTAAAGTGCCATGCGCAACGCCGCTTCGCTGTGTTGCGTTTTTTCTTGCGATTATTTGGTTCGCGCGGATCAAGACAAGTATTTCGAGCCTTGCGAGGCTCGATAAAAGGCGTTGCCTTTTAAAACCATGAGCTTTTGAAAAAGCTCAAGCAAAACTTTTGAACTTGTTATATATACTTTGGCAGCCAATCTCCGTGAGCTTCGATAAGTTCGTCTACCATGCTGACAATATCATCAATCGAAAGCTCGGCAGCAGTATGAGGGTCAAACATCGCCGCATGATATATATGCTCACGCTTAAGAGTCGCAGCAGCTTCAATGGTGAGAAGTTGAACATTGATATTAGTCATATTCATCGCCGCAAGTTGCACAGGCAGCCGCCCAACTCTGCAAGGGTTAATACCCGAGCCGTCAACAAGACACGGTACCTCCACACATGCATCAGAAGGCAGATTCTCAATTAAGCCGCCAGTATTCAGCACATTACCGCCGATTTTATAAGGCTTATTAGTGACGATTGCGTCCAGTATATGGGATGCATATTCGTGGCTGCGGGTATGGGTTATTGTATCCTGAGAGGTCAATTGCTTAAACTCATTAGACCATCTGTTGATTTGCTCAACACAGCGGCGAGGGTATTCGTCAAGGGGAATTTGAAAGCGGTCAATAAGCTCTGGGTATTTTGACTTAATATAGAATGGGTTGTATTCAGCGTTGTGCTCGCTGGATTCTGTACAGTAATACCCAAGCTTTTCTACATAGTCGTAACGCACCATATCGCTATGTTTTTCAGCTTTATTCTTTTCCTTAGTGCGACGTTTTATCTCGGGATAAAGGTCGTTTCCGTTCTTGTCTTTAATCTCAAGCAGCCAAGCCATATGGTTAATACCCGCGATTATTTCACGGCGACCGTCAAGGTATTCAGACATATCTAAGTTCTTGAGCAAATGCTCAGAGCAAACTTGAACGCTATGGCACAGACCGATGGTTTTAACCCCTGTGTAACGCTGCATGTACCCTGTGAGCATAGACATTGGATTGGTGTAATTCAATAGCCACGCATCAGGGCAGACCTGTTGGATATCCTGAGCAAAATCTGCCATGACAGGAATCGTCCTCAAAGCGCGCATGATTCCACCAATACCTAGAGTGTCCGCAATTGTTTGGCGCAGACCGAACTTCTTGGGTATTTCAAAGTCGGAGATGGTGCAGGGGTCGTAACCGCCAACCTGAATGGCATTGACTACAAACGAAGCTCCGCGAAGAGCCTCCTTACGGTTTTCAACTCCCAGATAAGAGCTGATTTTCGCCTTACCGCCTAGCCCCTTATTAATTGCACCAAGGATTGCTTCGCTTTCCTTGAGCCTTGCACCGTCAATATCATAAAGCGCGATTTCGCTATCGCAAAGAACCTCACTGGTCATACAGTCGCCTAAGACATTACGGGCAAAAACTGTACTTCCTGCACCTAAAAATGTAATTTTCATCGCAATTACCTCTCGCTTAGATTTCAAGCCAACGAATTTCATTGGCTGTTAAATTAACGTCAAAGCTCGTTTCATCGCCGAGGTAAACAGTGGAGCTTTGTGGCAGACTGGTGTTGTTGCAGATACAGTATTTGCCATTTTTCACATAGGCATGTACATCTACATTTATATTGCTGGAAAACCACTTTTGTAGCTCATTCTCAGCGGAACAGCTCCAAAGAATTGCGCGGTGAAGAAGTCTTGAGTTGGCGAAGCTGTACGGAAGACCGCCGATGTATACTGTTCTGCCGCTTCCAAAGGTGTTCGCCGCAAGCTGAATTTCCTTGTCGCTGACGGAAATTACATCTGTGCCATCAAGGGCGTAAATATTTCTGGCGTAGTTTCCAAAATCTACAGCACCGTCGGCATCCTGCGTGATAAAATGGGGCTTAGTTTCCCAGTTATATTTGTCATAACCAAGAGTAAAGCCGTTTTCCTTTTCAACGCCCAGAGCCTTACTCAGTTGGAGAAAATGTCCTTGCCACTGATGACCTGATGGTTCGCCCACACCGATAAAGCCGCCGCCATTTGCAATAAACTCTCGAATAGCTGTAATAATGGTTTCGTCCGCCCAAACGCCGCCACCTGTGTGAGCTGTGTCTGCATCTCCGATGTTGAGCAGTACGTCTATGTCCCTAAGAATACTTGGATTTTCGGAAATTTCGTCGAAGCTCAGGAATTGCACATCAAACGGTGAGCCAGATAACGCCTCAATTACTCCCGCGTAGCTGTAATTTTGCTTATGATACAGTGCATGATGCACCATATGGCAACCCCATGAGCGAGACTTACCCCAGCAATTGAGAACGGCTACACGCTTGTGGCAATAGGGTGTATTCCCCTTTACATTGTCGTAAAGAGTTCTGAATTCGTCGCAAACAGTCTCAATATAGTCAACAAAGTCGGGGAATTGCAGCGCAAGCTTCAAGTAACCGCCGTAGCCGATTCTGTCAACAGGGCTTCGTAAAATGGCGCGCCGTGCTGTAATCCAGTTTTCGCGGGCTTCCTTAACAGGGTTACCTCCCTCGTGGAAGGTATCGGGGAAGAAGTAGGGCAAAAACCGCCCTTCGGTGTATTTCACGCCTTGAATGTCGCAGATTAACCGTGTGGTGCTTCCGTTTCCGACGCTTCCCACAACTGCATCCAGACCAATTGTCTTAAATTCATCCATATATGGCTCAGTGCCAATCCAATGGTCGCCCAAAAACATCATGGCTTCACGATTGTGCTCATGGGTTATATCCACAAATTCCTTGCATAGAGCCGCCACCTCTCTGCGCTGAAAAGCCATAAAATCCTTAAATTCCTTTGACGGCACTCGGTACTGATTATTATAATAGCCTTGGTCGATAATAAACTCAGGACGGAATTTGTAGCCGCACTCACGCTCAAATTGCGCAAGAATGTACGGGCTGACAGATGCGGAATAACCGTACCAGTCCACATAACGTTCACGGCGAAACTCGTCAAAAACCAGTGTAAACTGGTGGAAAAAGGTTGTAAAACGAACAACGTTCACATGGGGATTGTCGTTTAGAAATTTTCTCAGCCGTTGCTTGGAAAACTCACGAGTTTTAGGCTGACGGACGTCAAAGGTCATTTGCCGTTCAAAGTCTTTCCAGTCGTTGACGACTGCGTTGTACATGTGAACAGGGTCCCAAATCAGGTACGCTAGGAAACTAACAGTATATTCGTGGTACATTTCGGCGTTTTGTATAGTGACGCAATCACTTGCTTCGTCATAGCTCCACCTTGCAGTGTCCACCACCTGACCTGTTGTGCGGTCAATAACTTCCCACCAGCGGGTGAAGTCATCGATACAGTTTGGCTTCATCAAATCGGGGCTGATGCCCTTCATAAGTGGAATTGACAGACAATCGCTGTTTGCCGTATAAAAGCCTGACATTATGTAGCACTGCTGAATCTCGTCAGGGTTTGCTTTTGCCCAAGCGTTATCCTTGCGGGTGGTGTAGTAGGTTGCGTATATTTTTGCGCCTGAATCACGAAGTTGGACGGGGAAGTCCGTACCGTCGCAGTCGCGAAGGGCGTCGCCGCCCCAACGCTTGAGTATTTCCAAGGTCTGGGGAATTACGTCTACATCTGTGGGTATTGTAACTCTGCCGATGCTCTTATTGCCCATGCTTGACCTCGTATTCTTTGCACGCATTTACATATGCAACGATATTTTCCCACGGTACTTCCGGCTCAAGTAAGTGTGTGGGAGAAACGAACAAGCCACCGTTTCGTGCGATGTCAAGATTTTTGAACACCTCGCGGCGAACATCCTCAGGCGTACCGAAGGGCATTGTGGTTTGTGTACCGATAGTGCCGTTAAAGCAGAGCTTATCGGAGTATTTTGCGTATATTTCAGCAAAGTCCATGCATTCTGGCTGAACTGGGTTTAAAACATCAACCCCCGCTTCAATGAGATGGGGAATCAAGGGTTCAACAAATCCGCAGGTGTGGTAGCAGATGATAATGTCTGGGCGGATTTTCTTGACTTCGGATATAATGTGTTTTAGTCTGGGCTTTAACCAGTCGCAATATAGCTGCTCGCTCATCATTATTGAGCTTTGCATACCGATATCATCGCCTAAAAACAGAATATCTACTCCCGCATTTGCGTATAAAATCGCTCTTGATAGGGATATTTCCGTCACACGGTCGAGAAGAGCGTCCGCCATTGGGTCTTCGCTCATCATGTCCATCATAAGGTTTTCCATGCCGCGCATATACCATGCACTTTCCCAAATGGTACACTGCATGTTGCCAACCGAGGCAAATCCCCGTGCGTGGATGGCTTCTGCTTCTGCCTTCAAGTCTGGATTGCTTTTTTCGGAATATGATGGCATGGGATAATTGAGAATATCTTCCACGCTGGTGGCGTTACCGAGAGGGAACAGCATTTGCGTCATATGCATAGACGTAGGCGTGCTGACATGTCCTACGCCCCACTCGTCAATTACGGTAGCGTCAGTAATGACCGTATGGTATTTGTGAAAACGTTCAAGATTTGTATCGTTAGCGATAAGCCAAGGCATGCGTCGCCAAGCGAAGTTGAAATAGTCTTGGTAATCCACAGCCGAATTGGTTTCTTTTTTGTACCGCTCCACCAAGGATGGGCAGAGGAGAAATTCGCAAGGCGCAAACTCATAGGATTCTCTACGAAAAAGATGCAACAGGTTTTCTCGTTGTGTCATTTTTTACTCCTTTACTGTACCGGCGACTATGCCTTCAAATATGTACTTTTGAAAAAATAGATAAATCAAAATAGTTGGGAGCATAACCAAGACAATTGCTGCGCTCAAATAATTCCATGAGGAATATTTTGAGTTGCTAAAGGTTAAAAGTGTGGTGGTCAGAGTGGAAAGTTCCTTGCTGGGCATGTAGAGCTTTGGAATATACATGTCGTTTATAACGTCAACTGTTTTTATTATAGCAACTGTAGCCATCGCCGGCAATAGCAAAGGGAAAATCATTCTCGTAAAAACCTTAAAATATCCGCAGCCGTCAAGCATGGCACTTTCGTCTATCGCGCGGGGAATTTTTTCAAGGAACTGCATATAAATGTAGAGCTGAACAAGGTCGGTTGCGGAGTAAATAATAATAGGCGCAAGCAAGGTGTTATAAAGATTGAGCGCGCTGATGACTTGGAATCTTGCGATTTCTGTGATTAGCTGAGGAACTAGCATACCCACCAGAAATAGCCCCATGATTACCGGACGCAGCTTGAATTTAAAGCGGGTGACGGCATAAGCCGTCATGGTTCCGATAATTATGTTTGTTGCTATGGATGCAATTACGAGAATCATGGAGTTTTTAAAGCCCCGAAATATGTTGCCCTTTTCTACCACGATTTTGTAATTATCCAAATTAAAGCTTGCAGGGGGCTTAAGCGCAAAGTCTGTTCCTATTTCAATGAGGTTTTTAAAGGAGGCGTTGACTATGATTAAAAGCGGCAAAAATACGAGCGCAACGATGCAGGCTAAAAACAAATACTTAACAATCTTAGTCATGTTCAATCTCCCTTCGAAGAAAATAATTTTTGCTGAGCCAGTGAAATTGTAATTGTAATAAACATAAGAACTATGCCCATTGCCGAGGCAAGACCAAAGTTATTGAAGTTAAATGCAGTTTCAAGTGATAAAAGCGTGAAGGTACTACTGGCATGGGCAGGACCGCCGTTTGTCATAACAAAGGGGATATCAAATACAGTTAATGCGCCCTTGATATTGAGGAAAATCAGAATTTCGGTTATGCGTCTTACGCCGGGAGCGTAAATGTGCCAAAAAATCGCAAAACGGTTAGCGCCGTCAATCTGAGCTGCTTCGACCTGGTCATAGGGTATTGACTTTATTGCGGCGATATAAATAATAACTCCGAAGCCGAAAAACTTCCACATGGAAACAAACACCAAGGTGTAATTGACAATTGCGGCGTCAGAAAGCCAGCGTTGGATTGCCCAGTCCATGTTAAGGCTTTGTAATATGCCGTTTAATGCGCCATTTACAGGGGAAAAGAAGTAGGAAAATGTATAGGCGACTGCGACACCATTAATAATGTATGGCATAAAGGTAACAGTTTTAAAGAATCCACTGAATTTTAAAAGCTTATCGCTTAAAATAACTGCGGTTACAAGCTGTACCGGAATTAGCAGACCGTGAAAAATGAAGTATAGCAGGTTGTTTTTAAGAGAAATCCACACCTCGGGAGAGTGACGGAAAACAGTGACGAAGTTTTTAAGCCCCACAAATTCCTTGACAGGGTCTATTCCATCCCATTTTACAAGGCTTAGCTGACCAAGACTGATTAGAGGATATACTATAAACATTATCGCCAGCAGTACAGGCACTGCTAAAAACGATACAAGAAACAGCGTTTGTTTTTTAGCCAAAGGGATCCCTCCGTTTTATCGCTAATTTAGTAATTAGTATAAGTGCTATAAGGGAGCATAATGATGCAGGTTTTACTAAAGGGGCGTCATAGACGCCCCTTTAGAGTTACAGTTTTCTATTTGGCGGACGCTTGTGCGCCTTTCCATTTTTCGTTCATGGATTTCATAAGATTATCAAGGTCGCTTTTTGCAATCATTTGAACGCCAAGGTCTTTAACGTCAAACAGGATAGATTCGCGGATGCTGTTAAACTTTTCATCGCCTGCTTTGTAAATTAAGTACTTAACGTTAGGCTGTGAAAATGCTTCGGCAAATACTGCTGGAGGAGCGGCAAGAGTAACGTCCTTAATGGTTGGGCCGAGGTTTAGCTTATTGATGTGTGCGCTGTACCATAGGTCTTTGTCAAAAAGGAAATTGAGGAATGCTTCGGCTTCGGCTGGGTTTTTTGCGTTTTTGTTAATGCACCAAAACTCTTCAACACTGCCCAAGGTGATAAGCTCGTCGCTTGCGTTTTCTCTGACTGGGAGAATGAATGTGCTGATATCGCTTGTGTCGCCGTTCATTGCGGCGTCAAGGTCTGTGTATAACCACTCGCCCATAGCAATCATTGCGCCTTGCTTTGCGGCGAACATTGCTTTTGATTGGTCAAAGCCGATACCCAGTGGGTCGTCGCCCATGACTTTAGCGTCATACAGGTCTCGAATCATTTTGTAGGATTTATAGAATGGAAGCTCTGGTGCAAATGGTTCTGGAAGTTGTGCCATTTTGCTGTAATAGTCGCCGTCTTTAGCAACGATACCAGGCATAAATTCGTTGAATGGATAGTCAACCCAAGAGTCTTTTGCGCCGAGAATCAGAGGGATGTACTTTCCGTCTTCTTTAATCTTTTTGCAGGTGTCAATGAACTCCTGCCATGTTTGAGGTGTGGTTAAGCCAAGCTCTGTGAAAATGCTCTTGCGGTAGTATACAACTTCACCGAATCTTGAATATGGAATGCCTAGGATTTTGCCGTCAATTCTGTTTTCCTCGGCATAGAGGCTGTTTGCAACTGCTGCAACGTTATCCAGCGGTGCTAATGAATCCTTAAATGTGTTCAGCCATTTTTGCTGAAGTGGGAATACATCAGGAAGCTCACCGGACTGATTGCGGATTTTCATTGTGCTTTCGTATTCGGTTTCTTTATGTACTTCGATTTCGACATCGAGGTTTGGAATTTGTGCCTTGACCTTTTCGACAATGCCAAGCTCAGTCATGACTGTTTCAGCACTTGGGTTCCACAGAGGGATGATGAACTTTACAGGCTTTGCCTCAGGAGACGGGGAAACTACAGGAGAGGGAGATGCAGCAGGAGACTCGGAATTAGTAGCGGAAGGGGATGGTGATGCGGAAGGTGAAGTGGACGGGGATGAGCAAGCAGTTGTCAGCATAAGCACGGCTAACATCACACCTGTCAATTTAGCGAGATTAAACTTCTTCATTTTGTCCTCCTAAACTAATATTTGGGGTTTTCTACGGGGAAATCTGTAACAGTTCACAAATAGAGTATAATATATTGTTAATAAAAAGTGAATGATATATTTGGTTGTTTATTGATAAATATTGTTTTTTCTTAACAAATGAGGTAAACTATGGTACAACATTTTTTAAAAAGCCCGAACCCTTGTATTTATGGGGTTCGGGCTTTTCTTTGTTACTATCGTGTTATTAGTTCAATACTGAACTTCAATTCTTCTAGCGTCTTATGGGTATAGACCCTTTCGCCAACTTCCT
>JAVBKA010000059.1:0-5168 GCA_031546715.1 Oscillospiraceae bacterium | reverse complement strand
AAAATAGTAATTCATCTCGCTGATAAAGATTGCGTCAAGTTCGCCGCTGTAAAGTGAATCAAACAATTCGGCTCTTGAATTATAAATTGTCGGGCGATTTTTGAAATTGTCCTGCCAGTTGAAATAAGTAAAGGGAGATGCCATTGTTCCGACAATGTAGTCTTCATAAGGCTTAGTAAGCTCCCTTGTACTGTAAAGGCGAAGCTCGCTAGTCCAAATCGGGGGGGAGAACTCAAAGAATGGGTCGTTTCCAAGGTCTGCGCTATAATATGCACCCGAGGTTACTTGACACTCCCCTTGCAACATTCTCTCCTTTGCGTCCTTAAAACCATTTGAGAGCTGACTGCCATAAAAATAATCAACCTTAATATTTGTCAGCTGATGAAAAATGTCGTAAATTTCACGTTGAATCCCTTTGAAGTCATTGTCCTCAAGAAAACCTAAGGGATATAAAACCATTGCGTCATATGCGTTGATTATTGGATATTTTTCAGAAACAACGTTAATTTGAGCTGCAAACATCGTTTGAGCTTCATAAATTATTCGTTCCGAATAAGCGTCTTTGATAGATTTTAGGAATTCCGCGCCTTGTGGCGACGCAAGGTATCTCTTCAAAATTGCATTTATGCCAATGGCGGTTTTATTAACACCAAATATGCCTTGATTAATTTTTTCACTTTCGGCAAAGGTTTCAAACTGCAAGGCAGAGTGCTTTATTGCCTCTAACTGTGAGCGAATACCAGAGGAGATCACCACATCAATTACGGAGTTTTCGAGGTCTGTAAGCATTTCCTCAGAGTTTGTATAATATATGGATTTGGTGTCAGTCTGAAAATATGGAATAATTAAGTCGTTTACGGCTGAATTTTTCAAAAGTCCGACTTTTTTCCCTTCAAGCTGAAATTTAGAGTATAAGGGGTCGTTTATTCTTGTAATAAAGCTTAGTGGCGATTTAAACAGTGAAACATAGTCAAATTTTTCGGCTCTCTTTTGGTTGAGAACATAAAAACCAATTAAGTCATAAGTACCTTCAAGCAAATTAGAAGACAAAGAGGTGCTAGTGCTGTACACAAGCTTCAACGGAATTTTCATTTCGTCCTGCAATAGGTGTAAAATGGGCACAAGCATACCATATTCACTGCCAGATTCAGTTTTGTGATAGTAAAGGCTGTCATTGTAAGCTAAGGTGACAGGTTGCGCTGATAAAGAGTCAATAAATGCTCTTTCCTCCGCTGTCAGCGCAAAGGTTTCATCGTTAGTTTGAACAGCAAAAGAAGTGTTCAACGCCAAAAAGGCGGCAAACACTGTGACGGATATGAATCTGAATAAAATTTGCTTCAAAAAAAAAGCCCCTATAATGTATTTACTGATTTGAAATAGGTAGTAGCATTAAACTACGTTTATCTAAACTTGCACATAAAATTATACTTGAAAAAATGTAGATATTACTTCAAAATAATTATATCACAATTACAAGAATTTACAAGTCGTTTACACATAAAAGTATATATATTTTATTCATACTAATCAGTGAATATTATAAGCTGAAATACTGAGAGCTATAGTTTTGAAAAAGGTAAGTAGTAAGGTAAAAGGGAAAATAAAACAAAAAAGCAATAAAGCAGAAAATAAGCAAGATAAAGCTAAATTAGGTAAATAAGTGCGGGTAGAAATGCAAAAAAGGTTTCTGCTTTTGTAAGCAGAAACCTTCGTAAAGTTTAAGTTATTACAGAATCCACTTGTCCAAGGTTGTAACTAAGTTGCCAATCTCAGGCTTGCTAAGCTGAGCATTTGCACCCAGACCTTCGCCCTTTACACGCATTTCATCATTAATAAGTGATGAAAAGATGATAACTGGAAGCTTGCGCAAAACTGCATCGTCTTTGATAAGCTTTGTCAAACGATGACCGTCCATCTCGGGCATTTCTATATCGGTAATAAGGCAGCAAACTTCCTTTTCAATGGAAGAACCGTTTGAGACAGCCGCACGAACCGCCTGTAGTTTGCTCCAAGCCTCAGCACCGTTATTAAAGGTTGTAACCTTGTTATATCCGGCAGAAGTGATAGCTTCAAGAATCATACGTCTAAGTAGCTGAGAGTCCTCAGCGATAAATACTGGCTTCTCGCTGCGCTCACGAGGACCAAGCTCCGTAATTTCGCTCATTTGAATACCTGATTGCGGCGAAATATCGAAAACAATTTTTTCAAAGTCAATAATTGTAATTAGCTTATCCTTAACCTTGGCAATACCTGTCGCAAGTCCGTCAGAACCGCCGTAAATGGTGTTGTCAGGCTTTTCGATATTATTCCAAGAAATACGGTGAATGGCTTCAACAGTGTGAACATGGAAAGCGGTTTCAAGCTTGTTGAAGCTGGTGATAATAAAATAGTCGCGTTCGCTGTTTGACGGAGGTAACCCTAGGAAACCTGGTAAGTCAATAACAGTAATGATTTTGTCGCGCGGTTTGAAGATACCCTCAACAAACTGATGACTGTTAGGCATCCTTTTGACAGGCTCATACTTCATTATTTTGTTTAGCTTTGCAACGTTGATACCAAAGGTACTTCCGGCAATGGTAAACTCCATAATTTCTAGTTCGTTAGTGCCGCTCTCGAGTAGTATTTCTGATTGTCTGGGTTGATTCGCCATGCAATTCGCCTCACTTCTTTACATATAGTGCTCATATATTTAACATTAACTACATTGTATCGTATAGTTTGACATTTGTACAGAGTAAATTAAAAAAATTCTATAAAATGTTAAATTACAGGGCAGGAAAACCTGCCCTGCATATACGCAAACTAACGCTTGGAGAACTGAGGAGCGCGGCGAGCTGCCTTAAGACCGTATTTTTTACGCTCTTTCATACGTGGGTCGCGAGTTAGGAAACCGGCGTGCTTTAATGCAGGACGGAATTCTTCGTTCATTTTAAGCAGTGCGCGGGCAATTCCGTGACGGATTGCACCAGCTTGACCAGTTACGCCGCCGCCGACTACAGTTGCCTCGATATCTACACGACCGAGGACGGCAGTAAGTGCAAGCGGTTGGCGAACGATATATTTAAGTGTCTCAAGACCAAAATATGTGTCCAAGTCGCGGTTGTTTACAGTAATCGAGCCACTGCCGTTAGGAAAGAGGTGAACGCGGGCAACAGAGGATTTACGGCGACCTGTGCCATAGTGATAATTCTTCTTTGCGTTATACATTATGCTTTACCTCCATTCCAAATCTCTGGTTTTTGAGAGGCATGAGGATGCTCTGCTCCTGCGTATACCTTCAAACGAAGCAATGCCTTGCGGTTTAGGCTGTTTTTTGGGAGCATACCTTTTACAGCAAGCTGAAATGCAAATTCAGGACGCTTAGCCATAATGTCCTTATAAGAGGTTTCTTTTAGTCCGCCGACCCAGCCTGAGTGAGTGCGGTAAAACTTCTGTGTCAGCTTGTTGCCGGTAAGAACTGCCTTATCAGCATTGACAATGATGATAAAATCACCTGTGTCAACATGTGGGGTAAATTCTGGTTTATGTTTTCCGCGAAGTAAGCGTGCTGCCTCTGCCGCTGTACGACCGAGGGGAACGCCTGCTGCATCGAGAACGTACCATTTGCGCTCGACGGTCTCTGCTTTAGCCATGTATGTGCTCATAATGAGCCTCCTTTTGCTTAAGACAGCATTCTAACAACGCTGTCAAAAAATCTTGCATTTCTTGCTAAGTTGTTATACCATAGCTTGAAAGTAATTGTCAACAGGTTTTTTTCAAAATTTAATATGCAATTATGATTGCTCGTGATTTCTTCGATTTTCTCGACTATACTCCCGAATGCTAGCTTAGCAAATTAAAATTAGTAGGTGACATATGCAGCAGATTTATAGCCATGTACGCAAATGTGTTGAAGATTTCGGCATGATTTCAGAAGGGGACAGAATCGCAGTGGGCGTTTCTGGGGGAAAAGACAGCCTTTTAACCCTTGCCGCCCTTGCAGGAATTCAAAAATTTTTGCCAACGCACTTTGAGCTTGAAGCACTGACCTTGGATATGGGATTTAAGGACACAGATTTCTCAAGGGTAATCGAATTCTGTAAAGACTTGGGCGTTAATTATACCATAGTGCCCACACAAATTGCGGAGGTAGTTTTTGACATTAGAAAGGAAACGAATCCCTGCTCGCTGTGTGCAAAAATGCGCCGCGGTGCTCTTCACGAGGCAGCACTTAAGCTGGGCTGTAAAAAAGTAGCCCTTGGGCATCATATGGACGACGCAATCGAAACATTTATACTCTCACTGCTCTACGAGGGCAGACTTAGCTGCTTTATGCCTGTTACATATTTGGACAGGACTGATATCACGCTTATCCGCCCTCTTTTATACGTCACAGAGCAGACGGTTTTAGCCCAGAAGCCAAGGCTTCCCGTCGTCCACAACCCTTGTCCCGCTAATGGAAACACGAAAAGGCAAGAGGTCAAGGAATGGATTGTGGAGCAGGGGAAAATGATACCCGATATTAAGTCTAAACTTTTTGGTTCGCTGAAAGCCCTCCCAGGCTGGGCGACAGTAAAGTAAGCGCGGCTTAGTCGATTGTGGTGATAACCTTGATTTGTTTTTACAAAACAAACCGACGCAATTAACTTTTTAAGTATTGACAATTAACTCAGTTTAACTTATAATACTATTGTTGGTCTTGTATCACGGAGGGAGGGAAAAATATGTCAGAAGTAAGGCTTAAGGATAACGAATCCTTAGACAGCGCATTAAAACGTTTTAAACGTAATTGTGCGAAAGCAGGCATTCACTCCGAGCTCCGCAAGCGTGAGCACTATGAAAGCCCAAGCGTAAAGCGTCGCAAAAAGAGCGAAGCGGCACGCGCAAAAAAGAAGAAAACGTTTTAGTTTGCATAAATGAACCTCGGTGAGAGCTTAGCTCTTACCGAGGTTATTTGTTATGTGGTTAGTTCATCAACAATTCGTTCCACATGGAGTCGTAGTACTCACGAGTCTCCTTAGGCAGACCTTGGAAAGTCTCGCAACGGCTGCGAATATCATCGCTTGGATAGGAAATACCGTCATTTTTTATGGAATCGTCAAGAGTCTCATAGACGCTTTTAAGCGGCGTGGAGTAACCAACCATGGCGGTATTGGCAAGTCCTGCGGCTTTAGAACACATAAAATTTA
>JAVBKA010000054.1:0-8645 GCA_031546715.1 Oscillospiraceae bacterium | reverse complement strand
TGAATCAATTGAGATACCTGTTAAATTCCCTTGTTAAGTCCGGTTATATCATCAAACTGCTTCTGTGAGGATTTTGCGATTTTTTCCACAATACTGCTGGACTGATTGATTCCTGTCACTATTTCCGCAAGAGAAGCGGCGGTGTCTGCGGCAATTCTTGCTCCTAGCTGCGCTTTTTCCATGGAATTTGAGATTAACACCCCTGTATCCTTTGCGGCGGCCGAAGATTTTGCCGCCAGACTGCGAACCTCCTCGGCTACAACGGCGAAGCCTCTGCCGTGCTGACCCGCTCGGGCGGCTTCAACTGCGGCATTTAGCGCAAGTATATTTGTTTGGAATGCGATATCGTCAATTATTTTGATTACGTTATTAATTGACGTGCTTGCGCTGTTGATGTCCTTAACTGCGGACATCATTTGTGTCATTTGCGCCGAACCTGTTTCGGCAGTGCCCTTTATATCCGCCGCCAGCTTTGCGGCTTCCTGTGCCATAACAGCGGTTTCCTTAGTTTTGCTTTCTAAAATATCCACCGCCTCGGACAACTGCTCTACAGCAATTGATTGCTCAGATGAGCCATGTGCCAGAGATTGGCTACCGTCAGCTATTTGATGTGCGCCGTTGCTGACCATAATTGTGGATTTTTGAATCTCTGAAAGAACTGTGTTTAGCTTTGTCACCATGCTTGAAAGTGCAATTCCCATTTGGTCCTTGTCAGACCGAGGGACTACCTTCACAGACAAATCTCCCTGTTCCAGCTTTTGTACAATTGCCACCTGAGCTTGGATTCCCTCCTGCATTGCGTTAAACGCCTTTGCTAAGTCGTCCAGCTCGTCAGAACCGCTACTCTGGATTTTGTTGTCCACGTTGCCCAGAGATATTTGTCCTGCGGCAACGCCTAGCTTTTGCATACGTCTTATAATACTGCGGACGGTTAGCAGTAACACCGTGCTGACGGCTAAGAGAGCCAAAGTGGCGAAAATTGTCACCATAACCCCCATCATTTTAACTATTCCGTCAGAAGTAGCAGCGGAAAGTCCTGAAAAAAACATCCCCACAGTAGCACCCTTGCCGTTTTTTATTGGCGCGTAATGCGCCATTAGGGGCTTGCCATAAAGATTGACCTTCTCGGTGTAGGACTGTCCGTATTTTAGTACGTTTGTGACCACCTCAGGGGCGGCAATTGTGCCTGACGCACGCTGTCCGCTGTTGTCGAGCATGGTTGTGGTAAGTGCGGTATCGCCTTTAAAAATTGTGGCTTCGATACCGTAGGTTTGCTTGTAACCGTCAACATGGTCAGTGAGTGCCAGACGATAACCTGCAACTACCAGACCAACGATTGGGTTACTGCCCAGACCCTCATGGCAAATTGCCGCGCTTGAGTACATGCTGAATGGAAAATCCAGAATTTCGCCGATATCGGTAAATGAGTCGTCCTTAAGTGCTGCCTGAATTGCAGGCAGGTTGATTAAGTTTTGTCCGTTATACGAATCGCTGACAGTGTTGTACACGATTTTCCCTGAAACATCGGCGATTATAATGAAATCTGCCTTCTTTGGTGCATCAAATTCTTGTATGTAATAAGCCAGTGCGGCAAAATCGCCGCTTTCATATTCGTGGGTCAGCTCACCGTCATATGCAAGGGCTGTTGCTTGAGCTTTAATATTGTCAAGCATGTCTGTTAAGTCATTTTCTACTGCAATACTAACTGATTCTAGCTGATTACTCAAAGAATCATCACTTATATTAACAAATTTCAAAAGAGGTACTACCGTTAATCCCAAAAGTGCCACTAAAAAAATGCTGAGCACCGGAATAAGTACCTTGGGGAGAATTTTCATCTTCATTCCTAATTGTCCTATCTATATTCAGACGGTTTCACCCGCCGTTATCACAGGCGCAAGCCTTGCTTGCCGTCGCACGCTCTGTGCTGACTAAGCCTGCGTATAGTAGTTTAGTCTCAGATAGGATAAGAAGTTCGTGAAAAGTTGCTTAACCAATTATTGTTATTGGGTGTTATTGACATTTAATTTTCAAATTGTTAATTAATAGCAAAAAAAATACAATAGTGCCCCTCTGCGCTTTTATCACGCAGAGGGTACTAAATATTGACGTCAAGCTTCAGCTATTTAGATTATCCTCGCCTAAACCTTCACCTGAAAAAGCACCAAAATTACGCCGTACAGCACGGATGCGCACAGCCCGAAAACTATAACAGGTCCTGCAATGGTAAACATTCTTACAGCCAGACCTGCAACCATGCCCTCACTTTTAAACTCAATAGCCGGCGAAACCATTGCATTTGAAAAGCCTGTAATCGGAACTAGAGTTCCTGCGCCTGCAACCTTGGCTATGTTGTCGTAAACATGCAGACAGGTCAGCAACGCCGCCAAAAATATTAAGGTTACGGCTACTAAAATTCCGGAAACTTTTTCATCTGCATGCCAGTAGCCGTAAAGGTTTTTAAGCCCCTGACCGGCACAGCATATGCCGCCGCCAATGAGAAAGGCAAAGGCGACATTTTTTCCTGTTTTACTTTTCGGAGCTTTTTCTTCAACCAAATCCTGATACTGCTTATTTGTCATTTTCATTATTAGCACCGTCTTTATATATAAAAATTCCCTTGCATATAGGTATACGGTAGTCCGTGATGCACCTATTATCTGCAAGGGAATCAGCAAATATACGACTAGTGTTGGCGATTACTCGGAAATCAACTCAGACATAGTTACAAATTTATAACCCTTTTTAGACAGCGCTTCAAGAATTATTTCAACAGCTTCAATGGTGGTTTTATTGCTGTCATGCAAAACAACAACGCTTTCATCTTTACAACGAGACAAAATATAATCCGATACCTTTTCAGCGTCGTGATTTTGCCAGTCACGGGGGTCTAGATTCCAAAGGGCAATTTGCATTCCAAATAGCTCTTTAATGTCTCTGCTAATTGCGCCGTAAGGCGGTCTTAGCAGTGTCGGCATGGTGTCTGTCAGCTTATAAACCAGGTCGTTTGTTTTTGTTATCTCACGCTCAACGTCGGCTTCAGAAAGTTTCTGCAAATTGCGGTGACCATATGTATGGTTTCCAATTTCGTTTCCGTGGGATATTATTTCTTTAAGCTGCTTCGGGTACAGCTCAATGCGCTCGCCAACCAGAAAAAAAGTCGCCTCTGCGTCATATTTATCAAGGAGCTCAAGCAATTTCGTGGTTCTTGCTCCGTTAGGTCCATCGTCAAAGGTCAAGGCTATGCGTTTTTCGCTCACATCCTCCAACGCTGTGACCGTCTCTGTTACTAGCAGCATGTCCGATTCTGAAGCTGGCGTGAGAATGTTCGATTGTGATGCTGGTTGAGGCAAGTCTTTTTCTGTGGTTGTTGGTGTAATCGGCGGCGTGCTTTCGGTTGCGGCATTGTCCTTTGATGCTGTCGCGACGTCTGACGTTATGTCAACTTGCGAGTTTTTGGGCAAGACAATGGCGGCGTTCAGCCGTTCAGCCTCCGCAGGTGTTACATATGGAATCAGCAAAGACGTCTCTGATGTATCTCTCTCGCTACGCCTAACGGCTGAAACTGGGTAAAAGCATGAGGCGAATAGTATTAGCATGGGGAGAATAACCGTTATAATCTTTATGGTTGATTTTGTTGAAAACATACGTAGTCTCCCCTATTAATTTATTTTACGTCCCGTGAAACATCTCGAGAATTTGTTGTTAAAAGCTCTGCATAAAGTTCTGCAAAAATCTCTGCAAAAAGTCACGCAAAAAGTCACGCAAAAGATTTTCGGTTTCAGCGGTAACCTACATTATATTACATAAAAATGGATATTTCAACAGCATAATTACATTTTATAAAAATTATGTCTACCAATTTTCAGCAGTAAACAGTCTAAATAGACATGGCAGAAATCATGTCTAAATAAAAACAAAATGCATAATTACTAAAATTTACTATAAACTATTGAAAAGGCAGATAAAAGGTGCTATAATATGCAATGGTGCAATAAATAAATAAAATATGTTCTCAGGAGGTTGTTACCAATGGGTAAACGCGTGGTAATCGTCGGCGCAGGTTATGCTGGCATACATGCAGCTATGACGCTTCGCAAAAAACGCAAAAAAGCCGGGTTTTCAGACTTGCAAATCACTGTCATTGATAAAAATGACTATCACTCCTTACTTACCGAGCTTCACGAGGTCGCTGGAAACCGTATTTCTGAGGACGGCATAATAATACCACTCAGACGCATTTTCAACGCCACGGACATCGAGGTCATTAAAGACAAAATTGTTAAATATGACTTTGCCGCAAAAAAAGTATGCTCCGATGGCACAGAGTACAAATATGACTACTTAATCCTTGCCCAAGGTTCTGAGACTAATTTCTTCGGTATCGAAGGCGCACAGGAAAATAGCTTTACCTTATGGTCATATGAGGACGCATTGAAAATTCGCGCACATATCCGCGAATGCTTTGAAAAAGCCGTAAAATGCAAAAACGATAAAGAACGTCAAGCATTGCTGACCTTCGTTGTCGTAGGCGCAGGCTTTACAGGCAGTGAAATGATTGGCGAGCTTCCTTATTATACAAGGGATTTAGCTAAGGAATTCGGTATTAACCGCAGTGCAATAACTCTCCGTCTTGTTGACGCTATGGACAAGGTTCTTCCGATTTTCGGCGGTAAGCTCTCTGTCAAAGCTCACAAGAAAATGGAGAAAATGGGAATTAAAATTACGCTGGGCGCAGGCGTTAAATCCGTCACTGCTGACGGCGTTACCGCTGGTTCTGAGCATTTCCCATCAAAAACCGTTATATGGACAGCTGGTGTCCGCGCGCATTCTGACGTTGAGGGCATGGATGTTGAGAAAAAACGCGCAAGACGTCTTGATGTCAATGACTATTGTGAAACTGTTCACAAAAACGTTTACGCTATCGGTGATATCGGCGGCTTAGTTTTAGACGCTGAAAAAGGCACAATGCACCCTGCAATGGTTGAAACCGCTCTAGGAACAGGTAAAGGCGCGGCTGAAAACATTTTAGCTGACCTAAAGGGGTCGCAAAAGCAAAAGGTAAAGGTTGTAAACCACGGCGCAATGGTTTGCGTAGGCTCTTTCTTTGCCGTTTCTGACCTAATGGGCATAAAATTCCCTGTATGGCTTTCGATTATAATGAAATACTTAGTCAATGCTCACTATTTGTGGGGCATTGTCGGTCCTGGCGGCGTCGCAAAGTACTTCTATGATGAATTTATTTACAAAAGACAAAAACGTCACTTCCTTGAAAACCACTGGTCAAGACAAATGCAAGCATGGTGGAACTTCCCGCTTCGTATGTTCCTCGGCGTTATGTGGCTGTATGAAGGCATAGTCAAGGTCACTGAGCACTGGTTTACAGAGCCTAAGCTTGCCGCATTCCTCGGAATAGTCAAGGAAGCCGCTGGAGATGCTACAAGTGCTGCTACAAATGCAGGCGGCGGCGTTTGGGAAACTGTCAATGAGCAGATTTTCCGCCTAAATATCTTTGGTTTAATCGATTTCAACCTTGGAAAAGAAATTCAAAAAGTTGCCGCAGACGGTTCAGAAATCGCACACAAGCTTTTTGCTAAGATTCAGATTCTGCACTACGGCGATTTTGACATTGTTAACTGGTTCTGCAAATATGTCGTCGTCGGTACAGACGGACTTGCAATGTTCTTCCAAATTCTCGTAGTTATCATGGAACTTGGCGTTGGACTATGCCTCATCGGCGGTATTTTCAACTTCCCAGCCTCCGTCGTGTCAACTGGTTTAATGGTTATGTTCTTAACCTCAACAGGTCTGTATCAGGAATCTTGGTGGATGCTGTTTGCCTCTATCGCCGTAATGGGCGGAGCAGGTCGTGCATTCGGACTTGACCACTATGCAGTTCCGTACTTCAACAATGCGTACCAACGCTGGATGAAAACTGGCTCATGCAAACTGAAATTCAAAGGAGCATTCAGCCCTTGGGACGACAAATAACAAATGAAGGCTCACAAGTGTCGGAGAAACGCTTCTCCGACACTGAGCTTCAGCAATTTGAGGAGTTTTTAAAGGGCTGCTTTTCTTCTAAAACCGGAAGGTTTGAAGAAAAAGCAGGTCTTGACCTCGTGAGTGCCGGAGGAAAACGTCTCCGTCCAAGGCTGTCAGTTTTGGCTGCCAGCTTCGGAAAGTATAATCGGAACAGTGTCTTTGGCGTGGCAGGTGCAGTGGAGCTTTTACACACCGCCTCTCTGGTGCACGATGATATTATTGACGGCGCAGACCTTAGACGCGGAGAACCTACCATCAATTCAACAGAAGGCACTCACGTGGCGGTCTATACGGGTGATTTTCTTCTTTCAAAAGCACTTTTATTATTGGCGCAAAGCGGTCTTGACCAAGCTCCGGTGGTTGAGATGGCTCGTGCGATTAAGGCCATGTGCTCAGGTGAAATCGAGCAGTATCGGTCGCGTTTTGTTAAGCCCACACCTGCTCGTTATCTTTATAGAGTTACTCGCAAAACGGCGTTGTTGTTTGCCGCGTCCTGCACTGGCGGCGCATTTTCGGGCAAGTGCAATGAAAAGATTACAAAAGCACTTGGTCGGTTTGGTCTGCACTTTGGTATTGCATTTCAAATCCGTGATGATATCTTAGATATGGAAGCAAGTGCCGCAGAAACTGGAAAACCTGCCGGAATTGACGAAATTAACGGCGTGTATACTTTGCCCCTTTTATTACCAGACGGAATTGAAGGTGCAAGGAATATATTAAGGCGTTACGTCAAAAAATGTGCTGATGAGCTTGATAAGCTACCTAATAAGCCCGCTAAAGCAGAGCTGCTTGAGCTGCTTAACTGGTTGAGCGCGTAAGCTGTGTCAGCCTTGATACTAGGTCATTACAGCCTTGATTAGGGTTGTTGTGAATATAAAAATTATAGGGAGAAAATGAAAATGAAAAAACGCATAGCTATTTTACTGGCAATTGTCATTGTTGCATCCTTTACGCTTGCAGCATGCGGTGGCTCACCGTCACCATCAACTCCAACATCACCAAGCACCAGCTCTAGCCCAAGCCCAAGCGAAAGCACTGCAGCAAGTGCAAGCGTAGCACCAACAGATTCAGGCACAGCAGTCGCTGGCAAGACGTCTACCGGTCTTGGACACGCACCTGTCACACTTTCAGACAAATCTGCTGACGGCGTAAGCAAGTCACAAGTCAATGGATATTTCTGCTCAGCTACATTTGCAGAAGACGGAACAATCAACTCAATGACTATCGACTGTGCACAAGTCAACTCTGACTTCACAGGTGGCGCACTTGTAGGTGCAGGCGATGTTAAGACAAAGAACGAGCAAGGCGCAGACTACAACATGGTTAAGTTTGGCGGAGCTATTGCAGAGTGGAACGTTCAAGCTGAATCCTTCTGCCAATGGGCAACAGGCAAAAAGTATGAAGATGTCATCGCCATGAAAACAAAAGCAAAAGACGATGAGCATCCTTCAGTACCAGACGAAGCTGACCTTACATCTAAGGTTACAATCGATGTAGGACATTTCATCGAAGCTCTTAAGAATGCATACGCCAACAAAAAAGACGATTCCGCTGAAACAGCAGCATCAGGTCTTGGCAATGCACCTGTAACACTTACAGACAAATCTGCTGACGGTGTAAGCAAGTCACAGGTCAACGCATACTTTGCCGCAGTATCATTTGCAGCAGACGGAACAATCACAGCTATGTCTATTGATTCAGCTCAAGTCAACACTGACTTCACAGGCGGCGCACTTGCTGGCGTAGGCGACGTTAAGACAAAGAACGAGCTTGGCGCAGACTATAACATGGTTAAGTACGGCGGAGCTATTGCTGAGTGGAACGTTCAAGCTGAGTCTTTCTGCCAATGGGCAGTAGGCAAAAAGTATGACGATGTTATCAAAATGAAGACAAATACTGAAGGCGCACCAGACGAAGCTGACCTTACATCAAAGGTTACAATTGGCGTTGGTGAGTTCCTTGCAGCTCTTCAAGATGCATACGCAAACAAGAAGTAATTAACCCTAATATAAAACGCTTGCAACCAAGAGGTTGCAAGCGTTTTTTGTGTCGCTATACATGTTGAAAGTTTTGCTTGAGCTTTTTCAAAAGCTCAAGGTTTTAAAAGGCAACGCCTTTTATCGAGCCTCGCAAGGCTCGATAACTGTCCTTGAGCCGCACGAACCAAATAATCGTAAGAAGAAAAACGCAACACAGCGTAGCGGCGTTGCGCACGTCCCTCGGGGATGCTACACCTTGGGCGTGGTGGTTGTAGGGGCGAACTTTGTTCGCCCGAGGTTTGTTGCACTTTGGATAATCGCATATTTTTTCTCATTCCGCTCATGCCGCGGGGGCACTTCCTTTACGAAGGGTGCTAAAGGAAGCAAAGCACCCTTTTTGTCGCCCACATGCCCATAGAACGTTTGCTGTGCATGGTGGTTGCTCACGTCCGATTCACCCTAGAATCGGTATTTGTTTTTATCGACATTAAATTTTGTTAGTAGGTTGTACCGTTGTGTTGCACTGTAGGGTTGTATTAGGTTGTAGGGCAAGGGCTCTGCTCTTGCCGTCCTCTGTGGGGTTGCTGACTTTTCGGTGAATCGGCGTAGGGGCGAACTTTGTTC
>JAVBKA010000069.1:0-28228 GCA_031546715.1 Oscillospiraceae bacterium | reverse complement strand
TTGTTAAAAGTAAATAACGAAATGGATGCCAAGTCAAACTAACTTGGCATCCATTTGTTTTATGTACATAGCCTCGCCGCATACTGCACCGTCTGCACATGCCCTACCAAACTCCGATTCTTCCGCTCATAACTCGCAGTTCGTATGGTACACATCTTCTTAACCATTTGTCCGCCGATAGAACCTGCTTGTTTGCTTGTTAAGTCGCCGTTGTAGCCGTTTTTAAGGGTAACGCCTACGTCTGTAGCGGCTTCCATTTTGAATTTGTTCATTGATTCCTTTGCTTCTGGGACAACATATTTATTACTAGCCATTTTAATAATTCACTCCTGTAAATCTTTAGATATCATATTAAATATATAAATGATATCTTTTATATTTCGCTTAAAAAATCAAGTACAAAGGTTTTCTGCACTTCATCTTTCAGCGCAAACATATTATGTGTTATAGTTTTTAGAATAAACGTGGAACATTAATCCATTTTAAGCTTAATTTTGATTTTTTGATAAATGTTGCAAAATTGACGCTTCTATTTACATTTTTTACAACATTATTGCATTGATTGTTCCCGATAAATGTGTTTTAATACATATAGCGAAACAATAAAACATAATTATGGAGGAACACTTAACGATGATGAAAAAATTAATCGCTAATGCAATGTCAGGACTAATGGTGCTCGGTTGTGTAATGTCTGCGGCCCCGAAATCGCTTGCGCTTGATCCAAACTACATCTCAAACCCTGCAATAAAAGAAGCGGTCAATATTGACTACAACTGGTATACAGTCTGGAACGATGGTCAATGGCAAATGGAAGCCGTCTTTTCACCGCCAGGTGCCACAGAGGTTTACGAACACCAAGCCGTTGAAACATTGCCCGAAGGTATTAGCGAAAAACTAGACGAAATGTTCCAAGGCGACATGCCAACAGAAAAAAACCTCATTAATATCGCTCTTGTGGGCGAACAAGGAGTGCTTGATATTGAGTTCGGCGGGATTACATACGAAGTGGGAGATATTGTCGGCGTTGGTATACCCGCTGCGGTTTACGAAGATGAAGCTCCAACCAGTGAGGATACTCAAAACATTGACATTGTTTTAAACAATCCGCTTACATCCCTTCATTTTTCCAGCGGACAGTCCATCGGCGACATCACTCTTGACTACTCTGCAAATCTTTCCGCAATGGAAAAAATTGAGCTAGTCGAAGAAGGCGTGTCTGTCAATGCAATTACAGTGGCAGAGGGCAAACAAATTACCGCAGACACAATTGTTATCGCTGGCTCGGTGGGCGAAATAAACATTGAGGGTACACTTACCAGCAAGGTTTTATTTGAAGCAGGTGCGGTATACGGTAGCATTTTAGCTCCAACAGGAACACCTGCACTGTTTAACGCATTCGGACAAGCAACAGTTACCTTTGATTATTCAGCCTCAAAAACTGATATCGTGATTTCTGGTAACACTTCAGAAGATAAAGTTACTTTAAACGGACGTTTCGGTCTTGGCAAAACAGATTCCTTAACAATTGAAAAAAATGCAACTCTCGATGTTTCAGCTTTGCAAGCGTATCTGCCTGAAAACGAAGCCCCATCAGAAGAAACCCGTTTTCATGTTTCTGGCAGACTTTATGTATACGGAAAATTGATTGCGCCTGCTGATACAATTATAGGAACAACGGGCAATGCAGGCAGAATATTTGTTGCACCCTGGGCAAATGTTGACGCAGCTTTTACCTATGACAAGAAACCAGAAATGATTACCTTCCCTAAAAACAAAATGCTTTCATGGCAGGATGTTGAAGGCGGACAAACTTGGCTTGAGGACGAAACCACGCCAGAAACAATCGTAAATGGCAACGATGTCGCAGTTTCAGCCGTTGCAGTGACAAACGTAAACTCAATGGGCGAGGTATACGCTGAAATCAGCGAAGAAGCAGCCCAAGCCGCCATTGATGCAGCAAAAGCTGCAAGTGCAAGTAATGTCGTCGTAACCTTCGTGACATCCTTACTAAGCAGCGGTACGGCAGTTAGCCATCAAGAGCTGGTTATTCCAGCAAATGTTATTGCTGAAATGGCTAGCGAATCAAACTTCTCTATTAATATTAAAACAGAATTAGGCGACGTCGCCCTTGACCATAAAGCATTAACAACAGTTGCAGATAAATTGGGAACAGGTGTAAACGCTTTGTTTACCCTCGTCGTCGAAGCCAAGAGCACCGCAGGCTTACCATCAGCCGCACAAGCATTAATTGGCGGACGCACAGTTGTCGAGCTTGAAATCACCGATGAAAAAGGAAAAGAGATTAAAGATTTCGATGACGGCAAGGCAAAAGTAAAACTTCCATATACATTAGGTGTAAACGAAAACCCAAATGCGGTTGTAGTTTACTACGTAGACGGAAGCGGAGCAACAATTCCAACAGTGGGACATTACAGCAATGGCAGCATAAGCTTTGAAACGAGCCATTTTTCAACCTATGCAATCGGCTACAACGTAGTTAGCTTTAAAGACGTTGCAACCTCCAGCAATGCTAAAGCAGCGGTTGACTTTATCGCAGCCCGTGGTATCACTGTGGGTGTAGGCGACAACAGCTTCGGAGCAAGCCAAACTCTAAAACGCGGCGACTACGTCATCTGGCTCATGAGAAGCTTCGGAATCACACAGGATTTTGTTGATTCGTATAACTGCACCGTGGCTACATTTACAGACGTAGGAGAGTACAGAAAAGACTGGTACCATGTAGCAAGAGATTTAGGCATCACATCAGGTACAGGCAACAACAAGCTCTCCGCAAACTTAAACATCACTCGTGCAGAAATGTACCAAATGACCTACAACGCAATCAAGAGCCTTAGCGCACTTCCTGCAACACAGTCAGGCGTAACCGCTTCAAGCTACAGCGACTACAGCCAATTTGCAACATATTTCCGCACTGCAATCGATTCCCTTGTTGCAACAGGACTTGTCAGCGAATCCAGCACACTAAGACCTAAAGATGCAGCGGTTCGTTCAGAAATTGCCGTAATCCTTTACTCAATCCTAAGCAATCGCTAAGCACTCGTTAAGCATAAAGGAGCTGCCAAGTGCAGCTCCTTTATACAGTTTTCAGAATGTTTTCGCTTTCTCCAATATTTGGCTACAATTAACAATAATTTTAAACAATTGTATCTTTCATTTGTGCTCGAGATGTGTTATTATTAGGAGTAGAATTATCAGGATGGTGTTTTGAATGAATATTACAACGATTATAGGACTTATACTTTCAGTTGTTGGATTGCTTGGAGGTATGCACTTTAAGCATGTGCCGTTTTCGGCGCTGGGTAATCCGGCAGCTATTTTTATGATTCTAATCGGAACTACTGGTGCTGTGCTTAATGCTTTTCCTCTTAAGGATGCGAAAAATATCGGAAAACTGTTTGGGATGGTATTTACAGACAAAAAAACTGTTTCAAACATTGACCTAATCAATCAAATAATGGAATATGCCTATTTTGCCCGTAAGGAAGGCATGATTTCCCTTGAAAGTAAGATTGACGCCGCACCAAACCCGTTTTTAAAACGAGGTCTTTCATTGTTAGTATCAGGTATGTCCAGCGACTCGATTAATGATATTATGGCGGAAGAAATCGCCGCAATGGAAAAACGACACGCTGCAAATGCTCAAATTTTTACCCAAGCAGGTACATACGCACCTACGCTAGGCGTTTTGGGAGCCGTTGTCGGTCTGATTGCCGCCATGGGTAACATGTCTGACCAAGCAGCCCTCGGAAATGCTATTTCCGCCGCTTTTATGGCGACTATTTACGGTATTTTTACCGGATACGTATTGTGGCATCCCTTTGCAAACAAGCTAAAGCGTAAATCAAAATATGAGGCACTTACAAATACCATTATTATGGAAGGCATTATGTGTCTTGTTGGCGGTGAAAGCCCCATTGAAGTCGAAGAAAAATGCATTACATTTTTATCACTGACTGAGCGTGAAAAATACTTAAAGCAAAAAACTAAGGGATAGAATAGCTGAAACGCCATAGAAGTAATGGCTCATGTTATGTAACATATTAATGCTTTTCAATTTCCGATGATGTCGAAAAGCTTGGCATTACAATATTTATGCATCGGAGAAACGGAACACGACATGTCAAAAAGAGCGCATCATGAGGAACATGAGGAACATCCGGATGAAAGCTGGCTGATTCCGTACGCCGACCTTTTAACACTTTTGTTAGCTTTGTTTATAGTCCTTTACGCATCCAGCCAAGTAGATCAGGAAAAGTTTGACGCAATGGCAGCTGCATTTCGCACTGAGTTATATGGCGAGCAGGCAGGCGGCGGAGATAGCACGGGCGTTCAGCCAGGTGGCAGCGGCATTCTTAATCCCGATGACGGCAACGGTTTGCCAAGCTTTTCTCCTATTAATACCGATGAAATGATGTCTCTTTTATCCTTGCAGGCTGAGCTTAAAACATACTTCAAAGATCAAGGCTTGGAGGGCAGCGTTCAGACCTTTATTGACGATAGAGGACTTGTGCTAAGACTTAGCAATGCCATATTGTTTGCCCCCGGCTCGGCAGCACTAAAACCTGAGTACGAGGAAACCATGGTTAAAATTGGCGAAACGCTCAGATCCATGAAAAACTACATTCGCGTAGAGGGTCATACGGATAATGTGCCGACAAATCCTCTGCAATACCCAACGAACTGGGAGCTGTCCTCTGCTCGCGCAACTTCTGTCATTAGAATTTTCATTTCCAATGTTGGGATTAGTCCCGAAAAACTGGTTGCTGTCGGTTATGCGGAGTTTAAGCCTGTTGAAAGCAATGATACGCCAGAAGGCAGAGCCGCTAACCGCCGTATTGACATTATCGTGCTGAATACTAAATATAACGACCTTGAGGACCAGCTAGAAGACATAACACCGGTAGAAGTGCCGTCAACCTCTGTCTCTCCATAGTATGCAAAAGCCCCCGCATATGTGGGGGCTTTGTCATAGGTTTATGTATTCTACAGTGTGATTTGACCGAAGTCGCCGAAGTTGCGGCTTACATTTGCGGTTGTAAAGGTAATTTCATAAAGCTCGAATTTATCAAGCCCCATTGCGAACATACCTTCAAACTGAGGATATTTTCCCACAAATGTGTCCTTCATGTCCTCCATTGACTTAGAGCTGATTTTTGCAACCGCGTCTGAGACGCGGACAAACGCCATAGTGTTTACAGGGACAGTGATAAATGAGACCTTAGAGTTCTTTTCAAGCTCTGCGACCTTGGCGGTTTGCTTCATGGTGCAGAAGTAAACAACGTTGCATTGATTGCACCAGTAGTAGTCTACAATGCGGACGTTTGGGCTGTGATCAACAGAGGTTGCCAGAGCTATTTCACGAGTATTTGTCATAATTTCTTGGAAGGCTTGCATAAATTCCATTCTGATATCTCCTTAAGTATAATTACGAGGGGTTGTATTTTATCAAGAAATCATGGTATTGTAAAGAGTAATGTTTACCACTGACATTTGCCGCAGGTTTGCAAGTTTGGTTGGCTATAGTATAAGAACCCTTTTATGTAGTCTAGGCGAAAGACTGAAGACACATCTGGCTGTCGTGCTTTGTACACAAATTTATTGTAGAAAGGGGATTTTGAAAATGATATGTATAAGATTTGCAACCTTTGTAGTGTCCATCGCATTATTACTTGCATTAACAGCTTGTAGTAAGTCGCCGTCACCAGATACTTCTTTACCAACAGTTTCTGGAGAGGAACAAGAATTTTCACCCACTCCGTCTGTGTCGGCATCTGCGGCACCTGTATCGCCGTCAGCTGATACATCACCGAGTACATCGATAGAGCCGACGAACAAACCGAAAGGAGTGAATGCCATTCCTAAGGTAGACAGCCTTAACGAAATTGGTAAAACCGTCAATTTAATTAAGCAAGAAAACACCGATATAGAATATCGGGATTTTACTATTCCAGGTGCCACTGGGAAGTGTCTGGGTATACCTGAGGGTAAGTTTCTTTACTTTTTCTTTGGTACGCATGATATACCGTACTTAATAGATTTCGGTGATGAATACGGTGAACAGCTTAGATGTGCCGGAATCGTATCAACCATTGGTGAAATGTACCCTGAAACAGAAGAAGAGATGCCTTTAGAGAAGTTTTTAAGTGATAATGAAATCTTTGATTACAACTATGTACTCGAAGATGGTCCAGATATGGGTTGGATCTTTTTTTCGTACGGAGATTATTCTGTTTGGATAGATACAAAAAACAGCGATACTGATAGATATGATTTTGAAAAAGCAACCACCATGAAACGCAGCTATGACGTTTTAATTATCAATATAAAAATATATAATGATAATAGTATAATACGAGACAATTACTGGAACGAGTATAGTAAGCAAATTGATTTGTTAGGCTCATGTATGTCAATTATGCTAAATAATCAGGATTTTTATAGTACAGATGATAGCAAAAGGGTGACGCTTGACCAATTAGTCACTTCATTTGGTGATGATTCTATAAAGATTACGAAATATGCATTCTCTGATATTGATGCCGATGGTATCTCAGAGGTTATCCTTGTGTTGTCATCGGGCGACAATGATTTATATTACGAGGTGTTAAGCATTCAATATCATGTTGCAACCAATCAATACGAAGGGGTTTACGGCTATACCATACCGTATAGAGCTTTCATGGATTTAAAGACTGATGGAACGTTTTCTTTTTCTAGTGGTTCAGCAGACAGCGGATTTGGCAAAGCTACTTTCGCAGAGTATCCGTTCGCCATTGATAAGATAACTTATTCTAAATCGGATTACGATGCCGACAATAATCAAAAAGCATTATATTTTGTTAATCAAAAGAATGCTACAAAAGACGAATTTAATGAAGCCATCAAAAGTCAAAGCAAAAAAGCTGGGGTAACATGGTATGATTATACAAAAGAAAATATCGACGTGCTGATTGCGACAGGAATTATATTAAATAATCCTTCCGATTGTTAATATATTATCGCAAACCAAGATAGTCAACTAACTATCATGCATTATGTTGATAAAAGCTGCGCTGTTCGCGAGAATATGCAAGCATATTCTCGCGAACAGATTAGAAGTACTTGCTTGAGAAAAGTATATATGAATTGGAATTAAAATGCAATAATATTATCTAAATTCTACAAAACTTTTGAAGAAAATTCATTTTATGTTTGACTGATTTTGCCAGCAGTGATATACTTGAGAATACTGCGGTGTCACAATGGGTGATTTCAGCCTGTGGCGGACAGAAATAAAAAATGGGTAAGAAAAGAGTGTGTGTATGTTTTTAGCGTGGAAAGAACTGCGGTACTACAAGACTAAGTACGGGCTAATAACCGGAATTCTTGTATTGCTGACTTTTATGGTGCTATTTCTTGGCGGACTTGCCAATGGATTAGCGGCTGCAACCAGCTCAACCATAAAAAACAGCGATGGTGCATTTTACGCAATTTCCGAAGATTCAGACGAAATAATAACCCGTTCAGAGCTTAGCAAGGCTCAGGTTGACGAAATTGACGCATTTTACGGCGAGGTTACAGCCTTTAACCTACAGAGAACAGCCATCAGCAAAACAGGAGACGACACAAAAATTGACTGCACATACTTAGCAATTGACACCAGCAGTTTTATGATGGTAAACGTCATAGACGGCAGCGAAACCTTGGGTGAGAACGAAATAATCCTAAACAACACCTTCATTGACGAAGACATTGCCATCGGTGATACTATAAAAGACGTCGCCTCAGACACTCCATTAAAGGTAGTGGGCTTTACAAAGGGCGAAAGCTATGGTCACTCCTCCGTGGGCGTTATGACAATTGGAACATATCAAGCCATGCGCAGTAAGCTGACAAATAACCCAGAAGTGCCATACAACGCCGTCGCCATAAAGGACGCTGACGCTGATGCCACAGGCTTTGCAGACAATGAGAGCATTGCCGTGCTCAGCAAAAACGATATAATTTCCAAGATTCCTGGACATGCTCAGGAACAAACCACGATTCGTATGATCCTATATGTTTTATTGGTGGTTTCGGCGGTTATTCTGGGAATATTCTTCTATGTTATCACAATCCAGAGACTTGGTCAGTTTGGAACACTAAAGGCAATTGGTACATCTATGAAAACGATTTCAGCAATGATTTTTTGGCAGGTTTTGATTATATCCGGTTGCAGCGTTCTCATCGGTGATTTGCTTACCTTTGGGATGGCGGCTATGATGCCTGCGAAAATGCCCTTTGCATTAACAGTACTTGAAGCCTGCTTTATTTCTGCCTTATTTGTGATTATTTCGGTTGTAAGCAGCCTGTTTACACTGATAAAGGTGTCAAAGGTTGACCCTATTATTGCAATCGGAGGTAACGATTAATGGGACAGTTTGCATTACAAATCAATAATGTTTCAAAGACTTATAAGGACGGCGAAGGCATAAGCAATGTTTTGCAGAATGTTTCATTAAAGGTGAAACCCGGCGAATTTGCTGCGATTTTAGGTCCGTCAGGCTCAGGTAAGACGACACTGCTTTCTATCGCGGGAGCGTTGCTGTCTGCCACCTCGGGTAACGTTACAATCGGAGACACTGTTATCTCTGCTGAAAATAAGAAGAATTGGACGAAAATTCGCAGAGAACAAATCGGTTTCATTTTTCAAACTCATCAGCTAGTACCGTTCCTTACGGTGAAGGAACAACTGGAGTTTATGAGCAAAATATACTCAAAGAGCAGTAAAAATGATTATGCGGCAAGCCTTTTGTCGGATTTAGGCTTATCAAATCGTCTCAAAGCATTCCCAAAACAGCTTTCGGTAGGCGAAAAGCAGAGAGTCGCCATTGCCCGTGCGTTTATGAATCAGCCTGATGTTATTTTGGCGGACGAGCCGACCTCAAGTTTGGACGGCGAACGTGGCAGGCAAGTAGTTGAGCTTATTCGCAAGGAAACGAAAAAGTTTGGCAAGGCGGCACTTATTGTCACCCATGATGTGCGCATTCTTGACCTTGTAGACACAGTGTACAAAATGGAAAACGGCAAGCTGACGGCAAATTAGTTAAGAGAATAAGTATGTCCGCTGGACTAATGTGAACGTAATTCGCATTTGTTTGGCGGACATTGCGATAGGAGAGTGAAAAATGAACAGGGTGTTGCTGATAGAGGACAATGAACAGCTTCAAAAATATATATGCGATTACTTAAGTGCGTACGATTTTGAGCCTCATATTGTGAAGGATTACGACGCAGTACTTGATACTGTGGCATCCATTGCCCCGAAGCTTATATTACTGGACATTACTCTGCCGAAATTTGACGGGTTTTATTACTTAAAGCTGATACGAAAGCATTACAAGATTCCCATAATAATTATTTCCGCACTTAACGATGAAAGTGAGCAAATCCGAGGAATGGAGCTGGGGGCTGACGATTATGTTACAAAGCCCTTCGCCATCGGGGTTTTACTGGCGAAAATAAACGCCATGCTCAGACGGACGGACAGTCAAGCCTCAAAAGTGACCTCTGGCACATTCAGCCTTGACGAGGACACAATGAGCATGTGCCATCAAGGGATGTCTGTTGAGCTTTCAAAAAATGAATACAAGGTTTTGCGGATTTTGATGCGCAACAGCGGACAAATTGTGACGCGGGAACAGCTTTTAGAGGAACTGTGGGATGATAGCAGCTTTGTGGATGACAACACCCTCACTGTCAACATTACAAGGGTGAAAAAGAAGCTGTCTGAGCTTGGGCTAGACGGAGCAATCAATACAAAAAGAGGTGTGGGTTATGCCCTTAATGCGTCTGATATACAAAACGCTTGAGAGCGAACGAAAAGCAATTTTCGCCCATTGTGTGAACGCCGCAGTGTTGATATTGATTTTTAACCTTATGCAAGAAAAAGTATATGTTTTCTATCCCATTGTTTTAAGTGCGGTTTGCCTTTTGGTATATCTTTCGATTAAAGCGTTTGCCCTCAATAGCTTTTACAAAAGTCTTGAAGCTGTTATTCAATCAGGCGACGGCGAGTTTTACGGCGAAAGCGGCAAGGAGCAGGAGATTTTTAGAGCGATTCAAGGGCTGCACAAGTCGCATGGAGCTGTAATTTCCGATATGAATCAGAAGCTTGCGGGGCGAAATTCGCTGTTCACCAGTTTTATTCACAACATGAAATCCTCAGTTGCAGTGATTGAGCTTGCCTGCGCTAAAGACAGTCAAGAAGTACTTGCGGATATAAATTCAGAAAATGAAAAGCTGAAAAAGAATTTAGAACAGGCGTTAAATGTACTCAGATTAGATGAGTTTTCTAACGATTATGTGCCTGAATGTATTGAGCTACATGAGCTGTTAAGTGCTGTTATTAATGAAAAACGCCGAGACTTTATATACTCAGCCGTGTATCCAAGGCTCTGCGAGGGGACGGCATTAGTATACACCGACAAAAAGTGGTGTACCTATATCCTTGAACAGATTATTTCCAATGCGATAAAATACAGCAAGCCCGAAGGCAAGGTGTATTTTGACATAGCAGTTGAGGGTAAGCGAACAGTCCTAAAAATAAGTGACGAAGGTATCGGCATATCACCGGAGGATATAAACAGGGTTTTCGAGCTTTTTTACACTGGAAAAAACGGACGGTCAGACAGAAATGCCACTGGTATCGGCTTAGCCATGGTAAAGCATATCTCAAAACAGCTAGGGCATGAGGTTAGCATAACCTCAGCCGTAGACAAAGGCACCTGCGTCAGCATTTCGTTTTTATCGAAACTATATTAGCAAATACGAGCGGCGACAGTAGAACGAGTAAACAGAGAATGCTGATAAAAACAGACAGCGATTTCTTTAGTGCGTTCATTTTCGCTGCTCCGATACTATATGTAGATATTGTTGTAGTTTAACCGTTGAGGAATATGCTTTATTATACTTCCTGTATAATAAGTTGCCAAGGAATAAGAGATACAAAATAAATATTATCTTTTTTGCAAAGCGCGCTTGACATTTGATGCAAAGTATACTATACTAAAAATGCAAAGCAAGCTATGCATTTTAATAAGAAAACGTCAGTCACAGATTGAAATTGAGGTGATGAGGTGAAAACAATGATTCCGGAGCTTCGGAAGGAGCGGAAGCTGTCACAAGAGGAGTTAGCACTTGCCGTTGGGGTGACACGGCAGACAATAACCTCGCTGGAGGTTGGAAAATACACTGCGTCGTTAGTTCTAGCATATCGAATTGCAAAATATTTTGGAAAAACCATCGAAGAAGTCTTTGATTTTTCCGAAGAGGAGTTGTTTTTTTAGTGGAACAGTTTAAGCAAAAACTACGGCAGAGAGTTATTTATATTTGCACAATGTTAATAGTGTTTTCGCTGATAATGGCTTCCCTTATGCTTTTTCTAAATCATGATGATACCCATATTTCGGATTTTATACGGGGATTTCAGGCGGGTATCTTTTTAACAGTGGAAATAGTCCTTGTCTACTACACAGTCAGATACAGTGCTACGCTTAGAAATGAAGAGGCATTAAAGAAAATTTACATTGAAGAAACGGACGAAAGAACGCTGATGATTCAGCAGAAATCAGGCTCAGTGGGAATGGAGCTGGTCACCTTCGGCTTAGTTGTAGCGGCAGTAATTTCAGGGTATTTTGACCAAAAGGTGTTTTTAACTCTCTTAGGTGCAGTAGCATTTGTTGTTATCATTCGTTTAATGTTAAAACTTTACTATCGCAATAAATTTTAGGGGAAATCATAATGAAAAAAAACACATCCTACACAGTATTCGGACTTGGTACGCTTTTATTTGCCGCAATTCAAACTGCAAATAACTTTTTTGAAGTAACTGTCCTTGTCCATGGACTTCTGCTGGGAATTGCAATTGGCATTCAGATTACGGGTCTAATTTTAATATCAAAATCCCCTGAATTTAAGAACAATAAGCTTCGTCAATGGAAACTTGGTCTTATCGGTAAAGGCGAGAAACGCCAACAAAGGAGCTTTGCACAGCATAAAACCTCAATTCTTCCTTTAGCAGTATACAATAATAGACGAGCCATTGAGCATTATCGCTCAATGGCTTGTCTATTATTTGCACCTAAAATAAATCGGTTCTTTAATTAACAAATTTTACATATTATTATTATAATTCTCATTGAAAAAGCCACATTAATTTATGAAGGGATGATATAATGCACCCATTATCAAAGCAGGTTTCTGAATATAAATCACTAAAGCGAAGTATAAAAGAGCTTGAAGACAGGCTAGACGCTGTCGAAACGGAGATTAAAGACTTTCTTGGAGAGCAAGAGGATGTGGTTGTTGACGGGTATGATGTGAGATGGAAAAAGTATCTGCAGAGCAGATTTGATTCAGCGACCTTTAAAAAAGTCCATGAAGCATTATACGAACAATTTGTTATAAAAACAGAGACGAGGCGATTTACTATTTCATAGTTTTTACATAAAAGAAATATTTAGGACGAGTAAGGGTCACTCGTCCTAAAAAGCGTATGTGTTAAGTGTAGTTTTTCCGCAATTAGTTTAAGGTTATAAAGGTTTTAAGAAGCGGAGAATATGATTTTTGCATAAAAAAATGTTGACAGCTTTTTACATAGATGATATAATGCAATAATTATGACATTGTGTGTCTTTTTCTGGTGAAATATGAGAACGAAAGGAGCGGAATCGAGCTGTTAGGGCAAACCAGTCGAAAGATTGGGACGCAAAACTATAGGACCTTATGTGCTATAGGCACAGCACATTGGTTGCCAGTTGCCAAGAAAATTCCGCCTTATATCGTTTCTTGGCCGCGATCCTGATGCGGCGAATTATTCGCGTCAGGTTTTACATGGTTGTATTATTTCATTATTGAGGAGATTTCAAATTGAAGAATTTAAAAATTGCAGTTAAGCTTATAGTAAGCTTTTTACTCGTTGTGGTATTAGCTATCTTTATCGGCGGAGTTGGCATTGTTGGTATGTCGCAGATTAACGCCGCAGATGATGAAATGTATACCTCAAATCTACTTGCAATTGCCGCAATCGGAGATGTTGCTGTAAATTATCAGGCGCAACGCGTTGAAATTCGTAATTTTATTATGTATAATGCCGAGGATGACGGTTTTAAAAATGCAGTGACAAAAATGCAAACACTGGAAAATGAAATGCTTGGTCATATAGCTGCATATGAAAAGACAATTGATCGTACTGACGATTCCACTGAAGACGAGGAAACCTTTGCCAGCTTCAAGGAAAACTATTCTGTCGAATTTCATAATATCACAGTAACCGTTAAGGACCTCGGAGGACAAAATAAAAACGCAGAGGCTATGACTATACTTAACGAATATGCCACCACACGTGCGGTTGCTTTAGCAGCGGATTTAGCTAAATGTGCGCAGTTAAATAATGAGGGCGCAAAGGCCGCAGTTGACGGGAACACAGCACTTTTTGTTAGAATGACTATCATCCTTGTAGTAGTACTGGTAGTAGCTGTTATATTCTCGCTAGTTTTAGCGTTCTATATCTCAAGCCTTATCAGCAAACCATTAGCTCGCGTAAACACCTTAATGACTCAGGTTGGCACCACCGGCAACCTAGACGTACCTCATGACCTGTCCGCCGCAATGGACATTGACTCAAAAAATAGAGATGAAGTCGGAAACATAATTACAGCATTTAGAGGATTACTGGCGCATATCAGCCGTGCAGCAGCTTCACTACAGACAGTCGCAGACGGAGATTTAACCAGCGATATCGTTACCTTGTCTGACAAAGATACATTGGGCGTTTCTCTTGTAAAAATGCAGAATAACCTCAATGATATGTTCTCCGAAATTAATAGCGCAACTTCGCAGGTCGCCACAGGCTCTAAGCAAATCGCTGATGGTAGTCAAAGCCTCGCACAAGGCTCAACAGAACAAGCAGCCGCAGTTGAACAGCTTTCAAGCTCCATTTCTGAAATTGCTCAGAAAACTAAGGACAACGCTGTTCTCGCTAAAAAAGCCGCATCCCTGTCTGACGCAGTAAAAGGCAACGCTCAGAAGGGCGCAGACCAAATGGATCAAATGATGACTGCCGTTAAGGAAATTAATGACGCCAGCCAGAGCATTAACAAAGTTATTAAGGTTATCGACGATATCGCATTCCAAACAAATATCCTCGCTCTCAACGCTGCCGTTGAAGCAGCTCGTGCAGGACAGCACGGTAAAGGCTTCGCGGTTGTCGCAGAAGAAGTTCGTAGTCTTGCAGCCAAGTCTGCTGCAGCAGCGAAGGATACAGGCGGTCTTATCGCTAACTCCATGGAAAAAGCTCAACTTGGTGCAAAGATTGCGGAAGAAACCTCTTTATCTTTGAACGAAATTGTTAAGGGCATCAACGAATCAACTATGATTGTTACCGATATCGCTCGTTCCTCCGAGGAGCAATCACTTGGTATTGTTCAGATTAACAGCGGTATTGACCAAGTAGCGCAGGTCGTCCAGCAAAACAGCGCAACAGCCGAAGAAAGTGCCGCCGCTTCCGAAGAAATGAGCAGTCAGTCCAATATGCTCGAAGGTTTGATTTCGCAGTTTAAAATCAAAGGCGCAAACTCTTCACCAAGACTGTCATCTTCAGGCGCATCCAAAAAGAGAATTGCAATGCCTGCAAAGAGCTCTTACAGCCCAAATGCAGACGGTGATTTTGGTAAATATTAATAGACATTTAGCGTAAACATATGCCGCCGTATCGAAAGATACAGCGGCATTTTTTACGAAAATATGCTTGCACGTTTTCACTATCGGGTTAATCCGCGCTTACTAATACTAATCAGTGATTAAGATTAGCTAAACATACTCGACTTTTGCTTCGCAATGCCTTGGGAGAAAAAGTCAGCCATACCCAGAGCTTGACGTTCGCCTTCATCATATGCGGCGATGTCGTCGGTGTAACGCTTGGCAAGACGTGCGTCAAATTCCTTTTTTACAATATCCAGGTGGGCAAACATCATTTTTTCTAGCATATCCCGATTATAAAAGGGGTTGAAGGTTGAGTAATATTCAGCAATGTCGCGAGCGTTTTCGTACCAACGCTTCTCAGCCTCAGCGGCGGCTTCGGACTTGCCCTTTTTTAAGCTTTGGAACATTTCCTTAGCTATTACAAGGTGCTCTGTCCACAGTTCGGCAATGTGCCGAGCGACATTGTCGCCGTAATATTTTCTATAAAGATTTGCAAAATCCTGAGGGTTTTGCAAAATTCGCTTTGTAACCTCCGCATCGTCACTCAAGCTGTCAGCGATAGTCATGATAACCATGCGAGTGTACATTACATGCTGTTCCCATAGGGTGCGCTGTCTGTTTTGAAGCATGACATATTCGGGGCTTATACCTGTTCTGTGTGAACCGCTTACTGCCATGGTATCATAAGCAATGCATATGCTTAAAACTTGCCCTATACGCAGGTTACGAGGGTCAAGACCCGGGTTGTCGTGCAAAATTGCCACTGGCGTAGTATCGTGGCGGGCTGCAATTTTGTTTAGGGTATCCCCTCGGACGATGGTATAGGTTACATAGCTTCCTTGACAGTTCATAAAAACACTCCACTCATATAATGTATTCATCTACATTATATGAGTGGAGTGAGAAATTTGCTACCTTGGGCGTAAAACAGTGTCAATAAACTGCTGTCCGTTAGAAAAAAGCATATAATCTGATATTTCAGCTAAATCAGTTTCAACTGACAAAGTATTAATAATCTTGCCCAACACTGGTAACTGTTTTTCCAAAGGAAATCCCTTTGTGGTGGCAGTATTTAGCCACAGTGTTGAATAGGACTGGTAAAGTGTAAAGGAACAACAACTTTCGTTTGTCGCCCACGCAAGCCGCGCAAGTAAGTCTTGCCGAAGTTCATTATCGGCATACGGTAGGGCTTCAAGGGCGTTTACAATGTTTAGATTGCTGTCGTCAAAGTCCTTGAGGGTGTAATCTGGGGAGAGGTGCGAATCCAAAGATGGCAGAAAAGCTTTTGCAGGTAAATCAACGTTATACATGGTCGCCAGTGTTCGTATGGGGTCGAATGTATTAAGCGCGCAGTCCGTAAAATCAACGGTTATATCAAATTCACCTTCGGCGGCACGGCTGCGCCAATCTTCTGCTGGTACGGCAACTGCATTTGTCGGAATTCCCAGCTCGGTTAGTTGACTGGCAATTGTCTTTGAAGCACTGACGCCCTGCGCCCACGATTCATTTGCACCAATTACTAAATCAAAAGCCTTGCCAGATGCATCAAGCCAAATCCCGTTTTCCTTGACACAGCCCGCGTCCGTGAGCAACGAAGATACCTTTACTGGGTTAGGCTCATATTTGGTCAGTTTTTCAAGAGTCGCAGAGGTAAGAGCTTTGTCGATATAGCTTGGAAGGATTCCTGTTGAGCCGTATGTGGCGGGCTTAGCCCATGAATTAGCGGCTTCGGTAACAGCAGGTCGGTCAATTCCAAAGCATATCGCCTGACGAATTTTTTGGTCCAAAAGCCTTTTGCTGTTAAAAATCAGACCTACTGCCTTGCTTTCAGGGACACTGTAGACCACCAGAGAGGGGATATCGACCTTGTTTCTGCCCTCAAGGATATTATTAGTTAAAAAAGCAGAGGTCGTACCGTAAAAAAGCTCGATACTGCTGTTTACCAGTCTGTCCGTGAGAATTTCTCCAGTTAGTCTTAGCTTAAAGAAGGGTAAATCGGCATAGTTTGGGAAAAATTTATTTTTCCCAAGAGTAACCTCGATAGCGTCAACATCCTCTAAAACATAAGGACCAGTACCGATAGGGTTAGTCTTTGCGTCAAACAAGAAAAGCTCAAAATTGGACGCTTCTTGAATCTTTACAGAATCATCAAGCTGTACTCCAAAGGCAGGACGCTCATTTGCAGGACCTGTATAGTCTTGACCAGTAGAAATATAACGCATTGCAGTATCCACAAATTGCTTGAAGTACTCATACTGCACAGTGCCTTGGCAGCCTTCGGACAACAATAGGTCGCGCATTTCGTATGACGGAACAGGGGACTGCCAGACAAATTCCAAGGTATTATCAGACACTACATTAATCGCATCAAGGTAAGAATTTGTCTCAGCCCGGGAACCCATGAGTATGTAATAAGCCCAAATATCCTTTGCGGTGAGGGCTGTGCCGTCATTCCACATACGGTCGGTTCTAATGACCAGTGTAGAGGTATTTTGAAAGTGGGTCAGGCTTTCTGCAAGGCGGGGAGTGCGCTCGCCTGTAACAGTATTAACGATGTAAAGGGGCTCGTAAATGTACTGCGAAACGTCACCGGATTTTCCGCTGAGGGGGTTAGGATTGAAATCTGTGCTATGCAAATCAAGCCCTGCAATGCGAGCTTCTCGGTCAACATTATTGTAGGGCTGTTTGGTATATTCTTTTTCGTATTCGCTGGCAGGTATCGGTTGTGGTGCTTCACTTTTTGGAGTGCATGCCGCCAAAAAAAGAATTGAAAGTACAATAGAAAGGTGTTTTCTGCGCATTATGCCCACCATCCAAGCTGAATTAGCGTTGATGAACGATTAGTTAAAGTACCACGTCAAAAAAAGAGTTCCTCAAGTCAAGTTCGTTGCTAAAACAGACCAACAGACTATTTAATGGAGTTGAGTTCTTTAATGCAGTAGTCCTTATCGTCCTTATCAGGAACGCCTTCGGCGGCCTCTAAGCCTTTTTGAATCATTTCTGATTTTTTGCTTTCATCGCCAAGTACAGCATATGCACGGGCAAGTGCTTCATATGCAAAAGCAAGGTCAAAACCTTTTACATCGTGCTCTATGCAAAGGTCATAGCAGTATTGTCCGTGCAAAAGTGCGCTTTCGCCAAGCTTTAGCTCGGAGCATACACGGGAAACCTGCCATTCGCCGCGAAGGAGGTTTACATGAGTGCCGCAATATGACCAGTGAAAACGTGAAGCGTGAGCAGTGTGAAGCATGAGCATATCTTCTTCACGAGTGCGGTCGGGCTTGTCAAGCAAATCCCATGTGCCGTTAAAGCACTGAATCGCACACGCCTTGTGTTGGTTTTGTTCATGTGAATGCTCGTGGTGGCTGTGCTCGTGGTGGTCATGGTCATGCTCGTGTTCGTGTTCGTGTCCTACGCAGTTTTCGCACATAATAATATGCTCCTTAAATATTTTAATTTAACATTTTGACTATCCATTTGGGCGACTTCGCTCAAAACCTGTGAAAAATCCTAAACATTGTTTAGTGAAGAAAATACCTCGGCAAATCGTCCGTCAGCCTTGTAAAATACAGGGGGCTTTCCGATTGGGGTGGGTACAGTGTGTTCCCCTGCGGGGTAATGTCGTCCGCCCCACAGTAGATTCCAATGTCCTTCTGGCAAATATACCTTGCGATTTCGCTGCCTATGCACCAAAGACGGCGCAACCAAAAGCTCCGAGCCAAGCATATAGGCATCGTGAACATACCGATAAGCCTTGATTTCTGGGAACTGCAGGAACAGAGGACGCATTAGCGGTATACCGTCAATGGCACTGTCCTTGATAATCGCACGCAAATATGGGGCTAAGCCAGCGTGAAGCCGTGTCATTGATGAAAAATGCTTTAGAGTTTCTTCGTCTGACGTAATTTGCCAGCTATTTTTAACGGTTTTTTCCGATGTGGAACAGTCCGCCGTTGAAATTCGCATAATAGGCGTAAAGGCGGAGTAGTCTATCCAACGCATTAACAGCTCTTTGCTGCGATTACCCAAATAGGATATATTTCCGCCGATATCAGTCAAAGAAGCAGCCATGCCAGAGCATGACAGGGATAATGCAGCAGTTAGTGCAGAGGGTAGCCCTGTAGTTTTTGACCAACTGGTGTGATGGTCGCCTGTAGAGGCGCACAAGGAGGAGGCGTTGCTGCCAATCCAGCCAGTCTGCGAGTATAGAAAGATATCACTTGCCTTGCCAGACTCCAAAACCATGTCCCGATTGAGCTGAGCCCAAAGAGATGCCCACACGTTGCGCATAGTGATTGCGCTTTCGCCACTATGAAGTACAGCGTTTGGCGGCAAGGTGTTGCCTAAATCAGCATAATATCCGCTAAATCCTAAGTCTATAATATTTTGCTTGAGGACAGCTTTAAACCAACGAACTGCACTCTTATTTGTTAAGTCCAGTTGACCGGTCATAAAACCGCCCATGTCAGTAATATAGTTTCCGCCTTGGGGCTTTTTAATTAAAAAGCCGTTGATGGAGGCTTCGGCAAATAACTGACCTTCAATAGAAAACATGGGATTAACATATGCCATTGAGTGTATTCCTTTTGAATACAATTCATGGATTACACTGTTTAGCTGAGGATACAGCTCCTGATTCCAATGCCAGTCATAAAAGGCTTTTTTCCCAGAAAGTGCCTTGACCTGCCCAGACCAGTCCCTAAAGGATATGCTGGATATTGAGGCAGAGGACTTGGAAATTAGCTGTAATGCGCCCATGAGCATCTCTGAGCCACCAGAAATTTCAAGCTGTGCGCCACTGTAAACCCATGAGGGCAAAATAGGTTGCTTGCCTAACTTTTTAGCGATTTCTTTAAATAACAACTCAGGAGTGTCCGCAACGCCAATAGTAATTGCAGACGGAAGCTCCCAAAGCTCAACTTCATGCTCTTTTGCCGAACGAAAGTTAAGAAACGCAGGATTTCTGCAATCAAAGCAGTACCAACAGTAAGGGGAGTTTTCAGCCTCGGTAAAGAAAAACGGCATGGGATAGGTGGACGGATTGGTGCTTTCGCCCTTTATACGAAGCGTGTTGAAGGTATTTCCAGGCTCTATGGTACGACGGTCGCGAACCCAAAGGGGGATGCGCTGACCGCGGTGATTGATGCTGTTGTACTGCGCTCCGCAACCAAAAACGCCTTGATTAGGCTTAGCGTTAAAATTCAGCCATATTCTGTTCAGACCAGTGGTTGCGCGCTGAGGTATCAGCTTTAAATGTCCGTCTACCTCGGAAATAAGCAGGGAAAGTGAAAATTCTCCGCCTGAAAGACGGATAACGCTTCTGCCATGGTCAAACTGAGCCTTAGTCAGCGGTGCTCTTGAGACTAACTGGTCAGAAATTTGTCCATATACAACTGAGGTAGTATCATATGTCCCTTTTCCGGCAAGAACAAACGGATTATCCGGTGTATGAATAATAACCGGATAGTCATTCAAATAGACCGTAACACGCTCGCCGGAGGTTTCTACACGAATCATTGGGCACCGTCCTCAGTACTATTTAGTGAAATTTTGTGAGAATCAAGCAAATCCTCGGTTTTGTCATTGTTTCGCAGGACTCTTATTTCAGGGGCGTTGCGGATTCTATAAAGTGCCTCGGATACTATTTGACTGCTAATATATCCAAAGGTCGAAGGATTTACAATAATATCATCAACTTTTGCACCTGTTTTGATTGCAGAGGATAAATAATCAAACATTTGCGTGACGTTATCGCCGATTGCATGTGCGCCAATAAGTCTGCCGTAATTATCCGCAATCAGCTTTACAAGTCCTGAACCAATAAGTTCAAATGGAAGCGGCAGCTTGCATTCAGTAGGCTGAAGCCGTTGAGCGGTGGCCGATGCAAGGTTTTCACCGATGCAAAAAAAGTTTAGCCCGTGAACGGAGACAGAGGTGTTAGTCATGCATGGCTCAGATTGCTTGCCGATGATGGTTTTAACGCATGACCCAGCGTGTAGTCTTGCGCTATAGCTGTTAAAAGCTCTGGTTGTGCAGTCACCTGCGGCATAAATTCCCGATATATTCGTCCGTCCGTAAGCGTCTACTAATATTGCCGTTTCCCGCCGCATAACACCAAGATGGGAAAGACCGAGACCGCGGGTTGACGCCCAGCGTCTGTCACCCAGAATGAAAACGTCGGTTTCTAGCTGAAAAACACGGTCATCGCACTGAAATTCAATTGCATTGGGGTGAAAATTAAGGAGCTTAGAATAAAGGACTATTTCAACGCCCAGAGCCATGATGGCTTCTTTTATAAAAAGTGCAATGTCCGCATCTAAACCACTGCAAAATTCGTCCTTTTCGCAGAGGAGAGTGACATTTGAGCCGCATTTAACGAAATATAACGCCATGTTTAGGCTACGCTGAGAACCGCCGTTAATCACTATGTTTTTTGGTAAACGGCTGAGCCGCAAAACCTCTTTATCGGTTAAAGCAATGCCACTTTCAAGGAGCTTGTCTATACCGGAAAGGCGGGGAATGGCGGCAATTGAGCCTGTTGCGAAGATGAGATTTGATGAAACAAAGCTGTCTAAGTCTGAGCGTAAAACATACGAGCCATCCTTGCGTTCGGTGATATTTGTGACCATATGTATTCGGTCAATTCGTCTGGTATCGCAATTATGGGCAGTTGCCTTGGAAATCATGCTCATTTTGTCATAAAGCTGACGTACATTAACAGAATGGGATTGATTGGGGAAGGCTGTTGCAAGGCGCAAAAGCTCGTCAAAAGCGTAATTTCCGGGAATTAACGCACTATTTCCAGAAGTGTGTTCAACTAAAAGAACGGATAGCCCTTCCGTTGCGGCAGAAAAAGCGGACTCAAGCCCTGCGGCACCACCGCCTATTATGGCAACATCATAGTTCAACAAAAAACACCCCGGTTATTATAACTGCTCTTTTGTTTCTGTGCATTATGTTATTATAACAGTTTTGTCAGCGGAAGTAAAGGGGTTTTGAACGTTCGTGGGCATTGGTCTGGAAATAATCGGCGGTCAGTGCAGGGAGCTTGAATAAGCGTTGCAAAAACTTTGCATTGACTATATAGTACTTATATAATATAATACAAGTAGAATATAAAAAGGAGGCTGCAAGATGTCGCTAAAACATGGACTGTTGGGATTGTTAAACTATGGGAAAATGACGGGATATGAGCTTGATAAGGCATTTAAGGAGTCACTGAATTTTTTCTGGCAAGCACAAACCAGCCAAATTTATCGTGAATTGAGTACTATGGAAAAATCGGGGTGGCTGGTTTCGGAAATCGTAATCCAGTCTGATAAGCCAAACAAAAAGCTGTATTCAATTACCGAAATGGGAGAAAAAGAGTTGAGCCGTTGGCTTGTTGAAAATGGTTCGATTGATGAAGTTCAAGCCAGAAGTATCTTTTTAATGAGGCTGTTTTTCTCAGGTGAAAAAAGTGTTGAGCAAAACATTAGTATGCTGAAAAAGTATCGCGAGAAGTTTGAAGCCGCGCTTTCTGAGGTGGCGAAAGTGGGTGCTTACACAGAGCATTACAGGCAATTAGTGGACAATAAGCAGTCGGCGGTTTATTGGGAACTTGCCGCCGATTTTGGGAAAAGCTACTACTTAACGAGCATTGAGTGGATTAGCAGGACAATTAAGCGTTTGGAAGGGGAGCGAGTATGAACATTCTTGTTATCAACGGCAGCCCAAAGGGCGAGAGAAGCAACACATTTAAGCTCACTAAGGCGTTTTTAAATGGATTTCGAGATAATTCAGAATATAATGTTGATATTGTGGACATTAGCGGTGCTGAAATTAATCATTGTCTAGGTTGTTTTTCATGCTGGAATAAAACACCGGGACAATGTGTAATTGCCGACGATATGCACGACTTAATTGAAAAATATGCAGATTCTGATTTGATTATCTGGAGTTTCCCTCTTTATTATTTCGGAATGCCTTCAAAAATGAAAGCGTTTCTTGACCGTATGCTGCCTATAAATCTTCCGACTTTGACGGTAAACGAAAACGGAACTAGCGGGCATGTTTCCCGATACGACTTTTCCCGTCAGCGACATGTGTTGATTTCCACATGTGGCTTCTACTCTATAAGAGGTAATTATGATGCATTGTTTCGCCAGTTTGAAATTATGTTTGGCGATAATCTGACGAAAATAGTATGCCCTGAGGGGGAGTTGTTTAGCGTTCCTCAGCTTGAACTGCGAACTGGGGAATACTTAGAGTATGTTGAGATTGCGGGCGTGGAGTATATGTCAAAGGGTGAAATATCTGAGAAAACTCAAAGCAAACTAAGCGAGCTATTATACCCGCCGGAGGTTTTTGTAAAAATGGCCAATGCAAGTTGGGAATAATAAAAACCACTCCTATGACGCATTGCCGTCATAGGAGTGGTTTCGTCTGCCACGCTCGAAAGCACGGCGTATTTAATTACTGAGCGGCCTTGACAGCTCTTGCCAAGCGAGATTTACGGCGGGCAGCGGTTTTCTTATGAAGTAAACCAGATGCTGCAGCCTTGTCAATATTTTTTTGTGCGTCTATATAGGCGGAGCTGGCTGATGCGTCACCCTCCGCTGTAAGCACTAACACCTTTTTAATATTGGTTTTCAGACTCGACTTAGCCATTCTGTTTGCTGCGGTTTTGTGCTCCGTAACTGAAACACGCTTTTTAGCAGACTTGATATTCGGCAAACGAGCCACCTCCTTTTCGTTATATTTACGCAGAATCGTACTCGATTCACGCATTTATGGATTATAGCACGCATATTTAAGAAATGCAATACATTTTTTAAAAAAATTTGCTAAATAGTCAATTTTTTTCTTAGCATATTCAGTGCCGTAGAAGACGACATTGTGCGAATTCGTCTCCGTTCGTCTCCAAAAACGCCTTCGATGTGACTAATTTCGCCCGTTTGTCTCTCAAAAAGTGCAATATGGACAGTTCCGACAGGGTTGTCTGAGCCGTCGCCTTGAGGACCAGCAAGACCTGTAATGCCAATGCCGAAGTCTGCGCCTGTTACCGTGCATATGCCTCGAGCCATTTCCTCCGCAACAGGGCGAGAAACTGCGCCATGCTTTTTAAGCAGTTCCAAGGGTACACCAAGTAAAACGTTCTTCATTTTGTTTGTATATGTCACTGCGCCGCCTAAAAAAACCTGAGATGAGCCTGAGAGCGAGGTAATGCGGCTTGCAAGCATTCCGCCTGTGCAGGATTCTGCTACCGCAAGGGTTTTGCCGTGTTTTTTGAGAAGCTCAAGCACGACCTCCTCCAAGGTTTCTACATCAATACCGTATACAACATCGCCGAGAATTTCTTGAAGTCGTTTAACGGCTGGCTCAGTAATGGCAAAGGCGGTGTCGTGGTTTTCGGCAGAGGCAGTTACCCGAAGGAAGCACTCGCCGTCCTTTGCATAGGGGGCGATTGTGGGGTTTGCGGCATTTTTGATGTAATCAGCCACTAAGTCCTCAACTTGAGATTCGCCCATTCCGAAAATCTTAACCTTGCGTGAGACAATGGTTTGCCCGCAAAGCTTTGCAAGATAAGGCATAGCGCAATTTTTCAGCATAGCTCTGCATTCATGGGGCGGACCTGGCAACATTAAAATATGCTTGCCGTCCGCTTCAAAAGCACAGCCAGGGGCGGTGCCCCAATCGTTTTGCATAATGGTGCAGCCTTCGGGAAGCATCGCCTGCTGACGGTTATTATTGGTAAGAGGGCGGTTTATTTTCTTAAAATAGTCAACTATTCGCTGCCAGCTTGGTTCGTGAAGCACCAGCGGTGTGTGAAATGCTTCGCAGACGGTTTGCTTAGTCATGTCGTCATAGGTAGGGCCAAGTCCGCCAGTGGTAATAATAATGTCGGCTCTGCCCTTGGCGATCTCGATTGCCTGTTTAACTCTTCCGTCGTTATCGCCGACTGTGGTATGAAAATAGCAATGAATTCCAAGCTCGCTAAGCACCTGAGAGACATCCTGCGCATCTGTGTTGGCAGTATTTCCAAGCAAAAGCTCAGTTCCTACTGCGATAATTTCTGCTACTAATGCCATACTTTCTCCTTTTTTGTCCGAAGTTTAAAAATATCGAGGTTATTTTAAGTTGAAGGGTTAAATCTTGATACTCGCCCAGCGTCCGCCAGAAAAACGCCTGTACAAAAGTCCAAGTCGCAAGGCTTGGTCAACGATAATCGCAAACCATGCGCCGTGTAGTCCTAATTGCAGGGGATGGATAAATAACAGGCTGAATAGCGGTCTACAAAATGCAACGGTGAGGAGCATCGTCATAGCGACAAAGCGGGTATCACCTGCACCTCTAAGCGAGCCAGCCATGACAACCTGAGAGGTTTGAAGCGGCTGCAAAAGTGCCATAATAATTAAAATGCTAGAGGCTTTTGCAATTATGGTTGGGTCGTCAGAAAAAGCGGCGGCGAAGGGTGTGCGCGCTATCAAAATAACCGCAACCATCACCAAGGAGGCGGAAAGTGCTAGGCGTTGACCGATTTTACCGTACATTGTGGACAAATCAGGACGCCTTTTGCCTAAATTCTGACCCACGAGGGTGGTTGACGCAATTGACAGCCCGTCACCGATTGTAAAGGTCAAATTCATCATCTGCATTGCAATCATATGAACAGCAAGGTCTGCTGTGCCTAGGTCGGCAACAATACGAGCATATGCAAAAAAGCCAATTCGCATACATATCTGCTCAAAAACAGAATTTCCACCGATTTTGCCTAAAAGCTTAATCATTTGAAAATCTGGTCTGAATTTGAGAAGCTTCACACTTAGGTATGAGTCCTTTTTAAAAAGTGAGGATATGGCAATGGTTAAGCCTACGATGTTTCCTATAACCGTTGCGATTGCTGCGCCTTCAACCTCTAGTCTTGGGAAGCCGAATCTGCCTTCGATTAAAAGATAGTTGAAGATAACGTTTACAATATTTGCCGCAAGATTCGTTTTTAGTGATATTTTAGTGTTTCCAATACCTCTTTGCGCGGCATTAATTCCCATTGCCAGAGCGGATATCGGCAGGGCAGCACCTAAAATTCTAAAGTAATCCGCTGAGGCTTCTAAAGTATCGGGCTTTGCGCCTGCAAGCTGCATCATGGGCGTGGCAAGGGTTACAGCAACGATAGTCATTACTATCGTAAGCAGTGCAGTAAGCAAAAGGGATTGACTAAAGCAGACATTTGCGCCCTCTCTGTCGTTTTCGCCCCTGCGCCGAGATACGATGGCGGTAACGCCTACGTTTAACGCAAAAAAAAGTGCCAGAAAAATCATTCTGGGCTGACTTGTAATGCCTACAGCGGCGATAGCCCATGTGCCTAACCCGCTTACCATAACAGTGTCAACCATGCCGATAAGCGATACGAAAATCATTTCCGCCAGTGCGGGTAGAGCGATTTTTAATGAGGTTTGATACGCCTCCTTTGCAGTAGGTAGCTCGCCAAGTCTTCGGTCGGGTCTGACAAGACCTTCTGGAGCAAATATTTTGCTGAAAACATTCAATAAATACACTCCCTTGATTTCATTAAATTAATTGTACTCCTTATGCTCAACATGTGCAAGTATTATGTAGACGAATTGGGAAAAACATGTTATTATACTCTGAGAAACGAAATTGCAAAACCGCTAAAAGTACTGCTAATAACTGTGATGCGAAAAGGAGAATAAATATGCGTGAAGTAATCTCAACTGATAAAGCACCCGGCGCAATCGGACCGTACTCGCAAGCGATTAAGGTCGGGGATTTTCTGTATACCTCCGGTCAAATACCTCTAAGCCCCTCCGGTGAGCTGATTGTAGACGACATACGAGCCGCAGCCCGTAGAAGTCTTGACAATCTCAAGGCAATTCTTGCCGAAGCGGGAGCAGATATGTCAAAAATAGTTAAAACGACTGTTTTTCTTACTGATTTAAACGATTTTGCCGCTGTAAATGAGGTCTATGCCTCGTATTTTGACGCTGCACCTCCTGCCCGCTCCTGTGTTCAGGTTGCCGCGCTGCCAAAAGGCTGCCATGTTGAAATCGAAGCTGTGGCTTATTTAGGGTAGCAATGGGACATCCTCCAAGGTTTTACTGTGTAGGTGATGCGCTGTCCGCCTCTGTCACAATTGAGGGGGACGACGCGCACCATATTAAAAATGTTCTAAGACTGGGAACAGGCGACAGCATTATTGTCTGTGACGGCAAGGGAAGAGAAGCTCTCTGCCAGATTACAACACTGCAAAAAAGCTATGCCACCGCCGAGGTTAAGACCGTTGCTGTATCTGACGTTGAGCCTATAACGCAGATGCATGTATACCCTTCGCTGTCAAAGGGCGAACGGTTTGAGTGGATGCTTCAAAAGCTGACGGAACTTGGCGTTCGCTCCATAACCCCAGTACTTTCTGAGTACTGTGTGGCAAAAGAGCCTGATTCAGCCAAAATTCAGCGATGGCAGAGAATAATTCTTGAAGCCGCAAAGCAATGTGGACGTGCCTGTTTGCCTGAGCTTCGGCAGGTTGTCAGTTTTTCCGATGCGATTGGCGAGAGTAAACGATATGAGGGCTGCAAGGCTCTGTTTTGTTATGAAAACGAGAGAAATTCTTTAAGAAACGCTCTTTCTGGTGCATCACAGGGTAAAATCGTGCTTGTTCTGTCGGGGCCAGAGGGCGGATATTCTGATAATGAAGCGATAAAGGCGGTTCAGGCGGGTTGGGAAAGCGTTTCCTTGGGAAAAATTATACTTCGTTGCGAAACCGCACCGTTAGCGGCAGTGTCTGCTATACTATTTGCCTGCGGAGATATGTGATAATTACAGATTAATCTGTTTTTATATTAGTTTAGTCACCATTAGTTACCAAAATTCTGTTAAGGAGTGGATGTTTTATGAAATTTACAACTATCGAGGTACTGTCAATGCGAATAATTAAATCCACAATTAACAGGAGGAAATCTATTGAAAAAAGAGCTTATTCCCACCAGAATAATTGATACAGCGAATCCAGAACTGACAATTGCGAGGGTTATTGCAGTTCATCGTGAGCTGTATGTGGTTGAAACTACTGAAAATGTCCTGCATGGCAAGCTAAAGGGCAGCTTTTTTAATAATTCGTCAGCCATGTACCCCACCGTTGGCGACTGGGTTGAGGTTACACCTCTGCCAGACGGTGAAGCGTTGCTTCATAACGTGTTGCCGCGTGTGTCATACTTTTCACGGAAAAATCCGTCAGCATCGGCGAGCCTTTCTAACGCCGCAATGTATGAACAAGCAGTGGCTGCAAATTTTGACGTTGTGGGCATTTGCGCATCACTAAACCATGATTTTAATCTTGCGCGCCTTGACCGCTATGTAACCCTTGGCTGGCAAAGCGGCGCAATTCCCCTTATTATACTGACGAAAACCGATGTTGCAGAGGACATCGCTGGGTTTATAAGTCAATCAGAGCAGCGTTTTATCGGAGTTGAGGTCATTGCCGTCA
>JAVBKA010000214.1:0-4372 GCA_031546715.1 Oscillospiraceae bacterium | reverse complement strand
TAACCTCTAACTCTGCGGCGGGTTTTAACATAATTACAGGGTTTGCCCCCCAGTCTTTTGGGAGAGTGAAGCTGACTAATACTGGTTTTGCTCTTAAAAAGACGGCTACCACTATCCAGTTAGTTGCCAGCACTAATGTTGTAGCGGTTTTAAAAGGTTCAATTACTGACCCTAACTACATATTTGAGTATGATTCTATGGAAGCCGCCGCCGCAGATATTAGTATTTCCTCTGACGCTATAATGTACGTAGTAAAAGACACCTCGGTGACCACTGCTGTGTCACGAAATGTCAGAATGGCAACGGCAAACAGAGCATTAGGTGGTACATATGGTGCGGATGTTTCCTTGCAAAACATAGGCATTTCTAAAACTATAAATAGTCTTGCCCTCAATGTGGGCAGTGGAGCAGGTGAAAGTCTTTCTCAGACATTGAGTAATTTGCTTAAGGCAGAGTACGATGCTGTTGCATTGCTGATAAGCAGTTCATCGGCGTATTCAACAGCTAGTAAAGCAAAACTAAATCAAGGGCTTGATGCTATATATAATCCTGCAAAAAATGCAATACTCACTGACCCCACTATTTATGCTCAAATTGAGAATGTCAAGACTGCGATAAACAGCATAAAGCTTTTTTTGCCGAATAATGTTATGAAAATAGTTACCGTTTACACAGGCGGCTATGGCAATATCACCCCTGGAGGTTCTCATGCTAAGGGTGTTAGCATTACCATAAATGCGATTCCGTCCAATGGATACAAATTTGTAAATTGGTCTGCTAATTGGGACGATGGGACAACCGAGGTTCTCACAACCCAAACTTCCCACAACTTCACAATTGCTAAGTCTGGAACGCTCACCTCAACCTTTGCCCCAGAGGGCAATGCCGCACAAATCGGCTCGACGGTGTATGCCACCGTACAGGACGCAGTGGCGGCGGCAGTGTCAGGCAACACCATAAAGCTGCTAAAAAACGCTTACTTTTACGCTGAAACAGACCTTAAAAAAGCTGGGGTAAGTAATCTTACCATTGATTTGCAAACGTATACTATTTCTTCTACCAAGCCTATCAACTTTGACTTCACCAGTGTCACAGTTAAGAACGGTGTGATTAACTGCTCCGCCTTGACCACCATCGGCGCAAGCACCACCTTTGAAAACTTGGTGACTGCGGCGAATATCACTTCTAGAAGTCCTTCAAACATGGTGATTAACAGCGGCAAATACGACGGCACATTTACAAAAGATGCAGGAAGCACATTCTTAGTTTACGGCGGACATTACCTAAAAAATCCCTCAGCGTTCCTTGCTCCTATGCACTCCACTATCATTGAAAATCTGGGTGCTACCCCATACTATCTGGTGGGACATTTTATCAGATTTAAGCTGTTAATTGACGGCGCAGGCACGGTGCTGAAAAACGACTCCCCCACTGCCGCAACGGATACAACGTTTTTATATTCCACAGGCTTTACGTTAAAGGCACTACCCACAGCCACCTTTGAATTTGCCTACTGGATGGACGAGAATAGCCGTGTGCTATCATTTGACATTTCCCTTGACGTTTTACTGGTCAGTCACACAGTCGTAACGGCGGTGTTTACCAAAATTGAAGAGGGTAAGCATACTATTGACTACCAAAACTCCAACGGAAATGTACTCAGCCGTCAACTTCTAGCCGTTGGAGGCACTATCACCATACCGCCGAACCCCACCAGATTCGCCCACACTTTTAGTGAATGGGACACCCCCACCAGTCAAATGCAAGCCTATGCAGACGATTTTGTTGTAAAGCCTGAGTACACCAAAACTAAGACCACGTTCACTGTTAGCTTAACAGGCGGCACATCTGAAAAGTCTAGCTATGAGCTGCTTTCTGTCGTTACCGTAACGGCTGACGCGCCCACAACAGGCAATAAGTTCTCTCATTGGAGTAAAGACGGCAAAATTGTCAGCTATAATCCTGTGTATCAATTTGTTATCAGCAGAAATGTCTCCCTGACTGCGGTTTTTGTTCCAACGGCAACAATAATCGAATCAAACAAGGTTTTCAGCAGGGTTGACGAAATCATTGCAAACGGAGCTGCCAGAACCTATTTAGTCTACCACGAAGCTCCGAAAACTGTTACAATTGTGGAGCATGGGCTGATTCTTTATGATGAGAACACCAGCTTTGACCTTTATACCAGCGGCGCAGTTCTCGTTAAATCTCATGACAATTTTAGAAACGGTACTTTTATCGTAAACAAAAAGGACGTTAACGGAAAAACATGGTATGCCAGAGGTTATATCGTCTACGATAGCGGCGGCGAATACCTGACGGTTTACAGCGACATCCTTACAGGTTAGTACTATTGAAGGAAGGTAGCGGCAATGCTGAAAACTAAAAAAACACAGCTAATAATTGTTTTGGTTTTGCTTGCCTCTATCACGGGAACAGGCACTCTTGCGTGGGTGGTGCTCAGTAACCAGAGGAGCGCGCTTAAGCCTGTGCCAAATGTTAATCTTCACGATGATTCTCTTGGGGAAAACAAGGATATTTATGTTGAAAACAGCGGCGAAGAAGCTATTTTTCTCAGAGTTCGTCTTGCTGAATATCTAGATTATAACGGCGTACCTGTTTACGAAAACACTGTTCTGGATGACCCTAACACATGGATTACACATTCCTTTACCCAATCGGAAACCTCATACGGCTCAGGGGTGTACAATTATATACCCGAAAACTGCGGACGTGAGCTTCACGACATCTATATTTGGCAAATGGGCGGGCAAAAGTTTTACATGCCCGCAACATCCAAAGAAAAAGGTGGCGGAGGTACTGAAGCAGTGACTGTCAAAAACCCCGTTGACTACGCTGATTTACTGCAAAAATACTTCGCGGACAATTCTGCTGTTTTAACTCTTATTAGTAACTATTCAAGCGGTTTTATCACCTCAGAACAGCTCCAAGCCCTGAAAACTGCAATTGCAGCAATCCCATCAAATAACGCAAACAAGCTCTCCGAGGTGCAGCTAACCCTTGGTGCAAAAGTGATTTCTATGACTCAGTGGGTCAGTGGTGATGACAGGGTAAATGTGAGCAAGAAAGCGATAGGCGGTTTTTGGGTGGTTGATATTGACGGATGGTGTTATTGGGCAAATCCGTTGCAGTCTGGGGAGGCTACAGGGCTTCTCTTGAATTCACTGACCAGAACGGGGCTAGAGCTTGATTATAGCCATAACTACGGTGTTGAAGCGTGGCTTCAAGCGGTTACAATCACCGATGAGGATGGCGGCTTTGACCAGTATTCTGAAAACGGCAACACTATTACAGACAGCGCAAGACTACTTTTAGTCCTTGCCACAGGTGACTATATTCTCACTGCCGACGAAAAGGAAAAATATTACGTCTACAAAGCGCAAGGACATTATACCAACGCCTTTCGCAGAGTTGATCCAACCGCAGGACCAATTATTTGCGGCGGAGATGACGGCTTGCCTGGAACTCCCGACGATATTCTTCCAGGGGCAATCTATGAGCTGTTAGTGCCTGGCGATACGGAAAAGACCGCCTTCACCTTTACAGAAGTGGTTATTGGGGCAAATCAGAAGGCATATTTTAAACTAACCGACGCAAAGGGAAATATCTGCTACTTTGGCGACCCGCTGACAATGGGTAACGGCAAGCTACACAAGCCCGCCTCAATGTACGGCGATGATGTGTTACTATGGGCGGGAACGGACGAAAGAATCGGCACATTGGACGATACCACCGAAAAAAGATGGAAAGTCGGTGCAAATAATGATTGGTATTATTATGCAGGAAACAATGTGTACTACAAAGTCGCCACAGATGGAGACTATAAACCGTCTAAAATACTGAGAGAAAAACCAGAATATATTTGTGCAGGAAAAGATTTGAATATCGGAACAGGATATGATATAATGTACAACGATGCGTCCGAATATGTTATGCGAACTCGAAGTTCTGTGCAAACATATGTAGGCGGCAGCCTAGTTGAGGTTATTGTATACGGAATTGAGCTAGGCGCAAACAATAAATTCTACCTCCAGCTTGGAAAAAGAGCAGGGTCAGAAGTGATTGGCGACATATATTTCATCGATTCAGGCGCGGATTTAATGCTTGGCACAGCCGACGACGCTCTTTACTCATCTGGACAGGACTTAATAATCGGCACTGAGGACGATTTACCTCTAGCAGTTGACGATGTAGATTTTATAACTCCCTTCGGGATAGACGAGGCATATGTTGACTAAGCATAACTTAAGTAACCACAGATTAACTCGCAAACATTATCATGCACCCTTAACCCTGTCGCTCCGACATCCAACAAAGCCTTAAAAGGCTTTGCTGAATGTCTGCGCTTTTC
>JAVBKA010000045.1:0-4919 GCA_031546715.1 Oscillospiraceae bacterium | reverse complement strand
GCCATTTAACTCTGGCTTCAAGAGAGGATTTTCTGACAGCTCTGTCTGGGTTAGTATGAAATGGGGCAATTTGGGCAAGTGTATGGGTTTTACCTTCATATTCGATTTGAGCGGAGGAAATCAGCTTATCATATTCGGTTGTGAGCTTGTTTTCCTCTTGAAGGTCGGCAATTATCTCTGGTGAGAAGGTTTTCAGTGAAAGCTCAATGTTTTTAAACAGTAAGCTTCCGATTTTCTTTTCGATTTCAGGTCTAAACTTAGATTCGTACATTACTCTTGAGAAAGCCTGTGACATCTCTGTCATTTTTGGTGAGTTTTCGTCGTAGTATTCACGCTCTGCATTATAAAACTCGTTGGTGGTATCAAGAGAATTTCTAACGAAGGCAATTGTAACCTCCGTGTCAACAAGAATGGCATACTTGTCAGCATCTTTAATTACTGCAATTGCCTCTTTAGCAGTTTTTGCATTATTAAATGCTTCGATTAAGCTGTTCATTTTTGCAATGTAGTCCTCTGCAAGTAGGCGTTTGTAAGGCATCTCGGTAAATTTCATTTGTTCGCGCTCCTTTTAATTCTAATTTTTCAAGCCCTTTTTCATATTAGCCAAAATATTAGTCTCATAGCTAAAGGTTAAGGTGTTTCTCGCTCTTTGGCGGTCAAATGCTAGGTTTTTGTGCCTTTCCATCAGCTCGGTGAAGCTAATTCCCATAGGCTCCCAGAGATAGAAGGACAACGAGCCGGGAATCGTGTTCACTTCGGTTAGATACAGTGTAGTATTGTCATCAAGTAAAAAGTCAATTCTCACAATGCCGCTGCATCCCAACGTTGAAAATGCTTTTAAAGCGGTTTCCTGTATTTTTGAGGATAATTCCAAAGGAATTTCGGCAGGAATAACACGTTTTGCAGACGCCATGCCTTGGTCAGATTTTGCGCCGCCCTTTGCGCCGCCTTTTCCGCCTGACAGATACTTATCAGTGTAGGACAAGATTTCACCCAGCCCGATAGGCTCTTCGCAGACTGAGGGCTGCGCCTCGGTCTTGTTTCCTAGCACCGAGACATTAATTTCCCTTAGGTTGACAACGCAAGGCTCAACCATAATTTGGTCGGCAAAAGAATATGCAAGCTCTATAGAGTTTTCCAGCTTTTCTCTACTGTCTGCACGAGTAATACCAACGGACGAGCCTAGGTTAGACGGCTTAATAACCACAGGATAGCTAAACACCGATTCTATTTCAAGCAGACAGTTCGCAGGGTCGGCCTCGTAAACCTGCTTGTCAACAATAACGTCAGGCAGTACAGGCACACCCGCCGCACGAAGTAAGGTTTTCGCGGCTGGCTTTTGCATACATATCGCCGAGCTTAGAACATCACAGCCTGTATAGGGCAGACCAACAATTTCCATCAGTCCTTGCAGCGAGCCGTCCTCCACAAAGGTTCCGTGGACGGCTAAAACGGCGACATCAATGGATACAGGCTTCTCTGAGCCAAACATTTTTTTCACTGTGGGGAGTAAGCAAACCTTACCGCCCATTCTGGTCAGGGTAACCTGACTAAGTTCTTCTAAAAGCTTGGGCAGGTTTTTAAAGTTTTCAACGTCCTCAAGACCAGCTCCGGTAAAAAACGCTCCGTCCTTAGTCATATAAACAGGAACAACGCTGTATTTTTCTTGATTTAAGGCTGCCATTGCTTGTTGAGCTGTAAGGATAGAAATTTCATGCTCAACGCTGCGTCCGCCAAAAAAAAACTCCAACCTGAATTTTCATAAAAAAGCCTCCGATATATCGAGAATTAGCACTATTTTAAAAATGATTCCAGCACCTTAACAGTCGTGCCTAACTGTTGTATCGGTGCCCAATGTCCTCCAGAAAGGGTAACTAAGCCAGCGTCAGGAATTATTTTTTCCATCAGCAGTGCGTCACTGTACGGTGTTGAGTCGTCGTCCTTGCCCCAAATCAGCAGTGTGGGAACTTTAATACTCTTAAGATGTACCGTCATGTCCTCATTGAGTAACTTGCTCATAACGCCCCTCATAAGCGGCGATGCTGAGCGGTAATCATCTGACCCGCGGCTCTTAATTAGTCGCTCCCTGAGCTTCGGTAGAGGCGTTAGCAGCTGCTTTGCAAGCTTATATGAATATACCTTGGCATAATAAGCGGCCGAACGCTTAGGCTTGATGCCCGCTGCGTCCAAAAAAACGGCTTTTTCTGCGCCAATTGAGTTGTTTAATGCTCCCAAAAGATATATTAGTATTCTTCCGCCATTAGAATGTCCGATAACGTATAGCTTTTTTGTCGATAAATTAATTTTGCTGACGAAAGCAAGGACAAATTTCGCATAATCAGCAACGCCCCAAATAGAGGTTGGCTCAGTTGATTTACCAAAGCCTGGCATATCAACGGCATATACTGTAAAATCAGCCTGCAATCGATTAATTAGCTGAAGGTAAGAATCAAAGCCAACACCCCAACCATGCAAAAACAAAATTGAAGGCTTTTCCGTATCTTTTAAGGCATCTAAGTGCTTAAATATGTCGTAATGTACACTAATTCCGTCTAAATCTAAAATCAAGCTAATCCTCCAAAACCTGCTTTCGCGCTACAATATAATCAGTATACATTATTGCTATACGTTTAAGCAAGTACATATTACAATTATTTATAATAATTATCTTGAAAAAATTAGTAAAAGGGTGTAATATAGAATAGATATGCTTATGGCAATGAAAACTACAGGGAGGTACCTATGTCAATACCAAATAGGCAAACAATTGTTGACTTGTTTTGTGTTCTTTCAGAGCACTTTGATATCCCCCTGTGCTTGTATACAAATACCGAGTTAAAAACCGTATATTTCAATGACGCCTTTTCTCAGGATTGCAGCTTTTCTTCTTCTAACCACACACTTAAATCCGTTGACTGTAATTTTAACACACTTGCAGAGTCAGAAAACAAGGTATTTGAGCGAGGAGAAGCTTTTTTTACACTTGCGTGGTCAGATGACGGCGCACAATTTGCCTACCAGTCGCAAGTTTTTTATACATATAGTGAAGCCTTGGGGATTTGTATTATATGCCCTGACAAAAAAGGCTTATTTTTCCTTAACTCCATACTGTTTGCGATAATTCTTTCTCTTGGCAGCGAGTATTCTGGCTGGCAAAAAAAAGCTTTAGACAGCTTTGAGTGTATGCTTCTATTCACATTTGACGAAGAATTTAATGTATTAGAGAAATATGGCAATGGTTGCGAAGACTATGATACAGGTGAAGTTTGGAAAAGCGGCTTGTCTCTTTTTAAGCATCAGCTTTTATCCATACAAAACCGCAGTATCCCTGTTCTTGCCTCTCAGGGAATGTTTTCCGTGGGTAATAATAACAGTTTAAAATGTATATGCGCTATTATTCCTCTACTTAAGCATGGCTTACCTGCGTATCTGATGCATTTTGAAAACTATCGTAGTCTTTTCAACGCTGATACTGTAAGCAAATCAGAAGCCTCAGATTTTCTCAGAATACAGTCTGAAATCATTAACAAATCTGACATTCTGGCATTTGTTGCCCGCGCTGATGAAACTGGCGAGCTTATATATTTATCTGAATCCCCCGACTTTTTGGGAGATAACAGTTTTTCTTTCTTTGTGGATTCTTCTGTAAAAAGGCGTTCGTTTTTTGACTTTATCCACAAAAGCTCACTTGACGACTTTAAAAGCTGGCTTTTCTCCCTTGACGCGCACGACATTCTCCGACCATTAACCACAACATTTTTAATGAACGATTTTTCCTCCGCTGTTGACGGTCAAACTGACAACTTGCCTTTTCATGCAAAAATGTATGCGACTTATTTTGAAGGCGAAGACGGATTTTACCTTGAGGGGTCTGTAATCAGCATAGAAGCCTTAACTAAAATACAAAAAAGCTTTATTGAAAGCTCTAAATCCGTTCAGGAACGCCTTGACCTTTTACTGCAAGAGCGTCTCATCGACAACACAAAAGACGCACCTGTGCCAATTACTGCCTTGATTGACATTGAGCACTTGCAAACTGTTCAGGACGACCTTTCTAAGATTTACAATATTTCTTCTGTTTTGCTTGATACCAATGGAAAACAGATCACTCTTTACTGCTCAGAAGGCGTTGCGCACACCAGCTTTGAAATGCCTCAATGCCTTAACAATTCTCATCACGGCGATAGCATTTGCTTGCAATCCTGCGAGTCCTTTATAGTACGCGAGGGGTCTAAAAGAAGAACTACCCGCCGTATTTGCCCGCAAAGCGGACTATCAATTGCTGAAATACCTGTTTTCGTTGACGACCGCCACTGTGCCACATGGGTTATTGGCTTTACCTTGCTTGCTGAGATAGACGACGACTATATTGAGAGAAACTTCGGCGGTATCGACGCTAACCATGACGCGCTTAAAAAGGTTCTATTGAAAAAACCAAGGCATAACGAAGCCGAGTTTTTGCAGGCAATTGAAGAATTTGAGTACTTTTCTGACGATATTACATCTTTATACACTAGAAAAGCCTTTATTTTGGCGTATAAACAACAGATTTATAACGTAAAGCGAATGACAAAAGCACTTTTAAAGCAGCAAGGGCTGATTTCCCGTTGCTTTGCAATCTCTCAGATTAACGACAACATGCTTTCTACCTTGGATTCTTTACTAGAAACCGCAGGGAAAGAGCTTGGCTATTCGCGCGCTTATATAGTTACTGTATCTGCCTCAAAAATTCAAAGTGTTGAGTTTGAGTGGTGCGGAAGGGGCATACCTCCGATACCTTACGAAAACAGGTATCTTTACGGCGACGGTTACCTTCACCAATTTGAATCTTTGGACTTAGTTGTCAAGGACGTACGCAAGCTAGAACGTATTGCAGCTTCATCGGCTGATGAATATTGCAAAATGGAGCTACAGTACCT
>JAVBKA010000057.1:0-24330 GCA_031546715.1 Oscillospiraceae bacterium | reverse complement strand
GGAATTTCTTTGCAGTTTGTGGGCGCAAACGCTGATATCAGCGCAAGAATTTCTGATTGATTTTCCAAAATGTCACTGCCCCTCTTATAAATCAGGAATAACCTGAACTCCGCCCATTGACCTTGCCATTACAATTGTTTTAGCGGCATTTTCAAGAGCATCCATATGGTTGTAAGCTATCTCAAGAGTTTCACCCATCACAATTATGCCGTGATTGCTTAAAAAAATGATGTTGCAACCTTCCAAAAGTCCGTCCAATGAGGCAACTAGCTCAGCCGAACCAGGAGGAGCATAGGGTGCAAACGCCATTTTCCCCAGAACCGCAGACACCTCAGTCAGAATATTTGTAGGGAGTACCTGACCGCAACATGCAAAGGCGGTGGCATAGGGAGGGTGGGTATGTATTACAGCGTTGATGTCAGGACGTTCCTTGTAAATTCTCGTATGAAAGCCCGCTTCTCTGGTGGAACGCAGATTTCCCTCTAAAATTTTGCCGTCAAAGCTTTGCAAAAGGATTTGTTCCTCGGTTAAGTAACCCTTGTTTGTGCCTGTCGCCGTTACATACATACTGTTATCGTCAGCACGGTGACTAATATTGCCGTCAGTACCGCTAACCAGTTTCCTGCGCTCCAACCGAGCGCAAATTTCAATTATCCTCGACCTATAATTCATTGCCGCACTTCCTAGTCATTACTAAACGCTTGCACACACACGCAAAGCGTTATAGATTAATATATCACCTAGTACCAAAAGGTGCAATTGTTTTTATGAATTACTGAGCTCACATTCGCAAGTATAACCACCTTGGTCAAAGCGATGGGTTACAGCCGTCAGTAACAGCTTGTCCTTAACCTCCGGCATAGTCACAGTTATCACCTCGCCTGCATGAAGGTCAGTCCTGCCAAGCATTACAAGGCTTACGCTCAACGACGGCTTACAGGCTGCGGCAAGTAAGCCCTCCGCTTGCGCCTTTATTTGACTGGAGGTTACGTCCCCCGGAACACGTTTCGCATATTTTAGCGTTCCCCATTCCTGCTCCTTTGCCACATTTCGGGCAGTGTATTCATGCTGCCCGTTTTTAATCGTGTCTGAAAAAAGGGCGACACTGTTAAAGGTGTCTTGGGCAATAGAAATGCTTACATTAAACGATATTAAGTCCGATTCGGAAAGGGAAAGCCCTTTAAATGCAGGTAGCTTAAGGGCAATTTTGCCGTCAGCCCCGCAGCTGACGTAATAGCGTTTTCCGCTGATAAGCTCAGTTTCATTCAAGGCATCCTCAAGGTAGCTCATCAGCGTTTTATAGTCCGACAAGACATTTGAAAGTCTTTCCGAGGGTTGCCCCGACTGCACAAAGGGAAGGCTGTGGTCTTTACAAATGGCTGATAAAATGTCCGACGCGCTTTTGCCCATAAAGCTGTAACGGTCACTGTTTCTGAGATAAAAAGCGGCGTCATAGGCGGTAACAGAGATTGAATTGTTACTTTTTAGCTGTTTTGTAAAGGCAAAGCCCTTAAAAAGGGGTGCGCCGTCCTTTGAAACCGTAACAGGACTGCCAAGCTTAATTTTGCCTAAGCCGTCCATAGCAAGGGTCGCCGTCACTGCGGTGGAACGTCCCAGCCTTTCGTTGACTGTCAGGTCTAGGATAACCTCCGATACATCCATGTCTCCTATTGTGATCTTTAGCATATTTATTCCTCTTTCAATATTTATAGAACTCACGTTCTGTAAATATTGTACCACAGAAACAAACAATGTCAAGCAAAAAAGACACAAATGTTCTCGTTTGCATTTACAACAGAGACAAAACCAGTCCCTCAGAAGATGATAAGCCTACTTAATCACCAGACAAACCACCATCACACCAAGGTTTACCGCGCTCATAGCAAAGAAATTTTTAACCGAAAGAACAAAAGTTTCACCCTTCACATGCCTTTTTGAAAACACCGCAACATTTTTAAACACTATAACCCCCGACAGCAACGCAAGACTAAATATCAAAGGCAGTACACCTGCTGCAACGCTGGCGATAATCCCCGCATATCCAACGATGTACAGACCGCAGAAAACCCACAACGCCCGTCTTTCCCCTATGAACAATGGCAAGGTCAAGCGTTTGTTTTCTTTGTCCTCCTCCATGTCGCAGATATTGTTGGCAAGCATAATGTTGGCAATTCCTGAAATTGCGGGCATTGAAACCAGAAAAATGTAGAAAAGTTCCACCAAGCTAGCGGAAACTGTCAGCATTCCCCCATCAAGGGCAATTTGGGCAATACTTCCGCTGGCGTGAGCCATAGCGGCGATAATTGTAATGAGAAAGCCCATAATTATGCCTGAAAAAAGCTCGCCATAGGGCGTTCTGGATATGGGGATTGGTCCGAAGGAATACATCACGCCTGTTACTGCGCAGATTGCGCCTAACAGCAGAATTGTAATGTTGGTGCGCGTCACCAGCCAGACGCCGAACACTACGCCGACTAAGAGCAGAATTGCAATCGTCGTCAACGCGGACTTGTGGGTCAGGTTAAACTTCCGCATCGCATTGTGCTCCTCATAACCGTAGCCCGAGGTTTTGACGGCTGTGCGAAAGTCCATATAATTATTAATCGCCGTAGTCGCCATGTCAAAGGCAAGCAATGACACCAGCATAATCCCCATATTTAACGGCTCAAAAGCTCCGAAGCGGTACACGGCGTAGAGCGTACCCATAAGAAATGGAACCAGACTGCAAAGCTTTGTTTGGATTTCCACGAATCTGAGAAATGATTTTAAAGACACTGTGACTTCTCCCTATATACGTTTTCTTGCAATTCCCATCATATGCTAAAATTATTTATAGCACTTGCAACGGCTCTATTGAGCGACTTCTATTCTGTTTCTGCCGTTTTCCTTTGCCGTATAGAGCATTTTGTCTGCCGCTTCGAGGTAATCTTCCAAGGTTTCGTTTTCTAACGGAACTCCGGTAAAAACTCCGATGCTGGTTGTTAAGGTCAAATCTGGAATTTCATCAAATTTTATCTGGCTAATCCGTCCATGAATCGACTTAGCCACAATAAGCCCTGCATTGGGGTCTGTGTTTGGAAGCAAAACTACAAATTCTTCGCCGCCGTAACGGCAAACAATGTCTGATTTTCTCAGACTATGCCGCAGTACCTCCGCAAAGCTAACTAAAACTCTATCCCCCACTGCATGTCCATATTTGTCATTAACGCCTTTAAATTTATCCAAATCCATAAAAAGGACAGTTAAATCCAATCCGTTTTGTCTATGCTCAGTAAAGATTTTTTCTGCATTTGTTAAGAAGCTGTATCTGTTCATAAGCTTTGTCAAAAAATCGGTGCTTGCAAGCTGAATATTGACCTTATCTGCATTTTCTTTAATTACCAATAACAAAACCGAGCTGCTTAGAATGTTCACTAAAAACAGGGCTAAGAATGACAAGGATTGTATAAAGGAATTTGTAAACAAAGTGCTTTCGGGGTGGTTCAGCATGTGAATTGCTCGAGGTGGAAGAACCAGTGCAAAGGTTAGGTAAAATAAGCCCAGTAACTTAAAAAACCTGTCTGACGTACGGTTTAAAAGCAGACGTAATGACGGCATCAAAAATATGGCAAAAATGCATAAAGAGGACATAGCCACTCTGATATTAGCTTGACGATAAACGATCAATGAAGTGATATAGAATAGTATAACAGCGCACAAAAACGCTGTTTGATAGTTGACTGTCCGCTTTTTGCGCAAACTATGAACATCGGTAATTACCATTAACTCCACATGAATACCGATATAAAAAAGCGAATTTGCCAAGTAATACGTGTAAAAATCGGGGAGTACCTCTCTAAAAATCATAAGAAAAAAAGATGCCGCTACGAGAACTTTTGATATCGTAAAGTTCTTAAGAATATTAAAGTGAGATTTATCCTTCGCCGTGAGCCAATACATCACATATATCAAGATAGTAACTAAATTGCACCAAAACAGCAGGTTGATTATTGTAGTTATATCAATGTCAAACAGATGTTCCATTTTCTATTATCAACTCCGCCCACTTGTATTATTTCCCTATGAGGACTCTAGTAATCACAGATTAACTCGCAAACATTATCATGCTCCCTTAACCCTGTCGCTCCGACATCCAACAACGCCTTAAAGGGCTTTGCTGAATGTCGGCGCTTTTCGTAAAAATATGCAAGCATACTCATATGCAAGCATATTTTTACTACCGGGTTAATCCGCACTTACTTTATAAAATTTGACTAAAAACCACAAAAAACTACGTTGCCTATCTTTGCATTCTAACACATGATACTTTATTTTACAATAAAAAATAGTGCAATAAAAAATAGTGCAAAAGCTTTGAGTCACAAATCTAGTGCAAAATTTCGAAAAACAACCAGGACAATTAGTTAAAAAAATTAGATTAATTCCTATATATACATTGAATATTCATTACAAATGTGATACTATCAAAGCTAAAATAGCTACAATAAAATTGGAGAGTAAGACATGACCGACTTTTTTTACATCGGCGCATATACCGACACTGGACACAGCAAGGGTTTTAGCTATTACAGCATAGATTTTTCTGCTAAAAATGCCACACTTTTACAGCTCTCCGAGTTGGAAGGTCCCACCTATGCGGCATACTCTCCTGACCACTGTTTTTTGTACACAGCTCAGGAAAATGACGGTTCACGCAGCCTCTCCGCATTTAAGGTGGACGGTGAGGGGTATTTGTCCTTTATCAACACCGTCAGCGTTCCAAGCGCAGATATCTGCCATGTAAGCGTTGCCCCTGACGGCTCTTTTTTAATAGGCTCAAGCTATTCTCAAGGCTTTGTTGTTACAGTTTCCTTAAGTTCCGACGGCTCTTTGGGAGAAATCGTCACCCTCCATCAGCACGAAGGGCACGGAACGCTACCCGAGCAGGACATACCAAGAGCGCATTGCTGCGTTTTTGACAAAACCGGCACATATATCATCTGCGCCGACTACGGCAACGACACCATGTATGTCTACACCCACAAGGACTGCGGTGTTTTGACCTGCCTGCATACGTACACCGTTTCTTCAGGACTTGCCCCTCGAATCGCGGTGTTTTCCCCCGACAACCGCCATGTATACGTTCTCACGCAGGGCGGCAATGTAGTTATTCATTACCTGTTTGACGAAAAAACAGGAGAATTGACCGAAAAGACCTCCTACGACTGCCTTCCTGACGGTTTTACCGCAAAGTCCGAGGCGGCGGAGGTACAATTCTCGCCTGAAGGACGCTATTTGTATGCCTCCAGCCGCGGCTCAGACACCATTGCATGTTACAAGCCGTTGCCAGACGGCTCTTTGGAGCGTTTATACGTTCGTAACTGCGGCGGTGAATTTCCAAGACACTTCACCATTACTAAAGACGGCGGTTACCTCCTCTGCGGCAATCAAAACTCTAACACAGTCACCGTTTTTAGCCGTGTTACGGAAACTGGCATTATTTCTGACGAACCTCAATTTTCCTTCGAGGTTGGAGCACCAACTTTTATTATGCAACGAGAAAACCATACTTTATAGGAGGAATCTTCATGTCCGCATTTAAAAATCGTCTTAGCTCCTTAATCGCTCAGCAAAACGCCGTCATTACCCGCAAAAACGAAGTCTGTCCCGAGGGCAACGGCTGGTACGACAAATACCGTTACCCTGTGCTGACTTCTGCCCATATTCCCCTTTACTGGAAAATCGACCTCAACGAAACCACAAACCCCTTTTGCATGGAACGCTTAGGCGTCAACTGCGTATTTAACCCAGGCGCAATTGAGTTTGACGGCAAAATAGTGCTAGTCGCCCGAGTGGAAGGGTATGACCGCAAGTCGTTTTTTGCAGTGGCTGAAAGCAGCAACGGAGTTGATAATTTTCGCTTCTGGGACAAGCCCATTGTTATGCCTGAAACCGATGTGCCCGATGTAAATGTGTATGACATGCGGCTTGTCCGCCATGAGGACGGCTACATTTATGGACTGTTTTGCACCGAACGCAAGGACACTGCAAACCCCGACCTATCTGCCGCCGTAGCCCAGTGCGGTATTGCCCGCACTAAAGACTTAGTGCAATGGGAACGGCTGCCCGACCTTGTCTCTAAGTCGCCTCAGCAGAGAAACGCAGTGCTTCACCCTGAGTTTATTAACGGTAAATATGCTTTTTACACACGCCCGCAGGACGATTTTATCAGCACTGGCTCTGGCGGCGGTATCGGCTGGGGGCTGTGTGCGTCAATGGAAAACCCTGTTTTAACTGATGAAATAATCATTAATCGCCGCCAATATCACACCATTACCGAGATCAAAAACGGACAAGGTCCTGCCCCAATCAAAACTAAAAACGGTTGGCTGCACATCGCTCACGGTGTTCGCAACACAGCCGCGGGACTGCGATATGTGCTGTACGTGTTTATGTCTGACCTAAACGAGCCTTGGAAAATAACTCATACCCCCGGTGGCTTCTTTATGTCGCCCGAAGGCGAGGAACGTGTCGGCGATGTGTCGAATGTGGTATTCTGTAACGGCGCGGTGGCGAAGGACAACGGCGAGGTTTATATATACTATGCCTCCAGCGATACCCGCTCACATGTAGCGGTGACCACGGTTGACAAGTTGGTTGATTACGCTACGAATACCCCCGCCGACCCGCTGCGTTCCTTTGCATGTGTCGCCCAGCGAAACGAGCTGATTGACCGAAATTTAACACTTCTTAATGCCGCAAACGACAGCACCCTCAGCCAAGCTCTCGGCGGTTCAGTACTCCTCAGAGATTAATCCCTGCAATTTTTACACCTACATCCCCAAAATCAAACAAGCCCTTTACGCTGCAATTATTACAGGCTAATCCAATAATCAATTTACATAATCGCCCGCTTTTGTCTATATTGCTATCTTTTTCAACATACCTACTAAGTATGTTGTTTTTTTTACATTTTTCTATATAATTATATTTAATTACGACTTTTCCTTCAAGGTTCGAGACTATTCTGCAATGGCAGACATTCTTAATTTTCTAAAGGAGAATAATATGAGAATTCTAAAACGTAGAATCCCGAAGAGGGTACTTGCCCTAGGTTTAGCAGCTATTATGCTGCTGACCATAATTCCGATTCACGACTATTTTGCAAATAGGGCACTTGCATCTGCGGTTTCTAAAACGATTGCAGGAGTTGATGTCGCTGGCGTAATCTCGAACGCTGAGCCGAGTTATGCTGCATTAAACTCTTCAACCGCATGGAACGGTGATTACATAGTTGGTGTTGACACCACGCTAACAACGGTTAATGTTACTGAAAATACAAAAATCTGGATTTCCCAAGGCAATACGCTGACAATTAACGGCGTTACTGGAGAAGCCGGAGATACAAAAACTTCCGGAAGCTCATCCGAGGGAGGTTACGCTCCCATTACCTCTGCACTTACTATTGCAGACGGCAAAACCCTTACCTTCGAGGGCGAAGGCAAGCTAGTTATTACCGGAGGCACAGGCGGCGCAGCAATGGATTTTTTTGGCACACCTAATGAATGCCCCACCAGTCAAGGCGGATATGGCGGCGTCGGCGGAAAAGGCGGCGTTGCGATTCAAATTGGAGCGGATAGCACCCTAGAGTTCGGCAAAGGTATGACCGGATTTGTTGAAATCCTCGGCGGAACAGGCGGCGAGGGCGGCAACGGCGAGGGTGGCAAAAATAACACTACGGGACAGTACAGCTCAGATAATGCGACTTACTATGCGGGCAGTGGCGGCAGAGGCGGACAAGGCGGCGTTGCCATTGTAAACAGCGGAACGATTATCTTTAATCAAGACAATGCAAATGCTAACCTTACACAAGACGGCGCATACGCAACCGGAAATATCAACATCAAAGGCGGCTACGGCGGCAACGGCGGTAATGGCGGTACCGCAGGTATAGCGTCCACTAAGATTACTCAAAATGCACCGACTGAGCCATATAATACCCACCAAGCCAACCCTCCCACAGCAAGCGGTGCTTTCGGAAGTGCGACTTACTCGGTGTTAAAGCCATCATCCGGAGGTTCAGACATTGTCACACAGTACTTTACAAAGGGCGGCAATTCTGGTGGCAGTGGAACAGGCGAATATGCGGTTATCGGCGGAACGATTAAGTTTAACCGAGGCGTAGCAACGATAGAAGGCGGCAATTTTCAAGGTGCAGGAGTACCTGGAGCGTTTAATACTACAGTTACACATACAAGCTCTTACAATTCAATTAAACGCAGAGATTACACCAATTACCATTTAGAAAACTATAACGGAACAACTGAAACTCCTGATGGCTCAGGAATTTATTCAGCATATAGTCGAGGCGCAGACACCGCACACTGCCATACTTACGCAGAATTTGATGTGCCCAGCTCCTCCCCCGGTATTGCCCCCGGCAGCAGTCACTCCCCCGCCCTCAACGACGTCACCGTATACAACAACGGCGGCACAAACTACATATCCGGCGGCGGCGGCGGAGCTGTCGCAGCTTATGACGGCACTACTTCTTTTCAAGCAGAGGCTCAACATACAGGCTCACTTTTTATCAACAAAAATATCGGTCATCTAGAAGAAGCACCAACCACTGGAATTCAAGTCGTACAGGCTTCATACCTCGAAGGCTTCGGAAACTTGGCAAACATGGGCGAAAATTTCTATGTCTTAGGCAAAGGCGACACCTGGAGAGACATTGACGGAGATGTACACACCTCAAAGGGTCTGTTGGTCAATGGCACGGCGTACACCACAGAGGATTTATTTGTATCACCTCAAGGCAAGCTGTATTTAACAGGCGTAGCACCCACTGCGAATATTTCATTTGACCTTGCGGTTAATTCCACCAGAAACGGCGCAGTAGGAGTTTATCCGAAGGATGTCCGCCTTAACAACTTAGGCGGAGGAGTGTATCATTTTTCCGGCACTGCCAACGGTCTTGTCACTGCAAGCTACGCTCTTGACGGCGAAACAGACGGCGCAGGCGCAGGAACGGAAACCTCTTATGACTCGTCCTTTGACATGCCGTGGCTTCGTGCGCAAAACTTTAGCCCCACAATTAATATAACTACTGCCCCTCAGCTTGCGGCAATTGCATGGGCAGTCAACAACGGTGTCCAAAATGCAAACACCGCTGTATATACACTTGGAAATAATATTGATTTAGGCAATTTCAACTGGACACCTATCGGAACTAAAGATAACCCTTTTAAGGGTAGCTTTAACGGGAATGGTCACACTGTCTTGAATCTTAGAGTGCGTTCAATCGATAACCGTCAGGCGTACGGTCTTTTTGGTCATGCCGTTGGCGCAGATATTTCAAACTTTAAGCTCGCAAGAGATGCATTTAATCATCCGCAAATCGCAACTATTAAGGTAGACAAAGCGCCGTTAACCTCCGCTGTAATCTCAGGCGCGGGGTACAGTATTCTTGCAGAAAACTACGTTTTTATTGACAGAACAGGGCTCACTGGCAATGTTTACGCAGGTGTTGCCGTTGGTCATGCGGTAGACAGCGATATTAACAAAATCGAAGCCATCGGAATGGACGTTAAGACTATAGTCACCGATGCAACCGCCGTAAATGCCGTGGGCGGTATTGTCGGCTATGCATATTCAACAGCTCCTCAAAGAGGCACACGCAGTTACACCGAGCTAAAAATGAGCGGAACAAGCGGCATGGTTCACGCCACTGGCGGCGGGAAAACCTATGCAGGTGGTGCAATTGGTTATCTTAACAATATTGACCTCACCGCGCCTAATTTGTCAAATGCGGCAGTACAGGTTATAAGCTCACAAGGCACGGCATGGGCAGGCGGACAAATCGGCTACGCTGAGAACGTAACCGTAAGCGGTGCAGTCAGTGCGGCGGCTAGTGATATTAATGCCTCAGGCGCATACCTCTACAACTCCATTTTGGCAAACGCAACAGCTAACGCTTATATAGGCGGTATTGTGGGCGAAGCTGTCAAAACAGATATAATAAAATCAACGCTGACAGGCGTTAAGACGTTTAAGGCTCAATCCTCTGACGGTTTGGCATATGCAGGTGGTGTCGCTGGAAGTATCATCGGAACGCAGGAAACGGCGGCCGTTACCTCCGAAAATGAGATTAAGCCTGTGTTGCCCTCAACCCCGATCACCGTTAGTGCCATCTCTTCCTCAACTGAGGCAAACAAAAATGCGTACGCTGGCGGTTTGCTTGGTTTTGCTGAGGAATCCACGGTGTATGCTAATAAATTTACAGTAAACTCCACTGCAAATAATCTTGTAGAAGCCCTTTCTCAGACAGGCACTGCATATGCAGGCGGCTTGCTAGGTTATATTAACAATCAAGGCTTTGCAAATGTTTCAATTGCGGGTATGACCGTTAAAAATGTCAAGGTCGTTGCCGCAGGTGCTGACGAAAGCAGCGCATCAGGCAACGAAGCATATGCCGGAGGCGTTGCAGGACAGGCAACGGCGGCTCGCGGCGTTGAGCTGACAAATGTCAGCGTAAAGGGCAGCGGTGCATCCTCCGCAATTGTCGCTTACGGTAAAAACGACACCTATGCCGCTCGCTTGGTGGGCTTTACCACAAAAATCAACATCAACTCCTGCGAATTTGACAATCATATAGTCTCCCCTGTAGCCGATGTCACCGTCTCGGCAAAGAGTGTGGAGGGAGACATCTATGCGGCGGGTCTGGCTGGGAAAATAACCGCCTATGGGTCTGTCAACGCAAGCTCTGTCAACAGAGTGAACATAGTGGCTGATGGCACAAAGACAGTTTGGGTGGGCGGCTTGCTTGGATACGCCGAAAACACCTCTATAACAGCGTCAGATGTCAACAGATATCTTAACGCCAGTGCTGTGGAGCAGTTTACCGTCTCGAGTGTCACCGTCTCAAACGCTGCAAAAACCTTTGCAGGCGGTATCGGCGGCGAAATTGTCAATCAACATCCTCTTGGTTCTGAGCAAGAAAACACCTATAAGTTAAATAACGCAGTCAGCATGACCTTTGATTTACCAGACACAAAAGAAGTCATCGCAGGCGGCTTATACGGCAAAATTAACAATGCTCTTATCGGCGCAAGCTATGCAAGAGATTACCAGATAGAAACAAACAACGCACCTAGCTACGCCGCAAGCAGTAAGGTTGCAGGCGTTGTAGGCGACCTGAAAGGCTCGGAGCTAATCGCAGTATACGGCGTGGGCAGAGGCGGAGCGCACATTACCTCATTCCCCGGCATGTACCACACCGGAGTAAACAACAAGTTCTACGGCTCATATGCCTACCACTCAACCTTTGCAATTCACCCCGACGAGGACAGCAACACATACGCAAACACATATTACGCAAACGGCAGCACCGTGCCGAATTACATTCCCAACACAGTCACATCAATTCCGGCAGCAGTTGATTACTACATGCTGGGCAATTCAAAATATGAGCTGATGACTAAAAAAGACGGCGTCACTTATAAATACACAGATTTACAAGCGGCAAATCCTGCAAAATTTACATCAGTTGAAGTCAACGACTCCATGTACAATCTACTGCACATTTATAAAACCTATGTGCAAGCCAAGGGCGGCACCTTCCCCATCAATATAGGTCCATCCGAAATCACCACACGCTACGAAGCCCGTTTGGGCTTTGCCTTGCAGTACAGCATTGACGGTACTGGAATTTCAGGCAACTTTAGTTATCCTCGCATGATTCCCCCTAAAGACTTCACACTGTCCGTCATGCCGGGGCTTGACTATGGACACATCAAAGAAAATGAAGAGGGCAAAAAGCCTTACTCCACATACACAAAGCTAGAAACCAGAATCTTTACAAGGGATACAAAGCTAGTTTTCACAGCCGAGGAACAAGCTACCCTGCCAAAAGACCCATATTTCTACGCCTTTAAGCAGTGGAACTTCTTAACCGCCAACGCAACTTTGCCATACTCTTGGGACTATAATGCAAACAACCTTCAAGAACAATCCTCGTCAACCATCGCAAGCCCATATTCCGACGGCACAATCCGAATTAATATGCCCGATGTTCCCATGAAGCTGACGGCAGTTTTCGAGCAGCGCGATAATCGCATCCGAGGCGCAATCAACACAGCCATTTCTAAGCAAATGGAGGCCTTAATCCAAACTGACAAGGACGATATCCAAGCCGCCCTGACAGCAGGTGACAAGGAAACTGCGCTCAATATTATCCTTGACAATATTTTCAGCACCAGAGATTTCTTAACCGTTTTTGAAAAACAGATTAAAGACACCGACACAAACACAAACGACGAATACGACGGCAGTATAAACCCTACCTTTGCCAGCGTTTACCCCCAGGCTCACGTTAGTCTGTACGATGCTATCAAGGACAAAGAAATGGTTGCAAAGCAGATAGTCCGTGAAACCCTTGAAACGGTTATCCACCGCAACAACTTTGTTTCTGGAAGCTATGACAACGACATTACCGCTCTTACGAAGAAAATTGAATTTGTTGACATCGGCGTTGACCTGTTCTCCTCGGCGGGCACGTTTAACAAGTATGTTTCCAGCCAATGGGCATTTGAACACTCAGGCGACCTTGATAATACAACCCCTCACAACACTCAAGTGGGCATTCTCAGTGCTAACGGCATGACAATCACCGTCGCCACATTGTTTGACGGCAAGGGCGCGCCGCTGAATTCTTCACTTAACGAAAACGACACCTTTGGTCACGGCGTTGCAGGTGGTGTCTATATTTCCTATGTCAACCCCCATGATTACGGAGCTGCCAGCGACACTACAATTTGGCAGAAAGTCTCAAGCACAAACGGCACATATGAGTACACCATCGACGCGTCCAAGCTTGTAAACGATGACGGATCAAAATATATTTATCTCCGCGAGGTTGACGAAAACGGCTTCGAGGTCGTAACACGCACACAGGTGGGAACTTCATCAATTGCCAGCATCAATCTGCCTGTAAACGACGGTACAGGCGCAAATATATCAACCGCTTCAAGCACTAACATCGCTCTCGGTGACGGCAGCACCTCCACAAGCTTGAGAGTTGATTCAACCGCTCTTTGGTACGACTCAGTGAAGCTTGAAAAGTCGTCGTCTGAGCTTAATTTCGACGGTTCACCATGTGTAGACGCAGCTGGAGCCGAGTTTTACTACAACGGCAGAGGCGGCATTCAGCAGAACACCTCACATTCTACCACCCCAATCTCTGGCGCATACGCCGAGGGAATATATTTGCAAATTGATGCGGATTTGTTTACAACTCCGCCTACTAACCCAGCATTTAAGCCGATATACAGCCCCACCACTCCTACGGACATAATCGCATATGAATACCCCGCAACCGCCTCAAACATCAACATTACAGGACTTAACGGCACACCCAACGCCTTTACAGCCACCCTCACCGCCCAAGCCTTCACCTATGACGACAAGGACACCTTCCCCGCTGACGGAAGCCCCGACTTTATGTCTGGCACGTTAGTGTACAAGCCTATGACAGGCGTTTCAATTGTCACAAAATACGTAAACTTCCTAGGTGAGATAAACGCCGCCACCGGCTCGGATATCCTCTACGAAATCGCTCAGGTTGCAACGGCTTCCCACTTTGCCGAAGTCATGGGCATAGCACAAGAGGTGAAAACCGAGTTTGAAAACCGCATGGATGCAAGCGTAACAAATCCCCTATTACAGGACGAAAATACAATCAAGCTGCTGTCCCAGTTAAAACCAGCGGACGGCTACAAGGACGCAGGTCAGGTAGACGGAATATTCAGCAGTGTTGTAGCATTGCAAGAGCTTCTTGAAGTCAGCTACAGCGACCCTGATTTCATTTCAACATTGACAGTGGCAGACCAAGGCAGAATCAAGCAGATGCAAGAGCGAACCACCAAACTTTTAGAGGGCAACAGCTACACCCCCACATCAACAGGTGTGTATCCAGTGCTTAACCCCGCCGAGTTTACTAAAAACCTAGAATTACTGTACACCACAGGACAAACCTTCTACAATATTCTCAAGGCAGTGCAATTTGACACTGTTGCCATTACAATTAACACTAATTTGCCCCAGTATGTCACCACCGCAGCAGGTATGCAGACAGGACAAAACAGTCTGGTTTCAGGCACATTGTACGATATCTCGGGCGCGGTTCCCACTCCGTCCTCTGTTACTGCGTTTAACTTCCCCAACATTTCCTTCCCAGCAGGAACAGTTCTAGGCAGCGCAAGAGATTTTTCAGGGTTTATGGACAGCAAAAACCTGATTATCCGCAAGAAAAGCGCGTTTGACATTAACATTTTAGACGCAGCCGCCGCCGCGGGATACAACTATGTGGCATGGCTGGAATCCGCCTCCGGCACTAGCCTGACCTTTACAAGCGGCTCAGGAAAATCAACCTACACTCTGGATTCAACTAAAACAAGCACTAACCAGATTCTAAACATTGTATTTGCTAAGAAAAAGTACGCAGTTGCAGTCCCCGCCTCTGTTACCGATGCAGGCGTACAGGTTGCAGCCGTGACTAGCAGTGCTTCAAACGGTAATATTGAGCATGGCGCAAGCTTAGTTATTACGTTGCTGCCAAGTCCTGACCATGTATATAAGGCTGGCGAAACAGTCGAGTATAAAATGGGCGGCGTAGATAAAACCACCACTGTTCTTCCAAACGGCACAATTGTAATTGCCAATGTCACAGGAGCAATCACAGACCTGAACTTAACCGGAGTTATAATCGAATCAACAAAAACAGCCTTGACCAGTAAAATTGGCGAAGTTGAGACTTTGAACTTCACTAAGGAAAAATACACCCCATCAACATGGAGCAAACTGCAAGAAGTGCTAAAAATTGCAGAAGACGTCGAATCGTCGGGGACGTCTACACTGCAAGAAATCGCCACCGCTTACGAAAACCTAACAAAGGCAGTGGGCTTATTAGTTCCTCAGCATAAGGTTACACTTGACCCAAAACTGAGTGTTCTCATCGACCCCTCAGTCAACAGCACACACGATTATTTTGACTCAACAGCTAACGGTCAATATACCAAGGTTCAGCCCGGCGTTGTCAAAATAGGTACAGATTACTACGTGCAGGACGGCTACAGCGTAGTCCTTGAGCCGACAGCCAGCGTCCCCGCAGGGAACATAATTAAGGCTGTTACATATGACCAAGCCGCCCCTGTTGTGTTAAGCGATGCCAAAGCTACAGTTCTGCCAAACGGCAAAGTAGTAGTAACCAATGTCAAGGGCGACATCTCAAACTTTGACGTTACCACTGGCGCGACGGAGTTTAACGCAGTTGAAGGCAGCTTAACCTCACCTGACGGCGCAAACGTCACAGACCCTAACGGTAAGGTAGTTCCCGCGGGTAAGGGCGAGCAGGGTAAGGAACGTATACCCGTTGTCCTTCTCCCAGACTTAGAAATATCCCCCATTGCCGCCAGCCCCTCAACCCTTGCCGCCACCTTTACGGACAGCCTCGGTCACGAGGTTTCCATCAGCATTCCGCTTAACGACAATAATGACGAAACTAACGACACTAACACCACTGTAAACATCTCCGTCACCGTAGGCGGTATTACAACAGTGGTTACTTTGCCCGAATCAGAGATTACATCATACATAACAGGCACTGCGCCTGCAATTACCGTGAAAATCCCCAGCGAAGCTCTTCAGGAAATCATTGACGAGTACAACGGCACAACCGCAACGCCGAAAATCGTTATAACCGAGCCGGAAATAGAAATAGAAGCCGCCGTTACGGACAAAAACGGCACTGTTGTAACCCAAGCCCCATCGCCCAAAACCACCGCACCAGTTACCGAAGTACCTGAATACACTGTAACACCTGCAAGGGGCTACGTTACCACCGAGGTGCATGTCAAAACTCCGTCCACCGAGGACACTGACGATGCTGCGGTGAGTTATCCTTCCGAGAGTGTTATCGCCGCCATTATCATCTCACCAACCACTGTCACCGCAAGCGGTACAGACACTGTCTATGTTAAAAATGACCCGTCAACAGGCGGCGAAACCACAGTTATCGTCAATAAAGATGGCGAAGTCACAGCGGTTATTGTAAATCCCGGCGTAAACACTGATTATATTGTGGATTTTAACAGAGATATTGACGACCCGAACTACGGTGAAGCCGTCATCACATGGAAAGAGCCTGTAAAGGAAGCCTTTGTTATTGACGCAGTCTTTGCCCGTAATATCTTTGACTTTGAAGCCGTACAGCCTGATAACGGCAGTGTTAAGGTCACCACCAACAAAACAGTGACACCTGCAATCTCAGGCATTCTTGCCCAAGGCTCACCATCTTCAATAATTATCACGCCAAACATCGGCTACGGCATTAACCCAAACGGTATTGTAACCATTACCATTGACGGTACCCAAGGTCTGCCCGATGTTGTATACTCAGACACCCTCAAAAACCTTGCGGACACCTCCCTGTACCCAGATTTGACGGTATCCGCCATTAATACCGCCCCTGTGACAATCACTATTGACAGAGTTTTAGGCTCAATGGAGGTCACAACCACCGCACTTATTAAGAGCGAGAGATACGAAGATACCAAGGCTGACATTATTAAGGCTCTTGAGGAGCTTAAAAAATCCGTTGATTTAGGCAAGGACATTGTCACCGCCAACCCAAGCTCGGTTACATACGACACCTCAAAGCCCGAATGGAAGGACTTTAACGACACCACCGCCTCAGTCCACACAGACAAGCTAGAGGTTGCAGGCGAGGACTTATACGACCTACTGGCAAAGCCTAACGGCGATATAAAGGACACTATTATTAACGCCGGAAGCGCAAGCTCTCTGGTTTCTATAATAGACTCATATCTGCCAAACAAAGAATTCGCCGACCTAGACGAAATCTTGGCATACATTCTTGAAACAAAGCAAGCCCTAGATGATGCAATTCTCAAGCTGCCAACCAAATCAGGCGAAACTGCCATTATTCCATCCATGACAGACGTTGTAGGAACTGACGGCGGTATCCTCCCCGGCACTAAGCCCCATATTTCTCAGCCAACTGACGGCGGTGTAAACAACACCTCTGACAAGGTAGTTATTACAGGGGTTAAGCCCACGACAGGCAATGTTGCAACCGCTGTCTCATTGACAATTACAGACCCCGAAACTGGCAACGCCTATGAGGTCATTGTGCCTATTAACGGCGGCGTGGATTTAGGCGTTGAGGGCAGTAAACTCGTTGCAAAGAAAATCGACCCGTCTACTGGCGAACCAACAGGACCTGAATTCCATGTGGTCATTCCAAGCACCGATGTGGGCGCAAAGGAATCCCCAGCAGGAACAATTGAGGTCGCAGGAAAAACTATAAGCGATATCGTAACCGCTCTCACAGGCGACACCGCTCCAAAGGGCGTTGTTACCGCAATCGGCATAGTCACGGAAAAGGACAGCTCTCCCGAGTTTGTCGTCGGCACTGACATTGTATCAGTTGACGGCGGTATCAGCAGTCAGCCAACACTTACAAGCCCAGCCAGCGGCGGCATAAATGTCGCAACCGATGGCATCACGGTCAGTGGCATTGCCACAAAAACCAATTATGTGTACGAGGGAATCGAAATCGTATTTCTTGACGAAGCCAAGCAACCCCACACGATTTTCATAGCCGCCTCTACAAGCAACACCACAGGCACAACCACTCTCGAAACCGCTATAACAAACAAAGATTTAAAAGACGCAATTTCCGCAGAGCTGGTAACCCCACATGACTTTACAAAAATCATCATCACTGATATCAAAACCGTTACAGACGGCGTTGAAGTCAGCGTTGGCAAGGTCGTCACGGACAAGGGCATCACGGGCACAATCACCGTCATTGCACCTACTGGCGGTCAAGGTACTATCGATAACATTAGCGACATAGTGGTTGACGGTGTGGTAGTGGCAACTGGAACAGAAATTGAGAATGTTCTTGTTAAAATCATTGACCCTAACACAGGAAAAACTGTATACGCAGAAATCCCTGTCACCTCCCCTGCCGAAAACCTTGAAAACACAGTCATTCAAATTCTGGACGAAAACAAACACCCAATTGGAACAATAACCATTCACGAAGACGTAAACTCCGCCTCGGTTACAGGCGGCGAAGTGCATATCCCAACAGCCACCGTCAACGAGATTTTAGACGAGCTTCGCAAGAGCACTGACCCCGCCATTAAAATCAACACAGGCTCAGTCTCTGGTATTGAGCTTGACGCAGAACGCGTGGGGCGCGCCGTACCGCCTGACAATTCCGATGTGGACGGTAAGGGCATTACCTCCGCTGAAATTAAAACCTCTGGTACGCCTAATGATGGCGTTCTTAAGCCGTCAGAGGACTTAATTGTTGACAATGTCGCCACGAAAACAGGCTTTGACGTGGACAAAGTGACAATTATGGTAACAAATCCAATCACTGGCAAGGATGTTTGGATTACCGTGCCTGTCGCCAAAACTCTCAAAGACGGCGACACCGTGGAAATAAGCTACATAACCGACAAGGGCGCAGTAGTCTCAACTACTACCACCATTGGCCCACTGCCTAACCAGCTTCCGTTAGCAGACATCAAGGACATTGCCTACGGTGCAGCAAGCGGAACAAATCCATCAACAGGCAAAATTATTCTACCTGCCACTGCCGTGGACATTCTAATAAAGAAGGCAGTTGAGACAGCGGTTAAATCAGAATTTGGTCAGGGTACACTTGATGAATTACCCCCTGACTATCTTGATTACATCGATATCAAGGACGTAATCGTCGTCGGTAAGGGCGGGCAATATGTCATCGATGTGCCCGATACCGCCGCCACAGGCAGAGGAATCAACCCCGCAAAAATCCCCACAGTCACCGTATCAGGCGCAGACTACGACAGCACCAATTTAGGTGACGGCAATGTGGTTGGCGGAATCCCAACAGATGTCTACTCCGAACAGGGTATTCTCTTAATCTCAGGCATATCCCCGCAATCGGGATTTTTACCAAAATCAACGGTTGTCACCTTAGTTGACGACGACGGCAATATTGCCAAAATTACATTGCCGTTAAGCAAAGCTTGGGTCGAGGGCGACAAGGTTACAGTAGAGGTCAACGGCGTAACCAAAACCTTGGACGCTGGCACAGCGGGATTAAATCTTCTGAGTGAGTTAAACGCCGCAGACCTCGGCACTGTCAGAACACCGGGGCAGCCAACGAGCTACACTGCGTCCGTTCCGGCGGTGATAATCTCCGCAATCGCCGCCAGCATCACAACCTTGGATGCAGTTCCCACAACTTTCTCAATGCCTGCTGAAATATCAGAAATAACCGTGGTGGGCGAACGTGTAGCCTTTGGTCTGCCTGCTTCTCCGACACCTGCAAAGAGTGACGGTATTAGCAAATCAGGCGAGATTTACACCCAACCTAACACCACAACCACCAACAAGGCAGTCATTGACCCCACAAAGGGAATAGTGGTTTCAAACATTACCTCAGCCGCCTCCGTCACAGGAGTTGAAATAAAGCTCCCAAGCGAAACAGGCACGGTAAATGTAATCATAATGCTAAAGCCATCTCCGTCCACAGGCACAACCGTCAGAATTACTGACGCAAATGGAAACGATATATTTCCCTCAGAGGAAATCTTATCCAAAATTACCATGACGGCAACACCATCTTCCAACGTTTACGAAGCCGAGCTGTCTGGCAGCGTGCTTGAAGCTATTTACGCAGCCGCGGGAATTACTGAGCCAAACGGCGTCGGAACAGTAACAGTTTTAAGCTCTGTCCCCGCAACCACCGTTCCCACCGTTACCGGAATGAGCCACGGTCACCTCACAGAAGACCCTGATAGCGTAGCCAAAACTGAGGACTTAATTGTGGACAATATCCGCTCCGAGAAGGGTTACGCCCTTGAGTCCCTCACAATTGAGGCAGTCAATGGCACTGGCGACGTTACTAAGTTCATCACCATACCGTCAGAAACCACCATCGACCCAATCACAGGTATCCCAAGCATTGCCGTCCAAGTCCGTGACGAAAAAACAGGCTTACCTACCACAATTAACGTGGACTTGAGCAAGCTTGAAAACGTTTTAACCGACACTGCTTCAAACGGCTTCCCCATGCAAAAGGTGTTTATCCCCGGTCGAGTGCTTGACGAAATCATCAATATGGTGTTCGCCACCAGCGATGTGGATATTGTTGACATTACTGTCAACAGCCGTCCCGCAGGCTGGTTGATGCCAACGGCTGAAACAATTCTCTTAAATCAGCCAGAGGGCTTGGACGCACTTACAATCACTAACAGTCTTGTTGCAGACGCAGATTCCTCATCAGGTGTTATCTCTGCAAACGGCAGCGGCGGCGACGATAACCGCATTGTCGTACCAGACAGCTTGTTTATGGATATAAAATTTGCCAAGGATGATTATCCGTCAACTGCAACTTCAAATACCTTCCATACGGTAGACGGCTTAGTCATTAACGGCATGTTATTTGAAATTGATGAGCTGCTGTCAATCGGCGCAGTGAAGTTCATTCAAGGCGGCGACCCGCTTAACGACATATTTACCCAAACTGCCAAGCTCGAGCTGATAACAGACATTTTTGTCCCTTATTACGAAGCCTTAACCAATGAAAAACTAACAGGCTTTGACACCATGGGAATTTCCACCCAGCCGCAAAACAATCAGTATATATCCTTTGTAGAAGAATTTGAAAAGCTCTCAGAGTATACTGACGCAGAAAAACTCAACGCACCCACACGCACTGAGTACGAAGAGCTTGTGGCTAAGTTGCTGGACGAATTCAGCCCAACCGCATCGATTACGCTTTCACCTGACAATCTTGAACACCTGGTTGACCATAAGGCCGAGCTTCTGGAAATGGATGCTAAAATCAAGGAGCTTCTGGCGGCGGAGCGTGAAATCAGCGAGATTGAAAAGCTTTATGAGGAGCTTTCCGATAAGCTTAACGACGCTGACGGCAACTTTAATGGAATCAAGGATGTCCCCTCAATCATTGCAAACAGGGTCACAGCTCCTGATTTATTTGATGAGATAAAGGCAGTTATTACAAGCCTTGAAGCCGAAATAGCCACCACTAAGGATTTATATGACAAACTCCCCACAGACGCAAAGGATATTGTTATTGAGTCTGGTGCCTATGACAAGCTAGCGGAAATGGAAAGTCTGCTGGACGCATTGAAGGAAATTGACCTAGGCGAAGAAGGATATGTTCAGTACAAGGTTGAAAAATTCCCATCTCCTGCCCCAGATATTAATCCTATTGACCAATTAAGCGACCAGACGACCGTCGTTACAAACCTTATTGCATACAACGAAGAGCTTAATGAGCTTGAATACTCCTTTGCCAAGCTGACACCTGAGCAGAGAGCCAAAATGCCAGACACTGAAAAGACCTTGCACGACTTGCGTGCAAATGTTACGGCAGAGTTCTTGGATTTAGGTAAAGCCTTTGCTTTCGAGCATTTAGTTGTAGGTTCAGACGCAACCTATGTCCCCAACCCCGACGGAACATCAAAAAACAGCACTAACGGAATCAAAACCACCACTACAGACATTAAAAACTTAGTCCGAACTGCGCAAGAAGCCTACAATTTGCTTGGTCGCTCCTCAGTGGAGGCAATAAACGCAATTGACGCCGTATTCTACGGACCAACACTCAATCAGCTTAGCTCTCTTGTAAACGGCGTATCTTCAAACTCCGTTGACAATACCGCAACAAGCTCTGACTTCGATGCAGCAAAGGCTAAAATCGAGCAAGAATACGCCCGCCTGTTGGAAGAAAACGGTGACGACTACACAGCCTCGCAAAAGGATGCTCTTCTAAAAGCAAAGGAAGACGCTCTTGCGGCAATCGAAAATCTACGGAACAATAACCCTCCGCCTAGGAAATCTGAAGTGGTTCGTGAAACCACAGCCGGAATTACCGAGATGAATAAGATAACGGTTACCGTGGCAAACCAGAGCTTTAAGGACGATGCTATCGCCAAAGTCATTGCAGAGCACGACCGCCTGATTAGCACGCACCCAGACTACACGCCGTCCCAAAAAGCAACCCTAGACAACATTCGAGATACGGCGATTGCCGCGATTAATGCCGCAACTTCAGAAGCCCGTGTGACCGCAATTAAGGACGGCGCAATATCCGCCTTGAACTCAGTTCCTCACGGTTTACTCCCAACTATTGGCGGCGGAGCAGGCACAACCGTCGGTGGAGCGGGTACAACTGTCGGCGGCACATACACCCAATCGCCCCCTGACCCAAATGACGGCAGTATCGTGACCATCGTCGTCGTACCAGACCCCGGTTATACTTTGGTTTCTATCGAAGTAATCAACAACTTTACAACCCATGTTATTCCCCTCAGCAAGCTTTCGTCTTCGACCTACACCTATTATTACCCCGCAAACGGAACAGTTACCGTTATTGTGAAGTTTACTCGCTTGACTGACCCTGCCGACCCCAACAAAAACGGTATCAACAGTCAGCTAAACGCAACCGACCATATGGCTTACATGGTTGGCGTGGGCAATAACCGTTTTGCACCGGAGTTGTCAATTTCAAGAGCCGAAGTTGCAATGATTTTCTACAAGCTCATGAGAGACAAAAACGGCGATAAATCCAAACGCTTCACTGACGTGGCAGACGGTCTATGGTATTCTGACGCAATAAACTTATTAGCCGCCAAAGGAATAATCACAGGCTATCCAAACGGCATATTCTTGCCGAAAAATCCAATAACAACCGCTGAACTTACATCAATCGCCCTCAAGTTTGCAGCTCATTCATCGGGAGTTGACGAAATCCCAACAGTGAACGCAAAGCACTGGGCATATGAAAAGCTCAAAACCGCCAACTATTACCACTGGTACGACACCGTTGACGTTATCAGTCTGCCAAATGCGTACTTGACAAGAGCACAAGGCGCAGCAATTATCAACAACATTTTAGGTCGTGACGCAGACAAAACCTTTGTAGACACAATGGACATACTTATCACCTTCCGTGATGTTACCGAAAAGCTGCCCTATTACTACGACATTATGGAGGCTACAAACCCGCACAACTATATCAAGACCCCATCGAAAGAGTTCTGGGCGATACTAGAAAAGTAAAAAACAACCCCCTCAGAGAAATGCGAGCATTTCTCTGAGGGGGTTGTTTATAAGTGTATAGAAAGAGGGTTCATCACGTGAAAATTTCATTGCTATCCTTTGTATTTGCGGCTGTTCTTTCATTTTTCTATCTAGTTCCCTTGGGGAACATGAATGCTCACGCAACCGCAGAAGTAGTCCCACCCCAAGCATCGGCTGATGCTCCGAATCAACTGATGGGCTTAATTACATACGTTGGCGACCGCAGTAAATGCAGACTAACGGCAGAGCAGGCGCAGATAACAGCACCTTTGATGGAGATGCCACTTTAACAACTAAGGACTTATTGGAAGTTGCTGCAGACATTTTAAGAGATAAGAAAAACTATGACCAAAATCCAACTAACGACCGCTATTTAGCCGCCTATAGCGACTTTTTTGAAGTATCCCTACAGAAAAAGCCAAGGTTGCCTTGTCAGTTCGTGCAGGGCTGTATCCTCATGGCGGCAAGCTCGAACCAAAGTCAAAGGTCACGAGAGCAATGGGCGTAGAGATTTTGTACAAGCTGTTTATGCTGACATATGAGACTAAAAATGAGCCGTCAAGCCCATCAGGCGTTGCATTTGGCGTACTGAGCGTTTTTTGCTCAGGCGTACTGGCTATTGTTTTGGCATTTGCGTGTATATCCGCAATCTCGAAATTGCGGCATATTCGGAAGTGATATTGTTCTGGCGGTGCCTCGCCAGTCAATATTGCAGTGAAAATGCACAGAAATATTTGTCAACGCACTTGCATTTATTAGTAAATTATGACATAATGAAAAAAAGATGAAAAACATGCAAGTGCTAATTAAACTTGCAGTAAAATATACTTACATGTCTAAACGCAAGCACTTCGCGCTGCCTTCGTTCCGAAAGCTAAACCCCAAGCATTAGCCCAGACGGGTATTAGTTTAGAGCCAACTCACTTAATATATTAAGGAGGTCGTTATGAAGAACATAATTAATCAAATGACAGCGGAGCTTGACACATGGCTGGAAAGCTACCAACGATCTGAAAAGAGTGCGTCTCCGCAAGCCGACCCTGAAGCTGTCGCAATGAAAGCGCGCTGGCTGGCGGTCATCGAAGACTACAAAAGCGGACCCGATGGAGAAGTGTTTACCATCTTTGTGGACAAAATCGAGCAAATTGCACCTGACCT
>JAVBKA010000094.1:0-16234 GCA_031546715.1 Oscillospiraceae bacterium | reverse complement strand
AAACAAATGCACCCATGACGCCCATTAGTGGTACACTTTTATCTGAAAGACCAAGCTTTTTAACTGAATATGCTCCGATTCCTGTGCCAGCGGCGAGAGTGGCAATGCCGACAGCGGGAGAAATCAAAGCGTCTGACATATGCATGGGCATTCTCCTTGATAAAATTTATTGTCCTTTATGATACCATACTTAGATAATTATTGCAAGTTTATACTTGTCGTGTTATATTTGTTAAAGTAGACTAAAAATAACTAAGGAGTGAACATATGGTTAAATTTGGAACAGGCGGTTGGCGCGCCGTAATTGCCGATGGTTTTACAAGAGATAATGTATCACAGCTCGCTCGCGCGATTTGCCGCAAAATGAAAAGCGAAGGCGTTGCGGACAAAGGTGTCTGCATAGGTTATGACAGACGATTTTTATCCGCAGAAGCCACATATTGGGCGGCAGAGGTGTTTGCCTTTGAAAAAGTTCCATGCAGAATTATTGACAAAGCCGCACCAACTCCCCTTATTATGTTTACAGTTAAAAAAATGGAGCTTCCCTACGGTCTAGCTCTGACGGCAAGCCATAACCCCGCAATTTACAACGGTGTTAAGGTGTTTACAGCAGGCGGACGTGATGCTGACGAAACTGTTACGGACGTTTTAGAGAGCTATATAAACGAGCTTGCAAATGAGCCTGTTGGTCGTGTTGACTACGAAAAAGCCCTGCAATCAGGTGCTGTGACTATCATTAACCCTATCAACGAATATATCGACAGCATAATCGGCTTTTTGGACATGGGCGCAATTCGCAATCGCGGACTTAAGGTTGCCCTTGACCCAATGTACGGCGTTTCACAAACGTCACTGCAGACTATTTTAATGACCGCACGCTGCGACGTTGATGTTATTCACGACCGTCACGACACACTGTTCGGCGGCAAGCTGCCCACACCAAACATTGACACACTTAAGTCACTGACTAGCTTTGTAGTGGACCACCGCCGCGATATTGGTATCGCCACTGACGGCGACGCCGACAGACTTGGCGTTATCAACGAAAAAGGACGTTTTCTCCACCCCAACGACATTTTAGTTTTGCTGTATTATTATTTGGTAAAGTACAAAGGTTGGAGCGGTCCCGCCGTCCGCAATATTGCAACAACGCATCTATTAGACAAGGTTGCAGAAAGCTTTGGTCAAAAATGCTATGAAGTTCCTGTAGGCTTTAAGCATGTTTCCTCAAAAATGCAGGAGGTTGACGCTGTTATCGGTGGAGAAAGCTCAGGCGGCTTGACTGTTAGAGGACATATTTCCGGTAAAGACGGCATCTACGCCGCTGCCTTGCTTTGCGAAATGATGGCAGTGACAAATAAAAACCTTGCGACTATTTTAGAGGATATCACCAATGAATTTGGTGACCATCAAATGGCAGAGTGCGATTACTCTTTCTCAGTAGAGAAAAAGTGGGAGCTTATGCGCACAATTTTTGAAGAGAAAAAACTGCCTGACTTCCCTCATGAGATTGAAAAAGTTTCTTACTTAGACGGCTGCAAGGTGTACTTCAAAAACGGCTGGATTATCGTGCGCTTCTCAGGAACCGAGCCACTGCTGCGCATTTTCTGCGAAATGTCTGATATAAACGAGGCTCGTAAGTGCTGCGAAATGGTCAGAGATTTCTTGGGGCTGTAGTAAAGGAGAACTAAAAATGATTGTAGTAATTGCAAATGTTATAGTAAAGCCGGGTATGGCTTCAAAATACATTGAAACTGCGCAAAATTGCATTTCCGAAACGAGAAAAGAAAGCGGAAACGTTTCCTATGTTCTTTATGCGAGCACAGAAGATGACTGCAAACTGTCCTTTGTCGAGGAATGGCAATCACAAGAGGCTCTTAATGCGCATATGCAAACCCCGCACTTTAAAGCACTGATGGAAGCGTCTGCTGATTTAACAGCAGGCGCAGGCGGGTTTAGTATTTATGAGGGCGTGAAAGTAAATTAGGTAGGTGCGTTGCGGCGGTTCTGAGGGCGTATACACAGATTGCAAGCGGCTGTCCTCACCGAATGGTCGGGGGGACAGCCGCGTGTACTATTGAGAACTAATTGCCTGTCAATCACCAAAACTCTATCTAATTTTCAGCGCAATGGGCGTTTCCAGCTCCGTTATTTTCGTGCGATATGGTCTATACCACACCACATCTTCTTTGTAATCAAACAAAATCAGTTTAGTTTGAAACTCGTAAGGTGTCTCAATTTCGGCTTTAGTTTCTTCATCGAAACGGGAAAATTGCCCCGGAAACCAACGCACTTCGCGGAGACTCCGTTTTGTCGGCGTTTCAATAAAATCAAAATTCCAAAGTTTATAATCTTCGTATGCCTTTTCTGTCTTTGCCGTAAAAGTCAAATGCCAGTCATCGCCTTTTCGTTCTGCGGAAGTGAACTGCACACCCTCCGGAATGTTCTCTGACTTGACATTGACAAGGTCGAGCTTAACCAAATTATTTTTTTTGTTAATCCAGTCAGCACCAGTAATGTATAGTGTAAGCGTCTTACTGTTGGCAAAATAGGAACTTTCCAGAGCGCACCATTCAATCATTGGTGACTTGCTTGCATTAGTGGTATCGCCTGTAGCTTCAAAACGCTCGCCCTTCTCATTCTCTGCATAGAACCTCATACCTGTAAGCCAAGCTGTGTTTTCCTCAGCCGCTGATAGTCTGATGCGCATGTGAGTTGGGTATATATCTGCTCTATCCAGATAAATCGTCTGTCCGTCAATTTCAAAGGGTGCATGAACCATGATTATTTCGCTTTTCGATATAAATCTTGAGTCAATGTCCATATCAAAGACAAATTCTGCCTTGTAATCGCGCACGGGGAAGCCAGCTTGTTGGATTGTCTCAGCATGTTCGGCTGTATTAAAGCTATCACTGCTTTCATAGACACTAACTTTAAGCTTAAATTTCTTAGGCAGAAACCTATTAAATAATTTAAGGGTTATGCCACGCAGCCCATCATCAAGCTCATTCATTCGATTAGTCGTTCCTGTTAGTCTTGGCTCAGTGGCATCGTCTTCAAATATCATTTCTACGTCAGCAATCATGGGGTCTGCCGACGTCAGTGTGTAAAATACATTAACCTGCGTTGGGTCTGTTATAAGATATTCAATGCGGCAGGTTATGCCGTTGACGGTTTGCTCAAGCTCCACTGGCTGAACATACTTATTTTCAACGGCGGCTTTTAACGAAGGCGAAAACGCTACTGCTTTTGCTAGCGGTGCGATAAACGGAATTTTGCCTAAAGCATACGCCGCGGTGGGAAAAACATTGACCACTAGAATGAATATAAGCACGCTCATTACCGCGCCTGACAAGGTCGTTGTCAGCCTACGTATTTTCTCCCGTTTTAGCCGTGCCATCACTCGTTGTTCTGACGTGCTAAGTGCGTCTGGGAGTTCGGTTAATTCCGTTGATAACATTGTATATTCCTCATTTCTGTCCACTGCTATACCTCCTCTAATTCAAGCTTTAATAATTGCAAGGCTCTGCGCTGTCTGGTTACAACTGTCCCTTGGGGGATATCGAGAGTGTACGCAGTTTCGGCGATGGTTAAGCCGTGAAAATACCTGAGAATCACCACACTGCGCAGTTCCTCTGATAATTTTGATATGGCGTCCTTTAACGGCAGAGCGTCATAGTCGTCGGACTGAGCCTCCGCTGTGGGAAAAGAGTCCTCCAGCTTTAGGCGAGACTGACGTTTTAACTCGTCCTTGCATTCGTTAATCAAAATGCGGGTAATCCATGTTGAAAAAAACTCAGGCTGGCGAAGTGTTCTGAGTGACTTAAAGGCCTTGTAAATAGTTTCGTCAACTATGTCAAGTGCAGTCTGCTCCTGCCCGACATACAGATAGGCGGTTTTGTAAAGCTGAGGTTTGAGCAGCGAAATTTTAGTTAGAAACTCATTCTTGTCGATGATTTTCCTCTCCCCTCGGTCGTTCTGCCTATTAGACTGTGTAATTTGCGATTTTGATTGGGTATGTAAAATATTTTTGTTGCAAGATGCAAGAAAGTATGATATTTTAATATCACACTATAGAAGGGGCAAGGTATTTAAGGGTGATTATTCTTTAATTTTTAGCAAATACCTTTATTAGAGGTTTATTTGTTTTGGATTGAGGATAATTGTGCCATTTTGACGAGTACTCGTGCTATTTTGGTGCGCTTTTTTGTTCTCAAATCAAAACCTGACAAGTTTTGTAAGGGGGCTTTTTTTATGTCTATTTTGCTTTTAGAAGCTAAAAAAATAACGAAATCCTACGCGGAGAAGAAAATATTAAACGTTGAAAGCTTTAGCATTTATTCAGGGGACAAAATCGGGTTTATCGGTGACAACGGCAGCGGAAAAACAACATTTCTAAACATTTTGGCGGGGGCTTTAGAGCCTGACAGCGGCATCGTGAAGCGTTACTGCGAGATAACGTATATAAAACAGTTTGGCAAATCTGACCAAAATGCTGACTGTGAGCAGTTAAGCAAATACGGTGTTTTAGAAAAAATCGACAACGAAAAATTAAGCGGCGGCGAGGCTGTAAGAATAGAGCTTGCAAAAGCCCTAAGCCACCAACGCCGGCTTGTTTTTGCGGACGAGCCGACATCAAACCTTGATATAGGCGTTGTTGAGCAATTTGCCGCTGAACTTACGAAGCTTGAGAGCTTTGTACTTATTTCCCATGACAGAATGCTGTTAAGCCAGTACTGTAATAAGATTATTACGCTGGAAAACTGCGAGCTTCTTGTATATGACGGCGGTTTTCAGGAGTACCTAGAACAGAGCGCGGCGAAAAAAGAGCGTTTGCTAGCTGAATATAACCAATATACGGCAGAAAAGGCTCGTTTGCAATCAGTTTTTCTTGAAAAGAAGAATATGGCGAAAAAGGTTGCGAAAAAGCCGAAGGGCGTGTCCGGCAGCGAACAAAAAATGAGGGACTTTACATCCTCCTCTCGCTCTAATGACGGTCGGCAAGCAAGTTTTGACCGTGCCGCAAAAGCGGTTCTTGCTAGAATTGACCACATGGAGGTGAAGGAAAAACCATTTGAAGCAGTTAAAATTCACTTTGATTTTGGCTTTACAAATCCGCCAGAAAATAAAATAGTAATATCAGCAAAGGATATTTCCTTTGCATACGGCAGCAAGACTATTTTTGACAAAGCTTCATTTTCGATAAGAAACGGCTCGCGAGTTGCCATTACAGGCGAAAACGGAAGCGGAAAAACAACGCTTTTAAACTTGATAAACGCTGAGGATTCCCCTGTTTACAAAGTTCCGAAGGCGAATATCGGATATTTTTATCAGGGCTTTGAAAACATAGATTTTTCAAAAACAGTTCTTGAAAACGCAATGCAAAACAGCGTTCAAACAGAATCCTCGGTGCGAAGCGTCTTAGCGGGTCTGCTTATAAGGAAGGACGATGTATTTAAAAATGCAAGCGTTCTATCAGGCGGGGAACGAATCAAGCTTAGCCTTGCAAAGCTGATTGTTTCGTCTGCAAATGTCCTCATGCTTGACGAGCCGACAAATTATCTCGATATCAACTCCATTGAGGTATTGCAGTCGATTCTTTCCCAATATGAGGGAACAATTTTGTTCGTGTCCCATGACAAAACCTTTGTAAATAACGTGTGCACCGATTTACTGCTTATAAAAAATAAAAAGCTGACGCAGTTTGAAGGAAATATTGATGCTTACGAGACTGCAACAAAGGGGACAAAGGTTGATGCCCAGAGAATAGTCTTAGAAAATAAAATGCTTGAGCTGACATATCGAATATCTAAAGCCAAGCCCATAGAAAAGGATGCGCTTGAAATGCAGTATCAGGAATGCTTGCACATGCTAGAGCGCAAATCGGAACTTGGGTAATCTGCGGTTAGGCAATAGACCCGTTCGGTGATCATTTACCACAAATGGCTGCTTGGGCAACCACCCCGCCAACTGCGGTTAGCACCCCACCACAGAGGGGAATAAGTTGCGCGGGGTTAAATAATTCCCCTCAATGGAGGGGTGGCGCGCAGCGACGGGGTGGTTAGGCTTCGCAGCACTATAGAAGTAGGCACAAGTTGCCGAACAAGTCTATTGAATATTATTAAGTGTTTCAAAGAACACCTATCCAAAATCATTAAAACATGATATTATCTCTATAATAATGACAACAACATTTCAGATAAAAGTGAGGAGACATTATGAAACTACCAAGCCAACGCCTTTGCGCCTTTCTCACCTTCAACGGCAACGCTGAGGAAGCCATGCGCTTCTATGAGAAAAATCTGCCCGATATGAAAATCGAAGCCCTGACATTGTTTGAAAAAGATGCACCCAATGGCGACGAAGGCAAGGTGCTAAACGGCGCACTGTCATACCACGGTCAGCAAATTCTGTTTATGGATATGCAAGCCGCCTATCCTGCGCCATCGTTTAGCTGGGCGACCTCCCTGCTTATTAACTGCTTGGAGGAAGCCGAGTTTGACGCGCTTTTTGCAGGGCTTTCAGTTGACGGAACTGTCATGATGGGGCCAGAAGCGGTTATGCATATGCGTAAATGCGCTTGGGTTACGGACAAGTTTGGCGTAACATGGCAGTTGGTGTGGGAATGAGTATGGTTAATCCAAAGCTTGCGTTGTTTGCAGAGAACACGCAGGAAATTAAGGGTGACTTTTTCTGGCAAAATGCATGCTCAAGCGTCTGGCGGCGTTGCTGTACGCAAATGAGGGCAAGGCTGTGGATTGTGATGCCATTCATCAGTGCCACCATTTGTTAAAGGAAAACACCGGCGTATTTTCCTCGTTTCGCGGCAACTCAGCCCTAACTATTGCTACACTGCTGTCACTGTCAAAGGATAGAAGCTCACGTTTATCTGACACGCTGACGGTTTATGGACTTTTAAAGGATGTTGGACTGTGGGCTTCGGACTATTTGGTGATTGCGGCTTATCAAATTGCCGCAGGCGCAGAACCAGCTAATTACACACACATTGCGGAGCGCACCAAGGAATTTTATAAAGGCATGAAATCCAATCACTGGTTTTATACGGGGCAGGACGACTATATCTTCTCAGCCATGCTAGGCTTGTCCGACCTTGAGGTCGGGGATGGCGTTGCTCGGATGGAAAACCTCTACGCAGTCTTGAAGCCAGGGTTTATCTTCACTGGAAACAGCGTGCAGACATTGACGCAGGTACTTCTTTTAGGCGGCGACACCTCCGAAGTGACACAACGTGTGCTGTCCTTGAAAAACGACTTTCGTAATGTCGGACTAAAAATGGATAGGGAATACACACTACCATCATTGGGCGTACTGGCTCTGTTACCCAACTCTGTAGACACTATAGTCAGCGAGGTGTCCAGTGCCCACGATTTCCTGCGTGAGCAAAAAGGTCTTGGCGCATTTTCTGTCACTAAGCAGGAGTTGCTGCTGTATTGTGCGGCTCTGGTGGCTACTAAAAACGCGGAAGACATCAAAAGCGGCGTGTTGACCGCCACGCTCTCCACCAGTATTACAAATATCATCATAGCGCAACAGGCTGCTATGGCGGCTGCCGCCGCATCCTCGTCAGCCGCGGTCGCATCGTCGTCCTCATGAGTGTTCGGAAATGTGCTCGATAAAATAGTCAAAAGCCGCCCGATGGATTGGTTTGTCCAATCCATCGGGCGGCTTTTAATTAGTGATTAGTATTATATCAGGGGTTGGCAAGTATCGCATACATATACATTGCCGCCGAGGTAAGCGAAGCGTTTGATATTGTCGCCGCATTTCGGACAAGGCATATCGACATTATTTTTACTCATTGTAGTGACATATCCGCCTTTGTGTCCAAATAAGTCGCGCTCAGTATTGCGCCCGCCGCACTTTGTCATGTCCTCGATCGTCGCTTTCAGCACTTCAAAAAGAACTGAAAATTCATCATTTGAAAGTGTGTTCATTTTTCGTTTTGGGTGAATTCCAGTTTTCCACAAGATATCTTGGAGTACACCGTTACCTAGACCCGGAATCCGCTGTTCTGTTGCGAGAAATGCCTTGGCGGACAGCTTAGCCGTTTTGTCTGTCAGCAGCGACGCAAAGTAAGTACTGTCAAAAGCCTCAGACAACGGAGAAATTGCAGCTTTTGCACCCAGATAATACTTGTCCTTATTTACTCCGTCAGGGAATGCCCACATACCGCCATACATCTGCACAGTACATCGAAGTGAGCAACCATCCGTAAAGCCGATGTGTAACTGATGTGCTGGCGGGAGCTTTTCCTCGGCGGTATAAAATCGCAGATTCGTCCCATCTCCCACCACAAACCGTTGCTCGCCTAGCTCAAGCTCTACGTACATTCCAAAGCCGGAGGCTCCGGTAACAGTCTCACCGGCAAGCAGGTCATGATACTGAGCAGGGTCGCCGAAATACCATGCAAAACTATGGGGCTTTGAAGCGGTTTCGACTTGAGCGATAGTCTTACCTATCACGGCTTTACGCAGTTGCTTGGCAATTGTATAGCTTTCTGGAATTTCTAGCATGGCTTACAGCTCCTTATAGAATCAATTCAACCTATCACCTATATCAATAATACCACAAAATAGGACAAGATGTGTCATATTTATTTGCAAATTATAAATCGAAATAAAAACTAAAAAATGTCAGCGTTTTAGCATTTTTTTTAGCATTGTCAAGCTCATGCAGTTGTGATATAATACAGAAAGTTGCGCAGGTCACCGCATGGGGGTATTTATATGAGAAGAATAGTGTTGCTCTTGGTTTCGGTTCTGTTGTTAGTCTCCTGCACTGTCCCGAAAAAAATTGAGCTAACCAGTTTTGACAATGTAACAACAACTATCGACGCTAAGCCAGAAGATATTGTTGTAATATCCTCAGCCCTTGTGAGTATTCTCGACAGCTTGGACGTGCGTATAGCGGGAACTAATTCCATAATGACAGACATTAAGCTTGATTTAAAAAATCAAAATACTATAGATATTGGCTCTGCAATTTTACCAAAATATGAGCGTATCAATGCAATTTCACCAGATTTAGTGATTGCAGGCTCGATTTTCGTAGGTCATAGAGGAAAAATGGCTGAAAACAAGCTCCCACTGTGGCTTCTTGACGACCAGACCTTCGACCAAATGAATTCTGTAATTGAGAAATTCGGCGACTTGTTTGATAAAAAAAGTCAAGCGGAAGCTCTGATAGAAAGTAACAAACAAAGATTGTCAAAACTAACTGCGAAGCCTGATGCTCCCAGCGTATTGATTCTGTACGGATTGAATGATGGCTTTGCAGTAGCCTATGATTTATCCTTTGTCGGTGATATGCTAAAGCGTTATGGATGCAAAAACGTGGCATATGACATTGATTTGCCAGAAATATATCCTGATTTTATCTCAGAATATGACGAAGAAGAGCTAGCTAAACTGAATCCTGACGTGATTCTAAGAATATATGACGGCGGTACTAAAAGAGTGCGTCCGCTATTTGAAGCGCATAACGAGCTATTTCGTGAAGGAGGGGCTTGGCACAATATGAGTGCAGCGCAAAGCGGGAGGGTGTACGACTTGCCGCAGTTTTTGTATGCCTCAAATCCTGGACTTTTGATGATGGATTCTGCGGAGGAACTCTATCGCCAAGTAATCGAGAATATTAAATAAATAATAGATGGGTGAGTTTCTGTGAAAAAGGCTGGCGTTCTGCGATATGTAAACTATTTCATTGCTTTTATTATGTTGGTGAGTATCGTTGTTTTTTCGTTTTCCTACATAAATAAATCAAAGCAAATTCCAGAGGACACAATGAATGAATTTCTGCATGGTTCTTTTGCAGAAAAGAAAGCTGAACTAAAAAGTACTTTTGATACCATGTATCAATCAGCACGTACTATTTCGCTGCTGCCGTCAGTGCGCTCTATTGAGGGCGGTAACCGTACAGTTGATACCGAAGATGTAGTGAAGCTGGGACGTTTTTCGGAAGACGCATTGATGACAGTCCAGCAAATCTACAATAATCTTGCTAATAACGTTTCTGTTTCAGAAATATATATCATTACAGAAGGCTTAGACTATAAATCCGGAGAAGTGCCCTTCATTATGTTAGACCAATTAATTGTTCAAAAACCAAAGGAAGAAGCGGGGGAAGAGGACTCGGCAGTTGACCCTGACTTCCCAGAGGAGTACGAGGATGACGAATATGCCTATTTTCCCATCCAAATGCAAACCTTAAAGAATCAGCACCCAAGCTTTGATTTTACTGAGCTTAACGAGATTCCAGTCGAAGCGTCAATATCGCTTAGAACCTGTGACAATACGCAGTTTTACTCAGCAAGCAAGCATGACGTAAAGGATGCCTTTGGTATTTTTTACTCAGTGCCGTTCTACACAAACGACGGCGATTATAAGGGCATAATTTCAGTAATTATTCGCAATAACGTCTTTGAAGCAATGCTTATGGACGTCCCCTTTGTAATCATCACTGAAAATGACGTAGCTGAGGCGAAGACATTAGGCGTTGAGATGCCAGATGCACCTGTCGGATTTTATTTGACAAACAAAACATACGGTCTCCAGATTTATGACAGACGCAATACATTACTGCCAGAAAAGTTTGGCAACTCTCAGTATGCCGATAGAATTATCACAGAACCCCTTGATATAACTGGCGATTGGGATCTGGGTTTCTACTTTGACGAAAGCATGTTTTCCGCCAAGTTAGCAGACGCTCTGCGGGCTTTTATACTTCAGATTTTAGTTGTTTTGTTATTTGGAACTGCTCTTATTCTTCTCTTAACCTACAGCCAACGTTCACAAGCTAAAATTATCGATAGCTTCGCTCACAGCATAAAAAAGGTAGCTGACGGCGATTTACACTCCTCAATTGAATCAAAGGGTAAAGAATTCAGCATTTTGAGTAATGAATATACTAATTTTACCTCAAAAATGCAGGGTACAATCGGCGAGATAAAACGAGCTGCGGATACTGTTAGCGAAAATTGTTCGGGAATTGAAGGCTCGTTGGATGTCTTAACCAACTCATCGAAAAATCTGTTAAGCTCTACGGAGACTGTTGTTACACAGGTTGAGCTTCTCAATCAGATGAACACTGAAATTACGGCAACGCTAGACAATGTACAAAGTAAAGTCAGCGATGCGGATAAAAACGCTAATATTTCATCTGATAAAATTAAATCAGTTGTCAACTCTATGGATACAATTCAAGCAAAAGTCGGTAAAACTGCAGAAGCGTCAAAACTGTTAGAACAAGAGGCTTTTAAGGTTTCCCAACTGATTTCGCAAATAGACGAAATTGCCATGCAGACTAATATATTATCCCTGAATGCTTCCGTAGAGGCGTCCCGAGCTTCAGTAGCAGGAGTCGGATTCAAGATTGTTGCCAGCGAAATGAAGACTTTGGCAGATAAAACCTCTGAAACCGTTAAGATAATTTCTACTGCTATCGATAACATCCGTATGCAAGTTGTTGCCACGACCTCGCTTATGGTCGAAACTGATTCGCAAGTCAAGAGCGGAGTTGCGCTGTCTCAAGAAGCGGCGGAAAGTATTTACCTTATCACACGGCTTGCCTCTGAACTCAGAACCGCAACCACCGAGATTATGCAGGCGTCAAAAATACAAATTGAGTCGGTTAATAGCATTGAGCACTCAGGGCGAAAGGTTTCTGAAAATGTCAGAATCAACGATGATGCGATTGAAGAAGTGTCATCTATCGCTCGTTCTTTAAGCGTTCTAAGCAAAACTCTAAAAGATGCCGTAGGCGTATTTCAGGTCTAAAGTTAGTATGAATTGAGCCGGCAATGAAAATATGATTACATATTTTCATTGCCGGCTATCTTTATACCCACTGATGCGATTTTACATGTATTGTTACGTATAGTTACTGACAACCGCAGGAGCACTCAGCCATCTTGCATCGACCTTGGCAGTTTTTACAAGCTTCCAAGCATCTGCATTTTTCATTTGCTTTGCAATTATCCATGCCGCAAGTGCCTTTGCATGAGCCGTCGCAAGTTTTGGAGGTACTCGTAGGCGATGATGCTAAAGCACCGCCTTTTACTGGCGACTGCCGCCCTTCATGGTCAAGCGTAAACTCACCATGATGCAACAAATCTTTAACCTTTACAAGCTGATATCCGTCCTGCAACAGTTTCTCAATAATACCGGGAAGTGCCTCAGGCGTGTTTTTTGCAGCGTTGTGGAACAACGCGATGCTGCCGGGTTTTACTCGGTCTACAACACGCTTTTGTATTTGTTCGGCGGTTTTGTCCATCCAGTCGAGGCTGTCGCCATGCCATACAAAAGTAAAATATAGCATGAGAAGTGTTTGATGAATACTACGAGCCACAGATCACTCTATTAAGTATATTTTATGCTAGATTTCCGCTACCTCAAACTGCGAATAGGCACACCTGAACTCGCTAATATTATGTATTTCAAAGCTAATACCGCATACCGACGAATATTCTAACTCGGCAAAGTTCGGCACAAGATTTGCAGTTCTCTCAAATAGCTTGCGTCTTTGTGCGGCATCAAATTCAGCAAATTGAAGTAGCAGTATATACTTTACTGGTCGGTCATACTGCTTTCCTTTGGCAAACTCTTTTAAAAGTGAATCCTTACACTTGGTTGCCATTTGCTTTGGGAATTTGTCTAAGTTTAATTCCGCTAAGTATGCTTCTCGAGCTTCTCGTCTAGCATGCTTATTGTCAGGATTCTTAACTTCAACAAATAGGTGCTCATCAGATAACTCGATTATAAAGTCTACAGCGGATAAACCCTTGTAGCTTGGCTTGTCCGCAACTACAGCACTTGTGCTTGCTGTAAAGTCAAACCTGTATCCACTCTCGTCAAACATTCTATCTTGCATGTGCTTCCTCCATTGATTTCTTTACGATTGCATCGTAGAGCTTTTCTTCAGATGCTTCAATTGGGTTATTCTCAAGTGATGAATATTTAGCTGCTCTTGCCGTTACTATCTCGCCATTGTCGGCTTTCTTTAAGGAAATGAACAGTGCATCATTGCCGCTGTTCTTAATGTCGATATATTTTGCAAATGAATAATTGTGAGTCGCAACAAACACTTGCACTCCGTTATTCTTTAGCATATATAAAACATCCACAATCAGTGGTATTAACTCAGGGTTAATACTTGCCTCGGGTTCATCCCAAAACAGAATAGAGCCGCTGTCAAGTAAACCATTTCTGATTAGCTTCCACAGTAATCCGAGTTTTCTAAAGCCTTCTGCTTCTAAAGAAAACTCGACTTTTAGTCCATTATTTTTGATCACATAAAATGTATCATCTTCAAAAACAACTTCACCATCAATGGCTGTGCTCAACACGGCTAGTAGTTGCTTGCTCGTTTCACTAAGCTCGTTAGTTTCCCACAACTGAGCATTTACCAATATGTCAATTTGGGTTTGGTCAAATGGTATACCGTACTTAGAGTTCATGGCAACCAATCCGCTTGAATGCGAAAGCATCTCAGCAGTAGGAATCATAACCGACTTAATATTTAAGTTTTGCCACTGTTCAAAGTCTGATTTGCAGAGTGCATTATCCCATGCACGAAACTCAAAAAATGAGTCACCGCTTAAGACAGTAATCAGACCGAAATCATTATCCTCTGATTTTTGATTTATATCTTTGATTTGCTTTTTTGAAGAAGAAAAATAGTCCTGAACTCGTTTGCCTTTATCTGGAGAAATTTGCTGATTACTGAATTCACACGCTGCATACATACACTTAAGCAAAGTGCTTTTACCTGTTCCATTTGCCCCAATAAATACATTTATGCCATTAACAAACGTCTCATCAAATGAGCCGTAACCTATCGGGGATATAAGAGGAATCCCGTTTTCAAGATTGTAAATTGAATCTTCTAATTTTTTTGCCCCTGTGAACATTAAAAAATTTCTTAATGCTAGTCGGTCAACTGTCATTGCTACCGCCTCCAAAATAAAAGTACCATATCGCCTAATTGATATTATACCACTACACCACTGCATTGACAACGGTTATACACTTAATCGACTTGAATAATTACTGATTCTCCCAGTACCGCCAGACAATGCCAATATTGTTTTCGTTTATCGTGACTCGCTCTATTAATGCTGCTGCAACAGTTTTTCGCTGTTCAAGCGTTGCACTGTCCCACTGCGATATGCAATCCTTTATAGTATCATACCTAAACTTTGGTTGGTCTGACTTAATGGTTTCCATCTGATCAACCAGATTTTTCTTTTGTCTTTCAAGGTTTGTAATCTTCTCGTTAAGCCTTTTTGCAGCCTCTGAGGACATTATACCCATTTTGTCAATTATGTTTTCGATTTGCTCTTCTATCTTAACAATTTCCGTCTTTATACGATTATTTTCTAGGCTTTTTTTAGTTACCTGCTCATCAGCTAATTCTTCAAAATTCACTTTAGCAAAGTAGTCGTCTATAAGCGACTTGACCACAGTTTCGATTTCTTCCACATGTGCAACTTTTTCTTGTCCAACGCAAACCTTGTAATTAGTCTTGCCCCTGCAGTTGAAGTACTTGTATTTTCCGTTTGAGATAATAACAGTCATGGTGTAGCCACATTTACCACACTTAATCAAACCCGATAGCCATGTATATTGTCCCTTGCCAGTGTTCTTGATTTGCTGGTTTGTTTCTAACTTGCGCTGACAAGTAAGCCAGATATCCGAGTCTATTATACCCTCGTGGAGTGCAAGCGATAACGTATGGTTTTTAACATCGGTATACTTTCGCTCGTTGGCTTCACGCTTGCCATATAGATAACAGGCGAGAGTACCCCCGAAATCTTCGATGCCGTTAGATACAATACAGCCCCTGTTTTTGTAATACTGGTAAACATCGGCATCGGCTCGGACGTAACAGGGGTTATGCATGATGCGACTAATTTTACCGCTGTCCCAACCCCCACCTTTAGGTGCTGGGATTCCTCTTTTATTCAGAGTGTCACTGATCATGCCAAGAGAGTACCCCGTGTTGGCGTAAAGGTCATACATAAGTCTGAGTACATCAGCCTTAGACTCATCAAAGGAAAATGTGCTTGTTTTTTTCCCTTGGGATGTTGTTCCTTCCTTAATCAAACCATAGGGCGTAGTACCGCCCATAAAAAAACCTTTTTCCCCTCTGGCGTAGTAGTTGTCCTTTACACGTTGCTGTATGGTGTTCCTTTCAAGTTCGGCGAAAACCATAGCTATTTGGAGCATAGCTTTTCCCATTGGGTTGGATGTATCAAAACTTTCTGAGCAACTCACGAATTCAACATTGTGTTTTTGGAATGTTTTCATCATACTTCCAAAATCTAATGTCGAGCGAGATATTCTATCCAACTTGTAAACGACTACCTTACTTATTACACCCGCTTCAATCTGTCGAAGCATCTTCTGAAACTCGGGACGGTCAGTGTTTTTGCCACTGTACCCCTTGTCTTCAAATGGCGTGAGTGTGCTTTCGAGTGTTCCGCCTGTGCTAGCTATAGTCTTTCTGCAGATATCGATTTGTTGTTCAATAGACAAGCTGTCCTTTTTCTCAACGCTCTGTCTGGCATATATAGCGATCATACGCTGACCTCCATAATAAATTAAAGAGCCATTTATTGGCTCTCTAATTATACCACAAATATTCATTTCTTTCCAGTCTAATGTCGCTAGATATAACACTGCTGGAAAGAAAAATTAACAAATTGACTCTTATTACGCCATTTCATTTAATTCTTTCTAAAGCTGAAAGAGATACATCCGCTTTACCTGTCTCAATATCATTGATAGCTCGGAATATTTTGAGTGCAATATCTTGTTTTGCTTTTTTGCGCTCATCTTCTGACATTCTAGGTGCGTATTCGCTTATTATGTAACCGTTTATATGAGTTTCAGCTACTTTATGAACCCTTTCTATATAATGGGTTGAAGGCGCATTAATAGCAATATTGGATATTGTTATCCCTCCTTCATGCTTTCGATTGATTTTAGCCTTTTTGTGAGCAATGCCTTGCGGCTCTTCTCTAAAAGGTATGTGTGATTTCGGTGTATTAGTACCACTTGCTTGCATTTTGTTCATGTACTTTCCCTCAATTCATACTTAGTAAAAATTTGACCTTGAAGGTAGTACCGCAAGTGCTGTTTCTAGTGGGTTCAATAATGTATTGATCGGAAATAAGTAAACATAAATGATGTTTATTATTAAAAAAGTAGGACCG
>JAVBKA010000219.1:0-6918 GCA_031546715.1 Oscillospiraceae bacterium | reverse complement strand
TGAGCACTATCCAAACTTAACACATCTTTTTAGCTCAACTAATATGGCTTTTCCTGAATGGAACGACAAATTCTTCATGCTAATGAACACTTTAGGCATATACCCACACAGACAGTTTACTTACTCCTTACAATTGTCTTTAGATGGCCCCGAGTTTATTAATGATAAAAACCGAGGCGTGGGAGTATTTAAAACGTTTCTTGGTAATTACTCGGAACTGCTCAAGCGAATTGGCAACAGTCTACCTGAAAACATCGTTCTGGAACTCTGCTTTAAGCCTACACTAAGCCCTGAATTTATCAAGGGGCTGTCTTCTAAAAAAGCCATCACAGATTACTACTTGGTTTACGACGAGCTTATTTCGAACGCTAAAGCTCTTGGATTCAACAATGTAATTTCGTATCCTGCTATACCCAACATGGCTTGCCCCACTATAGCCACGGTGGAAGATGGCATAGATTTTGCTAACTACTGTAGGATTTGCCGTGAGGTAGAGGACGATAACAGGCAAATCAGGATTTTTAAAAACTACGACAGTATTACTCCATTTGGCGGCAGAAACCAAGGGGAGACACGACTAAGTTTAAACTACTCAGGCTACACCTGCGGCACTGGATTCACTCATGTAGGGCTTTTACCGTTTAACTTAATTTCTGTTTGTCACAACGGTTTTGTAGATTTAATTTCCGATTACAAAAAGAAAAGCACTATCTCACAGGATGACCGCATTATAGACGTTAAACTCTTCATGGAAAACTACCCCTCTCGCCTGACCATGACAAAGGAGACCTATCCTGACTATGAACGCCAAATGGGTTATTTTAATGTTCCGCAAACCACGGCAAGGCTAGCCACTATAGTGGTTCAGCTGTTGACACTTGCTAAAGCAGGGCTAATTAATTCTAGGTATTTGGACGAAGAACAGGCTTTGAGAGCGGCGATTTATTACCAAAGTCACACTTCGTTCTGTGTTAGAGACAACATTGCAACCACTGGATCGCTAACCATGGTTCATAATGGCCTGTTTAAGCTTCTTTTCAATGGTGCGCATGATTTCTTGGAACTGGAGGGTGATGTACAATGGATAGCAGAGTAACGCAGTTTCAAAAAGAAGAGGACGACCTTCTATACTCTATTTTAGATACCAGATTTTTTAATGTTTGGAGGTCAAAAGCAGAGGGCACTAGAAGTTTAAAGTACTTATCTAATGTTGAACTGTACATAACATCTGAGTGCAATCTCAAATGCGAGTACTGTTATCTCATGAAATACGGCGATAAGCTGTATCCTAAAGAGCATCGGACAGTCACTAAAATCATAAAAAACATGTCAATTTTCCTTGACTGGATGATAGCACAGGGATTCTCCATCAACACTTTAGAGTTATTTTCAGGGGAAATATGGCACACTGATTTTGGTATGGATGTCCTCACCTTAATTCTGGAGAAAATCAAGGTCGGGCTTCATGCTTCCATAGTTATGATTCCAACTAACTGCTCTTTTGCACTAAAAGAGGAAACTCTGAACAGAATGCAAGCCATGATTGATAGTTACAAGCAAAACGGAGTAGTTTTGTGTATATCATGCTCTGTTGAAGGCGCTTTGCTTGAAGATATCAGCCGCCCTATGAGAGAACAAGGGATACTTCGAGATTCTGCTTTTTACGAGAGAGTTTTTAGTTTTGCAGGCACGAATAATTTCTACTTTCATCCAATGGTTGCAGCGTCAAACATTGACAAATGGATTGAAAATCTAAAATGGTTTGAGGCCATGTGTAACAAGCATAAAGTACCGTTCCCCAGAGGGGTGATGATGCTTGAAGTCCGCAATTCTGACTGGACTGATGAGGCTTTGGCGCATCTTATAAAGTACTATGACTATCAATTGGAAACGCTGTTTAACAAATGTGACGGAAGTTCTGAAAAGTTTTCCAGAACTTTACTTGGCGGTAACGACGTAGATGCTGAAAATATGCTTAGCGGTTATGTTAATTTTACGCTGCCTTTCGCTCGTCCTCAGCCTGCGTGTTCTATTGCCGAGCTACTTAGTGTCAGAATGGGCGACTTAACCATCGTGCCGTGTCACCGCTTGGCGTATCCTCAATTTAACTATGGCAGGTTTAGGGTTGAAAACGATGTAATAACTGGCATTGAAGCCCTTAACACACAAATGGCTTGTAAGGTTTTGTTGTCCAATCAACTCAACTCTAATCATGGGTGTGATGCTTGCAAGTACAATACTTTCTGTATGCGCGGGTGCATGGGTGAGCAGTATGAGGAGACTAAAGAGCCTTTCATGCCTGACCCTAATGTATGCAAAATGATGCATGCCAAGTACGACTTCTTGATGGAAGTTTATAACTCATATGGGGTTATAGATTTTATTGAAAATCTACCACCTACAGACCCTCTGTACTTCTTTGCCAACGAGATTTTATGCGCTATTAAGTCTGTTAAGTCTGCAGATTCTGTTCAAAGAGGAGGTGGACAATGTTAGACCCTTTAATACTTTCTTTACTGAATGCTTTGGCAAGTGGTCAGGGCATGAGCGAGGATATTTATGTTAAAATTAGATCTCTGCTTTCTACTATTCTCAATTTGGATAGCTTTGATTTCCCTATCGCTAATTTGCAGACGATGTTGCTGTTTTTGCAGGATTTTGACTTGCCTCCAAGTGAAAAACGGCTAGTTGAGGAGGTGCGATATAGGCTTATTAGGTGCGCCTTGGGTCAGCATTGGCAGCATGGAATGGTTGTTCAGAATTTTATCTCTCGTGATATGGCGAAGAATCTAGAGGTTCTTCAAGAGCAGGTCGAAGTTTACGAAGATGGGTTTGTCGTTCGCTCTCCTAAGTATGCTGTTCAGCGTGGGTATGAAAAAAAAGGGCACTTCTTGAATGATTATGGAAAGTTGGCACTGGATTCTTGCCGTCCACAATAGGTCACATAAGCTTTACACATCGTTTAACTAACATACACTAACAGAAATTAAGATAAAACAAAAAAATTTGGAGGAAAAAAACATGATGTACGCAGTAATTAACGGTTCACAGCAACACAAACTCCCATTAGCAAGCTCTTCTGAACTGCTTCGCAAAGAGCCATCAGGCTCGATAGTACGCACTTTTTATGTGCAAATTTCAAATGTAGCAAAGGACATTGGCGATTTAAGCTCGCTCTATAGCATGGAGCCTATTTCAAAGATTGAAATCATGGATGAAGACACAGTAGTTTTCACCACAACAAAGTACACAGCTGTTGACCAGATTAGCAAAAACATATCCGACGTAGCCAACGGATCAACTAATCTATCTGTTTCGTTTAAGGAAGTGTAGGCGAAACGCATTCTTGAGAGCGACATCTTTGGGTGTCGCTCTTTTCTTTTATGAGGTGAATTTATGAGCCTCAAGTAGCTAGGATTACAATATTATAAGAACTTATACTATTCACTGGTTAAACTTAAAAGTATCAAATCAGCACATAACTTGATATTTTTAGAGTATATACCAGAACACAACCCAAAATCAAATGTAATAAGTATACTAATAATCGAAGGAAAGAATACATAAGAAATTTTTATCCAGCCGATCCAATTATTCACGAAAGTGAGGGTGGTATTTAATGAACCAAGACGAGCAAATAATCCAAAACAGTAAAGACATAGCCGCACTGAGAGAGAACCTCAAATCAGCCCACAAGCGCATTGACGAAAATGACAGCGTCACTAAGGGCATACACGAGCTGTCTACCAGTATTGCCGCAATTGCAGTGGAACTAAGAGCCTTGGTGACACGTTATGACACATCATTTGAGCGCATTGAGGCTGGACAAAAGTCTCAAGGTGAGCGCATCGGCGCACTGGAGAAAAAACCTGCCATGCGGTGGGAAGCTCTTGTTACTCAGCTCATCGGGTTGCTGGTTGCCGCCGTTGCTGGCGGAATGTTAAGTAAGTTTATATGAAAAAAGCATTTATTGAACTTCTGAAGGTGCGCAGCGTAATAACGTTGGCAATTATCGGCGTAATGTCTTATCTGGCGATTGCACGTATAATTGACGCTGCTACATATATGACTATTGCTGGTGCTGTGGTTGCATATTATTTCAATCGAAAAGAGGGCAAGAACGATGATAATAAGGGGGATTAGCACATGAGAGGTCTTGAATATTTACACCCTGTTGCAAGACAAAAGGCGGAAAAGCTAGTTGACCTGTGCGCCGCAAACTGTCTGCCCGTTCTCATAACGTCTACATATCGCACTAAGGACGAACAAAATGAGTTATACGCCAAAGGGCGCACAGCTCCTGGTGGAATTGTAACCAAGGCGCAATACCCTAAAAGCGCACACAATTGGGGCGTGGCGTTTGACTTTTGCCGCAATGTCAAAGGGAAAGAGTATGATAACTCGGACGGTTTTTTCAACAAGGTCGGCGCAATTGCAAAGACTATAGGGCTTACTTGGGGCGGAGACTTCACGAGTTTTCCGGACAAGCCTCACTTACAGGTCACGGAGTTTTTGCCAGGTAACACTCCGAATGCACTGATTAAGAAGTATGGTACCCCCGAGGAGTTTATGAAAACTTGGGGTAATGCAGCTACTGTAAGCGACGTGCCGGATAAAAAGCCAACGCTTCGTAAAGGCAACAAGGGTGAAGCAGTCGAGGAGCTTCAAGTATTGCTGAAAGAGTTGACGTTTTACAAAGGGGATGTTGACGGCAGTTTTGGTGCGCTGACTGATAAAGCTGTGCGAGAGTACCAGCGGTCGTGCGGCTTAGTCGTTGATGGTGTAGTGGGGGCGAGGACGTGGGGTAGATTGCTGGGAGTGTGAAATAGTGATAAAATTCACCACCCCAGTTTATACCCCAGTTGTATGAAAAATGTAGGGGTAAACGAGGGTAAAAACCTACAAAACATAGTAAAGTAAAACTCCCTTGAACCATTGCGGTTCAAGGGAGTTCACTGCTTTTTATAAAGTTTAGTTCTGGTGCGGATGACAGGACTTGAACCTGCACGCGTAAGCATTGGCTCCTAAGACCAACGTGTCTGCCATTCCACCACATCCGCATCGCACAAGAAGGATTATAACAGACAAATGGAAATAAAGCAACATATTTTTTGTGATTTTTTATAACATCAAGATTTATATTAAAAGCTTGAAATTACTGCATAAATATATTATACTGTTTTATCATTGCGAAGGAGGAATAAACGTGAATCACAAAAGAGTAATGGCAATCCATGATATATCGGGCTACGGACGCTGTTCCTTGACAGTTGCGCTCCCTGTAATTACCGCAATGGGGGTTCAGTGCTGTGCGTTGCCAGCGGCGTATCTTTCCACACACACTGCGTTTGAAGGCTTTACCTTCCACGACATGACGGACGAGCTTCGCCCTGCGTTAGTACATTGGAAAAAGCTAGGCTTTAGTTTTGATGCTATTTACAGCGGATTCTTAGGCTCGGCCGAGCAAATGGCGATTGTAAAGGAAGCAAAGGAATTGTTTCCGGAGGCAGTGTTGATTGTTGACCCTGTCATGGGGGATAATGGAGTTACTTATAAAACATACACACCTGATATGTGTAAAAATATGGCTAAGCTCGCCATGGAAGCGGATGTTCTACTGCCAAACTTAACTGAGGCGTCCATTATTTTGGAGCGAAGCTACGATGACGTTCCTAAGACAAAAGAGACCGCCTTGGAGTGGGTTGAAAAGCTGTCGTGGGAAGGTAGACATAGTGTTGTATTGAAGGGTATCAGCCTATCAGAGGGCATGGTGGGGGTTTGTTGGTATGATGCGCAGACAAAAGCCAACGGATTTATCCAGCTTCCGTTTTATGGACAAGGCTATCACGGCACAGGAGACCTTTTTGGAAGCGTTTTTGTGGGTAGTCTCATGAATGGTGCCAGCATTGAAAAGGCTGCTTACAGAGCGGCAGAATTTGTGGGACATTGCGCAGATGCTTCCTTTAAGGAAGGTATGCCAACCCATGAGGGTGTGAGATTTGAAGCGCATATGGCTAAACTGATTAAGTGAGTTATGAAATCACAGTGTCGGCGGGGATGGTTAGCACTTCTGTTGAGGTAATCAGCTCGTAGGTCAATTCCTCTGAGGTGCAAAGATGCGGAGCATTTGACCAAATGTAGACTAAATCCTTCATTGCGGCATCTGTTTTTAGAAAATAATCATGGGATATCACTGGCACTTCTCCTGAGAAGTCGCTGTTTAAGTCGTCAAAGGCGACATCGACGTGATACCAAGCGTTCTCGAGCTTAATCATGTTCCAAACATGGCGACCTGTACCGCCGTTTTCGCCGATAATTACAAGACAGGGGATTCCTGCTTCGTCACATAATGCCTTGTACGCCAAGGCGAAGCCTTCACCAACTGCATAATTATCAAGCATTGCGCCGACCATTGAATATGGTCGGCCTTTTGTTTGCTGCCCTGAAAAAGCGTCGGACTGCGCGGTATCCTTGTCATAGTCAATAGTGGCGCACAACGTATCGTGAATTGCCAACGCAATTTGTGACGGTGATGCAGCCTCGGGAAGGGTGCTATACAAAGCGTCAACCGCTGCGCTGACAGTGGACAGCAGGGAAGACGAGGCAGAGTAATAGGATATGTCTATCTCCACGATACGGGACAGCTCGCCTGTTTTTGGGTACACCTCAACAGTGACCTCCGGAAGCCCGACTGCGTTTAGGGGATTATCATAATAAATCTCCTCAATAATTTTACGGGGGTTGTCCGCCTCTTCGTCATAATATGGCAGCTCAATGGTTAGCTTTTCGCTGAAATTATCCATCGTTTCCGCCAGCAATGACTTCAAAAAGGCTCTGTTATTTACATAGCGAACAGACGCAATATCTGCGTTTTCGTTATAGTATTTCAGCTTTAACTCTGCAAAAGTCTCAGTTTCA
>JAVBKA010000055.1:0-15221 GCA_031546715.1 Oscillospiraceae bacterium | reverse complement strand
CTGTTCCCGCAATTAAAATAGTCAGAATGGCAATAATCTGAGGCAGCAGCATTTTCCCGTTTACAATGACCTTTGCAGAAACCGGAAGAAACTGATTAACCCACAAACCCTTGCCGTCACGAGATATAGTGGTGGACGCCGCGGGGTTGACGCAGGAGAAGAAGCCTAGAATACCTATAACTACAAGATATATTAGAGACTCGTCAACGCCGGAGCTTTTAAGCAGATTCAGCATTTCAGAATAACCCGAATCGCCTCCGGTAACCATCATCATCACAATCATTATTGGGAAAATAACAAGACCGGAAAGAGCGTTCATCGCATACACCGCCGAGCGGACAGTCATGCGGAATTCCTTGAGAAAGAACGCCTTAGTGGGGCTTGCAAAGCCAAGACCTTTAGTGGATAAGCCCTTAGTACGCCCCTTAGGGGATTCAAGCTGCGCAAGCGCGCCCTTGTAATAGACCTTTGACGCAATAAACACAGCAAGTCCTAAGCAGAGAACTACCACCAGTAAAAATTTAACCAGAGCGAATATCGAGGCTGAACCATCAGCAAAACCAAATTCCGCCGCCCATTGTGCAGGCGGGAAGAAGCCTAGAATTTTGCTGAAAAGTAACTGATTGTCAGTAAGCATACTGACCACAGCTTCGTCCTCAAACAATGTGCTAATTCTCGTGCTAAAGTTCATTTGCACGTACATAATACCCACAATGAAAAGCAGACCTATAATAACTCCGAATACAGTACGGTTTTTCATTTTCGCAGATATCCGCATTAGCGGCAGGGCGCAGATGCTGGATAGGGCAAGAGGAATTATGGGAACAAGCAAGAACAATAAAATAGCCTTAACCCAAAACAGCACTCCTTCTGAACCGTGAGAGAGGAAAAAGTAAATACCGAAAGCGGGCAGTAGAATAATAAGGCTTGTCAACAGCTCCGTCAAATAAACCATCGTAAACTTTGTCAAAAATACGCTTTGCTGACGAATTGGCAAGGAGGCGTACAGCTCCATGTCCTTAGCGTTAAATACTAAGGTAAGCACCGTAATTGTTCCCATTACAAGACATAACGCCATAGAAACCAAAACAACAAGCCCCATCAGCATGTCCTGCATAGCAAGTCCTGTCTGCTCATATACGGCAAAGCTGGCTTGCAAAATGGGGAAAATAATCAGAGTATAGGCAAAGAGTATTGCGGCAAAGGCGTATAACATAAGTAAGGCGAAGCCTATTTGCTTCCACACGCCCTTGGCGGTTTTGCGCTGTGCCTTTAAGGCTGAAAGACCGAATCGCATTTTTAAATGAAGCCGTAGTAAAAGCATATACTCCCTAAAGGGAGGTAATCCGTACTTTTTTTCCATAACCTAACCCTCTTGCTTGTCTGTTAGCTGGAAGAACAAATCCTCAAGGCTTTCTCCCGTGTTGCTAGTTCCGTCAGGATTTTGCCTCAGAGCCTCCATTGTGCCAACCGCAGCCAGCTTACCGCCTGAGATTATTCCGATTCTGTTGCAAAGCTTTTCGGCTACCTCGAGAACATGAGTGGAGAAGAAAACAGTATTACCCTCCTTGCAATGGCTTCGCATAGCTTCCTTAAGCAGCAGAGCCGCCTTTGGGTCAAGACCCACCATTGGCTCATCTAATATCCATAGGGGTGGATTGTGAATAAGCGCGCCTGTAAGCAGCAGCTTCTGGCGCATACCATGAGAGTATGTGCGGATTAGCTCACCGGCGGCGGAAGCGATTTCAAACATGTTGAGATATTTCTCAGCACGGATTTTTCTGTCCGCGGGAGAAACGCCGTATATGTCGGCAATAAAGCTGAGGTACTCCTGACCTGTCAGCCTGTCAAAAATATCGTGAGTATCGGGGACGTAACCGATTTGGCTCTTAGCCTTCACTGGCTCAGTCAGCATGTCCACTCCGTTGACCACAATGCTGCCTTCGGTGGGGCGCAAAATCCCTGTAATCATTTTAATTGTAGTGGTTTTACCTGCGCCGTTGGGGCCAATAAACCCGAATATTTCGCCCTTCTGAACCTCAAGGTTTAGATTAGATACTGCACTGACCTTGCCATTCGCATAGTTTTTGGTTATGTTTTTTAGGGAAATCATAAAAAACTCCTCCACAATATTAGTAATATCTGTGCATATTTTTGTCCAACCCGGATGTAACTTAAATTCACCAAGGTAAAATCTAGTTACGATTATAGCACATAAAAAGGGCGTTTTCAAGGGTTTTTGCAAAATGTCACCGAATTATTTTTTAGAAGGAGCTATATTTTCTAAGGGTTGTACACATTATCCACAAGGTTATCCACAAAGCTTATGTAAACCTGTGTGGGTTACGCTTGGGGTGTGGGTGTGGGTTCAATCTTTTTTGAGATGACTTTTATAAAATGATACGCAGCGAGCGGCATGTCAGCTCAAAAAACTGAAATGCCGCTGTTTTTTCGGTTAAAGCAGCGTCGTTTCAACGTCACATGTACTTACGTTCAAATTCTGTGATTGTCATAATTTCAGGGCGTTCAGTTTCGACTTCAGCAAAGTCCTTATCACCCGTAATCAGCACATCTACGTTGGCGATAATTGATGAAGCTAGGATTGGATAATCCTTTTCATCGCGAATTGCCGGATATGCACCTTTGTCAATTTCGCTTGGTGTGTACGAAACTTCATAGCTTAGCGTACACAAAAATTGATCAAGAACAGCTTTCTTTTGGGGAAATTTCTGAGCAAAGACACGTTGCAGCTCCTCGATGATTCTGCTACTCAAAACTAGGTTGTGCTGGTCAGCAATATCCATAACAACTGATGACAAGCGAGAATTTGGAAACAAGCCCGCTGAGATTAGTATATTGGTGTCAAGCATGATTCGCATTTTGTTCCTCCCACATTTGAGTGCGAATCTGCTTTACAAGGATGTCAACATCCTGTTCGTCCGTTAGCCCCACTCGTGCGGCTTCGCCAGCCATGCCCTTTTGAAATTCCTCAAAAGCCATGCGGTTGGAGTTCACCAGTATAATCTCATTACCCTTTTCTAAGAAGATAACCTTGTCGCCCTCTTTAATGCCAAGTTTTTTTCGTATTTCAATTGGTATGGTAACTTGACCCTTTGAGGAAACTCTGCCCATATCCATCATATTAACACCTACTTTCTTTACTTTAGTATATCCCCACTTGAGAAAAAATGCAATCACTTCCTGCTACCACAATAACTGCCTTCCATCAATCAATTTACAATTTATTCACTCAAAACTATTTATAAGGTATATACTGGTTCTAGTTTTATAAAAAGGGGATATTATAATGCCAAAAGCACTGATAATTGAAGATGACGGTAACATTGCACAACTTTTGCGGCTATATCTTGAAAAAGACGGATTCACGGTTGACAACGCACTGGACGGTATAAGAGGGCTGACCCTGTTTCGTACAGCGCACCCTGATATAGTTTTGCTTGACCTAATGCTCCCCGAGATGGACGGCTGGCAGGTTTGCAAGTCTATCCGTCAGGAGAGTAAAACCCCTGTAATTATGATTACGGCAAAGGGCGAAACACTTGACAAAGTTCAAGGGCTTGAAATGGGCGCGGACGATTACATAACAAAGCCTTTTGAAATGAAGGAGGTTATGGCGAGGATTCATGCGGTTATGCGCCGCACCAATCCCGAAACCTCGGACAAGCCCCGCAGACTTGAATTTGACAAGCTAGTTATTGACATGGACTCATTTACTCTGACGGTGGACGGCGTTGTGGTGGACACGCCGCCTAAAGAGCTTGAGCTTATTTATCACTTAGCCTCATCCGCAGGCAGAGTATATACACGCAATCAACTTTTAGACGAGGTCTGGGGCTTTGACTACTTCGGAGATTCACGCACGGTTGACGTGCATGTTAAGCGTCTGCGTGAAAAGCTCGAGGGCATAAGCCCTGAGTGGACGCTGAAAACTGTCTGGGGAGTAGGCTACAAATTTGAAAAAACACCCGGTTCTGTATGAAAAGTATATTTTCACGGTTCTTTCTCCACTCCGCTCTGCTGATATTTTTTAGCTTCTTGTTTTTAGGGCTGATTTTCGTCGTAGCGTCCTCAACCCTCCTTGCAGGTCAGCGAACAGAAGCCCATTCCAAAGCCGCAGATGCAGTCAGCGAGCTGTGGATTGAGCATATTCGAGACTTTAAAGCTGCTGAGCCTAGTTTGGATAGCTCTAAAATACCGGGGGGAGTCTTTTATAGAGAAATGCGAATTTTGTCGGAAACCCTGAATTGCCGCATTGCCATATACAGTCAAGAGGGCACTCGGCAGTTTTCAACAGGGGAGATGCCCGATAAAGTAAACTTGCCTGAACTTCTTATTACTAATTCGCCTGATAAGAAAAATACAAATTCGGAGATTTTTATTCCCAAAGAGCTGCTAGAGCTTGGTTTTACTGAGCCTGAAGCGGAAACTGCCGTCGCGAGTTATATTCTTGGCGGAGAAAAAATGACCTCCTATATATTTGTAACCTCTGACGTTGAACCTGCCAAGCGTATGCTGCGTGCGTTTACAAATGTGTACCTGTTTACGGGCTTGCTTGTGCTACTAATAGCGTCAATTATGGCATTTTTTAACTCAAGGATGATGGCAAGACCTTTAAAAGAAATGGCGGTAGGCGCACAGAGCTTCGGTCGGGGAGATTTCACGGCAAGAGTAAACCGCTGGATTCTCAGAGACGACGAAATCGGTGAACTTGCCATCGCCTTTAACTCTATGGCGGACGAGCTGGAAAAATCAGAGGAGCTGCAACGGCATTTTATCGCCAGTATTTCCCACGAGCTAAGAACCCCCATGACCACCATTGCTGGCTTTGTCGGGGGTCTGCTTGACGAAACTATTCCAAAGGACAGAGAAAACGAAACCTTAACCGTAGTCAGAGATGAAATTCTCAGGCTTTCACGGCTTATTAACAGTATGATGGAGGTTTCGAGAGTACAATCGGGGCAAATGGAGATTCACACACGCCCAATGGACATAGTGGAGCTTTCAACCCGTGTTCTGCTTGGTCTTGAAGCCAAAATTAACGTAAAACGTCTGCAAATAGACGTATTACTACCAGAGGACGATTTTTCTGTCATAGGCGACCCTGACGCTTTGACGCAGGTAATGACAAATCTCCTTGATAATGCCGTTAAATTTGCAGATTACGGCGGAAAAGTCATGCTGCAAATATACCGCAAGGGCGGCAGAGCGTATATCGTAGTGCAAAATACAGGTCCGGGCATTGCGCCCGAGGATATTCCCCATATATTTGACCGCTTTCACAAAGGCGATAAATCTCGTTCGCTGGACAAAACAGGGCTTGGTCTGGGGTTATACCTTGTAAAGACGATTTTAGCCTCCCATAATGAGGATATTTTTGTTAAAAGCGTCGGCGGTGTCACGGAGTTTATGTTTAGTCTGCCGGAGAAGTAGGGGTAGGGGGGAATGGAAAAATTATATAGTGCGACAGTCTGGGCTGTAGGTATGCACGAGCGGTTATTCCAATAAAATGAAATAGCGGTAAATAGAGCCATCAATGTCCATATTATAAAAGACATCAATTCTGTCTTTAATCGGCTTGAGGAAACCGAATTTGTCATCAACGGCTACACAGTTAAGGTGTCAAGGCTGCCTGATATCCAGCAAGCGCAAAATGTGATAGTTTCGTGAGGGCGGCCGCCTTGTAAGACTGCTGTTGCTGTTGTAGGGTTTGTTTGTGAGTGTCATGTGTGCCTATAGTTTCGTTGATTGCATGACTTGTTTTGCAATCTAAAGTTTAAGGATTAAAGTCTGAAAACTTATTGACATACCTGTTTTTGAGTATTAGAATAGTATATACTGTTCTTAAGAGGGTGTTTTATGAAGAGAATTAACCGTTTACAATACCTAAACTTTTTAATACGCTCAAAAGACCGTCAGATAATTAAAGTCGTGTCAGGTATTCGCCGTTGTGGGAAGTCTACGTTGTTTGATATTTACCGCGAGTGGCTGCTTGATAACGGGGTAAGCAGTGAGCAAATAATTTCGTTAAACTTTGAAGAGTTAGATTATGAGCATTTAACTGATTATCGCAAATTATATGAATATGTAAAATCTCTTTTATCACCGGATAAAATGAACTATATCTTTTTAGATGAAATTCAGCATGTGCCCCAGTTTGAAAAAGCAGTGGACAGCTTATTTATCAAAAACAATGTAGATTTATACATCACCGGCTCTAATGCTTATTTTATGTCTGGCGAACTTGCTACGTATCTTTCCGGTCGGTATGTTGAGCTGAAAATGCTGCCGCTTTCCTTTTTTGAATTCTGTAGCGGGCTGGAATTGTATTCTTCCGAAAAACAGATGACAAAACAGGAGAAATACTCAGCTTATTTAGATAATAGCTCTTTTCCGTATGCATTACAATTGCAAGGGAAAAGTGCTGAAATTCGTGAGTATTTGGCGGGTATTTATAACTCTATACTGCTAAAAGATGTTGTTGCAAGACTTAAGGTGTCGGATGTAATGATGCTGGAAAGCGTAACACGTTTTCTATTTCACAACATTGGAAATCTGCTTTCGACAAGTAAAATTGCCAACACCATGACAAGTGAAGGGCGGAAAATTGACCAAAAAACCGTTGAAAAATATTTGACTGGACTGGCGGACAGTCTGCTTATTTACAAGGCAAACCGCTTTAATATCAAGGGTAAGCAGTACCTTGCAACGCTTGAGAAATATTATGTTGCAGATATTGGGCTGCGACAATTTTTGCTTGGTAAAAGCAAGTCAGACCAAGGGCATATTTTAGAGAATATAGTTTATCTTGAATTACTTCGACGGGGATATGATGTTTATGTTGGTCATCTTGCAGACGGTGGGGTTGATTTTGTGGCTCAAAACCCAGACGGCACAACATACTATCAAGTAGCGGCGACTGTTCTTGATGAAAATACCTTGCGAAGAGAATTAGAGCCTTTAAACAAAATCTCAGACCATCACCCAAAACTACTGATGACACTTGATGAAATTGGTGCAGGTTCAAATTACAACGGTTTACGCCAATTGAATGTTTTGGATTGGCTACTTGAAGGGTGAAAAAAAGGGCGATGTACCTATCAACCATATTTTATCCCGCAACCAAAAACAAGCCCTACAATTTAGCTTCGCTGAATTGTAGGGCTTGTTTTTTACAGATTAATCCGCACTTACTTAAATTCTCCCCAGTTTTCGCTCACCATCGCCGTTTTATTTACAAAATCAATCTGATAGCGCATGGCATTATGGTCTTTTATCAGCATGCCGTCTGTAAGATGAATCTCAAGAATACAGCTATTTTTGTCTTGCTCATCATTTGCGTGGTCATACCAAGCGGAAAACGCTTCACGTAGCTTTAGTCTTAATTCAGCGTTTTTAGGGTCTAACACCCACCCGAGATTCTTCGCCGTACCATGTCCGCTGAACCAGTCAACTGTGCAGACGGCAACTTCGGGATTTGCTTCGGCTTGCTTCATTTTGTTTGAAAGGGCGTTTGTACTAATGTAAAATGCGACGTCTTCGTAATAAGCGTCAACTACACGGTTATACATGCGTCCGCCGTCTGTTGTTGCAAGGGCAAGGAGACTGTCTTGGCTAAATCGTTCGGTCATGATTTGCATCGCGCTTTCATACTTTTGCATGTTGAATACTCCTTAAAACATGTTAGGATACTACCACATAAATGTAACATGTGAGGGGTTACGTTTCAACATATTTTGCACATACTCAGCAAGTTTTTATAAAATGCGACTGATTTGACAAGCTATACCCTCTGGCACTCACGCCTTCAAGCTGCAAAGCCAGCACTTTATCCAACATTTCCTGCTTAATCGCCTCTAGTTTCTCCTCTGATATGAGGCTACTTGTGCCAATGACATCCAAAATTGATGCAACGTCATCAATAGTCATATAATAGTCGTTTGCAATATATTCCTTTGCACATGTGTTCATTTTATCAAAATCTGCGGGTAAATCCAGCATCTTGTTCCACATATTAAAGCATTGCTTCGATCGTTCATTAGTGTCAGATATCTCTTTGTGCGCATCATCATAAAGCGGTCGAAAATCGAACGAAACCACATTGTGAGAATTAGTATTGTCAACATCCATTACCTCAAAATCCCAGCGTAGCTCCATGCATTCTCCTAATGTCATTTGTTTCGGGTACTTTGCTCTTTCGGCCGCATAAATTTCTTCATTTGTCAGGTCAGTGTAACCTTTAGCTTCTCGCAAGGTTTCGCTGAAGGGTTTTTCGGTATACAGATTAATGAGTTCTAAGAACAACGAGTGAGCAAGGTTGGATCCGTCAAGAGAAACTTGACGGATCGCAATGCTGGCGAAATTTTTCCATAAACTTCTGAGACTCTGCGCTCAAAAGTGTTAAATATTTCGCCATCAGTCATACCAGAAAAATCATGTAATTCAAACTCTGCTTTTAATGCATTTCTCTTTTGCTTGATTTCCTCTCTTGAAAAATCCAAAACGCTCAACGGAGGCTTAACCCTTGGGTATTTGTCGCGTTAGTTATAGCTGAAACGCGTGAATTGCTCATCAGCCCATGTAGTTCTTTGGCTGATAAGATGCTGTCAGTTTTTTTCTGCTCGAGGAGGTCGGCGTCAGAGCGTTCTACTGTTGGTACTTGAGTTTGTCTGTTGTAGGTATTGGTTGTTGCTGAAGATACTGCACTTACATTTAACATTGACACTGCATCAGCACCTTTTTTTGTGGTATAAAGAACGCCGACATTTATTTCTTCGGGATTCTGCAAGTAGTGGGACGATACTTCTATCACCCCACTACAAATTGAATTAATCTTCAATGGATTCAGTGGTGCCCATACTTGGTCTATAGCCGCAAATTTTGCAAATAGCAGCAGTTCCAGTTCCGTTAATCAAGTGGGAGCCACTACCGCTTGTTGAAGAACAACCAGAGATAGTGCATTTATGCCAATGTGTGCTCTGAGTGTATGCCCAGCTTGTGTTATAGTTGTGAGATGTGTGTATTTTTCCGCAGGTAGCACAGTTAGCTGTTGTACTATGTGTTCCGTATGATAATTTCGTGAGACAGCCTGATACCGTACAAGGCTTCCAATGTTCTGTTGCGGACGTTGACCAAGATGAGCTAGAGGTATGGGATGTATGTTGCTTTCCGCAGGTAACACAGTTAGCGTTTGTGCGGTGTGTTCCGGTAGATAATTTCGTGGTACAGCCTGATACCGTACAAACCTTCCAGTGTTCTGTTGAAGTCGTTGACCACGATGAGCTTGGGACATGGGATGTATGCTGCTTTCCGCAGGTATTACAGTTAGCAATTGTGCTGTGTGTGCCATATGATAATTTCGTGCTACAACCTACTGCCGTACAAGTCTTCCAGTGTTCTGTTGAGGTCGTTGACCACGATGAGCTAGGGGTATGTGTTGTATGCTGCTTTCCGCAGGTAGCACAGTTAGCAGTTGCGTAGTGTGGTTCGTATGATAATTTTGCGCTACAGTTTGGTACCGTGCAAATCTTCCAGTGTTCGGTTAAGGTCGTTGAATAGGATGAGCTAGGGATATGGGTTGTATGCTGTTTTCCACAGGTATTACAGTTGGCAGTTGTGCTGTGTGTACCGTATGATAGTTTCGCGCTACAGCCTGATACTGTACATGGCTTCCAGTGTTCTGTTGACGTTGTTGTCCAAGATGAACTAGGGGTATGGGATGTATGCTGATTACCGCAGGTAGAACAGTTTACAGTTGTGCTGTGCGTGCCGTATGATAATTTTGTGCTACAACCCGCAACTATACAAGGCTTCCAATGTTCCGTTGAGGTTGTTGACCACGATGAGCTGGGGGTATGGGATGTATGCTGTTTTCCGCATGTTTCACAGTTTGATGTAGAACTGTGTATGCCATAAGAAAACGTGGTTGAACAGCCTGATGCTATACAAGGATGCCAGTGTTCAGTTGAGGTCGTTGTCCATGATGTGCTAGCGGTATGGGTTATATGCTGTCTTCCGCAAGTACCGCAGTTTGATGTAGTGCTATGAGTACCGTAAGATAGCTTGACCGAACAGCCTGAACGAGTACAGGCTTTCCAGTGCTCTAAGGGGGTCGTTGACCAGGATATACTCTGAGAATGCCCAAGCGCACCAGTAATTGTAACTCCACACCTAGTGCAAATCTGAGATGAAGTACAGGTTGCTCCGGCGCCACCGCTGTGTCCCAAAGCCGGGACAATGTAGTCCTCTGCGTATAGACAGTTTTTGCAATCATTGAGTTTTGATGCAGCGCTAGTACATGTTGGTTCACCAAGTGGCCAGAAAATATCAAAATCATGTTCCCTTGATTCTGTATAAGTGCAACCGCTTCTGGTGCAGTATTTTAGCTCCCCGGTAGCTCCGTTGTTTTCCCAATCACTCAAGTTGTGATTATTTGGGTCTTTGGCAATATCGCTATAAACTGGTTTTCCGCATTGGTCGCATTTAGTCATCTCTTTACCAACTGCTGTACAAGTAGGGGGTGTTACAACACTTGATGTAAACGAAACGCAAATGTGTTGCCCAAGGCTAACGCCGCCTGCTAAAATTCTGTCTGGGTAAGTTCCTCTAACGCTGCCATTTTTGCAGACCTCATAGTATTCTTGTGCCCATTGAGAAGCATATGAGCCGATAATATTGTCCCATGGCAAGCCACCTGTAACCCACTCATACTTTGTAACTACGCCATTGTCCCGGTCAGAAATGCCGTAGGTGATTTCTGCATTAAATGATAAGTCACCAATAATCGCTTCGTTGTTATAGTAAACATTATCGAAAGTTGTTCCCTCTAAGCCGAAAGTTGCACGCCATTTTTCCTCTAAATAAACACTTAGATCAGTAACGTATGATTCGCCCCATGGATATGTTGAAATATAAGCACCAACTTCTAACAGTTTAGATATTATCGTTGGAGCAGGTATAGCAAAAAGACTTGCTAATTCAGCAATAGTCGTTACGCCGTCCCAAATCGTAACGTTTCTAAGAAGTAGCTGCGTATAGTTAACTCTGGACTCATATAAGTTTACATCAATAAAATCTGTTGCCTTTCTAGTAAATACCGACGAGCCGACAATCTTTTCCCCGAACGTTCCATTTAGCCTTATAGCTGATTGGGGCCTAAAATCGCTTTCATCCAAAGTGACAAACATCACTGCATTTAATAAATTTTGTTCGGTCATCGATTGAGAAAAATTGGACAATGGGTTTGGATTGTGTTTTTCAGAAAGATATTGACTAATTTCGGCGATTGTGTAGTATGCGTCGTCGCCTTGAACAAGACCTAGTTCAAGATCAGCGGAAAATTCATCTAGCTCTGCAGCGTTCAGTTCGTATGAAGTCGTGTGTTCCGAAACGTTAATCGCCTTAGTCTGTACGTTATTGCTATTAGTTAGAACGTATAAATCATCACCATGACCATAAGAAATGGTCTTTGTCACATACCCGCTGTTGTAATAGGCGTAAACATAATAAAATTCTTCGTTCCAAAATTGATAATATACAGCATTATTAATAGTCGATATTGTCAAATCATCCAGTGTCAAATTGAAGCCGAGTAACTCGCCAATTTCAGCAATGAAGACAGTTTTATGTTCTTCTGAAAAAATATCAACTTCATTGTGCTCTAACTCATCATTGCCTAGGTAATCTGTGTTCTCGGTATAAATTAATAATTCGCTTTCATCTTGCGATATGTATATTCTACTCATTAGTAGGTCATTTATCGGCGCTGGAAGCTCGTCAGAGTATTCGCTTACAGGGAGCATTTCAGCCAATTCCTTGAGAACTATCGGTTCATGGGTAACCTCTAAGGAGTTCTGTAACCTTTCAGTACTCGTCTCTATTTCAACACCGTCAATTACTTCCTGATCTGAATGAATCCCTACATCGTGAGTATGGTCTCCAGATAATTCAGCCGTTTGTTCATGTAACTCCGCATGTATATGTCCGGATACTGCGTCACCTAAAGCCATTGAGGGCACAGATACAGCCATAACAAGAACAGCCGCGCTACAAACAAAAGACAAAAATTTATTTAACATTTGTCATATCTCCTTTAGTATTAATTTGATTGTAGTAATCAAACGCTTTAATTCTTTTTGCAGTGATTGGAACGTCTTCAGGTATGTCGCCATTATTTATCGAATTCAGATATTGACTATACAAGCTAACGTCAATTTCATCTATAGTGTATGCTAACTGTTCAAACTCAAGATTTTTATAAAGTGCAGTTTTCTTCAGGTCGGTTTGAATCAAGTAGTCGCCTTTAAGATGACTGTGAACACAAACAACCGATTTGCCCAATGTCCCGTCCGATTTATACAGAAAGTGGCTGTTGCGAAAGGTAAAAGACAGTTCATTTTGATCCAAATATGGCTTAGAAGCATTATTCTCCCAAGTAAAATTTTTAATATCCGGGGAGTATCCTTGGATTTTTTCTTGTATGAAACATGAGATTTCCTTATACACGTATGAACTCTCGCGCTCCTCCAGTGGCAGTGCAAAAAACTCTTTCAGCAGTTGCTCTGGTATCCGTTGACTTTCAGGAAAATCTATCAGTCGCCACAATTCATCCTCGACTTCCTCTGGAACAAATGCAATATCCGTCGCTTCTCTGAGTTCTAATTCCTGCTCAACTCGATAGTTATAGTACATTTTCAGGCTTTGAATCCAGCTAAAAGCCAAAATTCCGATAACTATTGCGCTAAGGACGAGGTTTTTAATCAGCTTTTTCTTGTTTTTCACTAAACATACCACCTTTGCAATTTGCATTGAGGAAGAATTAATTATTGCAACGCTGCAAATAAAAAATTCCTCTTCAATAACATCGTGATGTAGTAATCATAGCACAAAATCTCTTTGACTTCTAATTATTTTTCAGCATATCTTCTATTATTTGCCCAACTTTGGAAGGGATACCGACGAAATCGTGCATAAATATAAAATCTTTTATCTACACATTAATGACCACTGTTTCTGAAAATGAATGCAAGAAATCTATACGTGTCATTGTCGACCGCATTCTTTCGTAGTGGATATTTCAGGCAATCTCGTCAAGCTTTTACGGCTGGGAAATAATCACAATTCTATTTCTATAAAGTGCACGGTAATCAATGCAAGGGGACGCTTTACTATACTTTTTCCATATTTGCTACAAGAATAGTCCTCCACCAACATATGCAATAACCCGCAATGTGGCCATCAAAACAGATTATATGCATCGCCGTAATTCAAGATTACCACACATCATAACCCTTGTCCATAGGCGTTTCGTGCAAGAAAATTGCCATTTTATTTGCACGAAACGCCTATACACAAAACGGATCTACCATGATATAATTAGACAACTTGCGCAAAATTTGAATTTAAGGGTGACTGAAATGAAAAAGAAGACAATTGCAATTATGTCCATGCAAAGCTCATTTAACAATATTAGCAATGAAATCAACTAAATCCTTGCTTTGAAGCAAATAGTCGTCGCCTTCTTTATTGTATGTAGCAATCTGAACTGCATGATTACGTTCAAGTTTTTAAGGGAGCGCTATTCCCTCACGGATTTCTTCAATACTGTATAGAATCATTCGCCCATCATCTGGCGCAAAGTGGAAGGTGTAACGTAGGACTTGCAAATCGGCAGTTTCTTCTTCAAAATTTTCTTCTGTCAGAACTGAAGAAACATATTTTGAATCTACATAATGGTTTACAAAATGATGTTCAGGCTGGTCTGGGTAGTCATACTTTTAGGATGTCCACCTAAATTAGCCAATGTCGCAAAATTTCAAACAACATACAAGTGATTATTTTAATCACTTGTATGTTGTCGTTTTATTGCAGTATTTGGCATCAGAGAACGCCAATCTAAGTAAGCTTATTCGTGCTTGGATTCTTTGATTGCATCAATTATTCTGCTTGTACAAACCCAAATGACTGCGGCTAGGTAGAAAATGAGAAAGAGTGAAACTGTCTCATACCAACGCTCTGGTTGTGAAATTGCCCCAACCAGAGACATGAAAAAGTACCCCAAAACAATCATTAGAAGAAATTGCCCGAAATATTTCAGCCACTTCACAGGACGCCCTCCTTAAAGATATTTTACGGTATGTAGTGGGTCAAATTATGGGCATAATATGTAGTTTTGTCAAGTGATATTCCACCGGCACTAACGCCAAAAGTACCAGATGTATCCCAACTAAATGAAGGTTGTATTAGAATAACTGGATGTACATGCTCATATCGCGAATAGAGGTTAGTTGATGTTTCCATAGCTGGATACTTGACGCGTGCTTTTCCCCACATCATAAAATTCATTTTATCAACAGTTAAGTAGTAGTACTGTTGAGTAATATCATCGGGCAAATTCCACGTGTAATATGCTCCTGTGGGCTTGATAACAAGATCTTGTGTTCCTTTTTCTGTTAAACTGTAGTCCTCAAAGGTTTCCCACGTTTGGGAATTCAAGCCATGATATTCGTAGTACATATCTGAGAAGAAGTCAGAGGGTTTGTCAGACCACGCTGCATCTGCACAATACAGTGAAAAAGCATCTGTCATACGAAAAGTGGGCATTTTTAACCATTCATTTGTTGTTGAAAATAGATACCAACCCTTTTGTCCGTTTTGTGACGATGCTGACAGCAAACTACTAGTGACTACAATTTTCATGTAACCATCTTCACTAATGACTGTCGTTGATGCTCATGGAGACACTAACGTCTCGTTAGAAGATGGGGTCGTAATATTCTCTTGTCTTTGTAGTTCGTCTACTTCGCTCAAGCAATCTTCTTTGCTTAAAATGGTTTGATTGCCGCTTTTGTCCGTTTTTATATACATTTCAGTAGATGATATGCTTTCAGCATTGATAAAAAGATGCTGAAACTTTTCAGCTCTGACATCGTAAACATCCTCTGAAATACCAAGTTCGATAAACAATGCCTTAATGTTATCGGCAGTTGATAGTCCTTGCGTTTCTATATTAGCATTTCTTTTAGAAACACTGCCAAATATAACCTCGTGTTTATATACATTGTTCTCGACCGAATGATGAAATTCTCCCAATGATGCTCCTGTAGCAAAGGCTTTAAGTGGGCTTCCAAGCGAAATGCTGAGTGATAGCACAAGTGCTACACACAAAGTAAGGCTAACTATTTTTCGCAATTTACTCATTTGTA
>JAVBKA010000109.1:0-16842 GCA_031546715.1 Oscillospiraceae bacterium | reverse complement strand
CAAGAAGGGCGAAACTCAAATACTAACGTCAATTCTTTTTCGGCTTGTCACTCAAGCGGAAAGGGAGTACGGCGGCGGGACAGGAGAGCTTAAGAAAGCCACCGTTATTGAATGGGCATATGCACGAATGCCCGCAGTGCTGAAATTTTCGATATCGCAAAAAGAGCTTGAGGAGATGATTGACAGCGTTCTTGAGTATGCAAAAGGGAGGTGGGAAGCGAATCCGGCGTTGAAGCAGTTTGTGTCTGCGATTGCTCCCGCAACCACGGAGGACGCGGACGTGTAGGTAACTGTGTCCGAATCGGACACGAAAAGCCCGTGGCGGATGATTCCGCCACGGGCTTTTTTGTTGTCGTGATTACCTGTGAATCACAATGCCGAACAAACCGTTTACAAAGATGAAGTGAGGTGAGTTCGGATTTGACTTGGTTTGGCGGAAGCGGTGGGATTCGAACCCACGTGCCCATTGCTGGACAACTTGATTTCGAGTCAAGGCCGTTACAACCACTTCGATACGCTTCCTTATATGTTATGCCTTTATTGTCTACTAACTTCCATTAACTACTCTTTGGAAATCGGGCAGACATTTAGGGCAGACATAGCAAATATTCAGTTGAAATCTTAACATGAAAACACAGCAATTGCAAGGCTTTTGAAACTCTTTAGAGTGTTTTACACCACAGCATTTCGAATCGAGGTCGTTACAACCATTTCGATACGCTTCCAAAGATAGCAAACACAGGCATCACTATTAACCATTATACTAGGTATCGCAATTTTTGCAAGCATAATTTTTAAGTTTTCACCAACCAATTACCACGACTATCTCCGATTTGCAAAAACATTCTCTACAAATTCAAAATCCCCCTCGCTTCATCAGCGAGAGGAATTTTTATGATAGCGAAGTATGATGATACACATAATCAGGCATATCAAAGCATAAACCTACCTAATATTTTGGTTTTACTCCCATGAGATATCCGATTTGTCTCTTCCTCCACGGCTTACCTCAACTCTTGCGACCCGCAACCTCTACTTATGCTTTTCTTTGCCCTTAATCTCGGGGACAGGCGGGGCATCGTTTTTTGGAATATGCATCTTCTTATTGCTTTCGGTTCCATGCGGTTCTTTGGGGTCTGGGCGGCGCATTCCTGCTTTTGCCATTTGTTCACCTTCTATATGAGAATTTTCTGCTTGTGTTCAGTCGGTCATGTTACTATTTCCTCATGTAACAAAATTATGTATGCTACTCCTTTTGATTGGTGATACTTATCTTGTATACAATTCTAGGTAAGTTATTACTATTCAAAAGGAGCGTTATATGAACAGACACAGATTTAACTCGGATATGGAAGCGGCGTGGGAGCTGCGTCCGCAAACTGACAATACGCCGGAGACACGGTCGCATGCAAGGCGGTTTAACCAAAACAAGACTACGGAGCAGGAGCAGGCAGAGGTGCAGCAAAAAATTGAGGATCACAAGGAGATTAAGTGAATCAATTAAATAATAGAACAAGTGAGCATATGAATATATGAACAATAGATTCACCGAAAGAGCACAAGTCACCTTAAGATTGGCACATGAAGCCGCCGCTGAGCTTGGACACGGCTACGTCGGCAGCGAACATTTAATATTGGGATTGCTCCGCGAAAAGAACGGAGTAGCCTCCCATGCGCTGATTAATTCAGGCGTTGATGAAGCCGCTTTCCTCGCAAAACTTGCCGAACAGGTTGGGCGTGGCGAACCTGGACAGTCGTTACTTCAGGGGCTAACGCCGAGAACTAAGCATATAATCGAAATAGCTTCTGCTGAGGCGGCAAGACTTGGGCATAGTTATGTTGGAACTGAGCATTTATTGCTAGGCGTCCTGCATGAGTCTGACTCCATTGGCTACAGGTTGCTTGCTTCACTGCGTGTTGACGCACGAAAACTGTACACAGAGATTTTACAGACGCTTTCCAGCATCACCAAAAGCGATAACGGCAGGTTTCTATTGCAAAGCAAGCCGTTCATCGGTCAAGCTGCCGAAAACTCAAAGTTAGTAGGACAATACGGACGTGACCTAACCGCCGCCGCTATGCAAGGCTCACTTGACCCTGTAATCGGCAGAGATTCGGAAATCACAAGGATAATTCAGATTTTATCCCGAAGAACAAAAAATAATCCTGTTTTACTTGGTGAGCCAGGGGTGGGAAAAACCGCGGTGGCTGAAGGTTTGGCGCAGAAAATAGCTGTTGGTGATGTGCCAGAAAATCTTATAGGCAAGCGAATAATTACTCTTGACCTTTCTGGAATGGTGGCAGGAACTAAATATCGCGGAGAATTTGAGGAACGTCTAAAGCAGGTAATGGAAGAAATTCGCAAGGCTGGAAATATTATTTTGTTTATTGATGAACTCCACACCCTTGTTGGCGCAGGCGCGGCGGAGGGTGCAATTGATGCTGCAAATATCTTAAAGCCGTCCTTATCCAGAGGCGAGCTGCAAGTTATTGGGGCGACAACTTTAAACGAATATAGAAAGTACATTGAAAAAGACGCGGCGTTGGAACGCAGGTTTCAGCCTGTAAACGTAGGCGAGCCTTCACAGGCTGAGGCTATTGAGATACTTCTCGGGCTGCGGGACAAATACGAGGCTCACCATAGGGTGTCAATTACTGATGAAGCCATAAAGGCGGCGGTGGAGCTGTCTGTTCGTTATATTTCTGAACGGTTTTTGCCTGACAAAGCAATAGACTTGATTGACGAAGCGGCATCACGGCTTCGCATGAGTAGCCTCACATTGCCGCCTAGCATCAAGGAGCTTGAAGAACAGGTGGAAGAGATGACGAGGGAAAAGGAGGCGGCTGTTGCGTCTCAGGACTTCGAGCTTGCCGCCAGATATCGTGATGAAGAAAAAACCGGTCGAACTGAAATAGAAAGCAAACGTCTTGAATGGCGTGAAACCAGCAAGCAAAGCCTTGGATTTGTGACAGCAGAGGAGGTTGCCGAGGTAATATCGACTTGGACAGGGGTTCCGATTACCCGCCTGACTGAAAAAGAAGCAGACCGTTTACTGCGAATGGAAAGCATTTTACATGAGAGAGTTATCGGACAAAACGAAGCTGTAAAAGCAGTCTCAAAGGCAATTCGGCGCGGCAGAGTGGGACTAAAAGACCCAAAACGCCCCACAGGGAGCTTTATATTTCTAGGTCCAACAGGCGTTGGAAAAACAGAGCTATGTCGGGCTATTGCTGAGGCGGTTTTTGGTGACGAAGGTTATCTTGTTCGCATAGATATGTCCGAATTCATGGAAAAACATTCCATATCCAAACTAATAGGCTCGCCGCCGGGGTACGTTGGATATGACGAGGGCGGTGGTCTTACTGAAAAGGTACGCAGAAAGCCATTTTGTGTTGTACTGTTTGACGAGATTGAGAAGGCTCATCCAGACATTTTCAACATTTTGCTTCAAATTCTGGAGGACGGCAATCTCACTGACGCTCAAGGCAGGCGTATCGATTTCAAAAACACAATCATTGTCATGACGTCAAACCTCGGCGCAAGAGCCATTACAGAACCGAAACGCCTTGGCTTTATGTCCGAGACCGATAGGTCGCAGAGCAGTAACGAAATAAAAAATACGGTAATGGGCGAACTAAAAAAAGCCTTTAGACCTGAACTATTAAACCGCATTGATGAAATTGTTGTGTTTAATCAACTTTCACTAGACGAAATCAAGAAAATCGCAGTAATTTTACTAAATCCAGTTATCAAAAGGCTGGAAAATTTGGGTGTCAACCTTGACATCACTCAAGATGCGTTGGACTTTTTGGCTGAAAAAGGCTTCGACCCTGTTTTTGGCGCAAGACCGTTGCGGAGAACCATTCAGACTGAAATTGAGGACTTTTTAGCAGAAAAAATTCTTGATAAATCTATTCAAAAACAAGCATCTGTGTCAGTGCAAAACGGAAGTCTTGCTATCACCGGAAGCTAATATTGAATTATTTTACAAGAATGCTCAAAACTCTCAGTATATAAAGTCCTCAAAAAGAAAATCTATAAGTGGATTATATGCGTAATTAGATTCAATATATAGTATTTTTTTAGATATTTTGGAGGATATATGAAGAAGTTTACGAGCTTACTCTTATGCATAGTATTTATTACTGTGCTGTCATCTCCTGCATTAGCTCAACCCGGTACACACACAGTGGTCAAGGGTGAAAGCGTTTGGAGCATTGCGGTTAAGTACCAAATGGGCATCAGCGAGCTGATGCAGGCAAATCCGCAAATCAAAAATTCGTCCATGATTACTGTTGGACAAAAAATCAACGTTCCTAATATTGACGACTTAAAGGCTCTTGAAGCAGAAGTCGTCAGGCTTGTAAATGTTGAGCGCAGAAAGAAAGGACTTCACGAGCTTAAGCACAACTGGGAGCTATCCCGTGTGGCACGTATAAAGTCTCAAGATTTCATTAAGCGAAATTATTTTTCACATCAAAGCCCAACTTACGGCAGCCCTTTTGACATGATGAAGCAATTCGGCATTAAATATATGGCGGCGGCTGAAAATATTGCGTACGGGCAGAAAACTCCTGCGGCAGTTATGCAGGGCTGGATGAACTCCACGGGGCACAGAAATAATATTCTAAGCTCATCCTACTATGAAATCGGTGTTGGCGCGGCCAAAAAGGCAGATGGTACGCTTTATTGGACACAAATGTTTATTAAGGCGCGATAGAATCAAAGCCTTGGGGCGAAGGTCGTTCGCCCCTACATATAGTCCACCGCTAAGCGCACACCACAAAATGCGGGATGCGCTTTCACATTAGATTAGCTCACCGCAGAAACGTTTTATCAGGCTACGCTCCTTGTCAACAAGCTTGTACACCGCTTCAAATATTTCATTTTTTCGCTGGTTTTTTTCGTTCTCTGGTAAATCCACAACCACGTTTTCCACCTCATACGGACCGAAGGTGAAACGCCCAAACACTGCACCGCGAAATTCTCCGTCGATTAAAATATAGTACATTACTCCGAAGTTATCGTCAATAAAGCGTGTTTTAAGCATGTTTTCATAATATCTAACGAGAATATCACTTCTGTGCAGCACTAACACTGACTTCGGTACAGGCTCAGAGCTATCTAACAAGCAGACGTCCTCCTGTAGGCAATACCCGCCGCTGCACGTGCACACCTCTTGACTGTTTACAAGACGTTCCAACGCTGATTTTATATCCTTTGAGCTAAAGCGGTAAAAGCTTTTTATTGAATCTGGTGATGCAACTACATTCAGCCATAAAAACCGCTTAATTATCAGCGAAACAGCTTCAATACGTTCATATTTTTCAAAATCTACCTCTGGAAACTCTTCCTCAAACAGATAAAAGGCTCTGTCCCACTCACTGTCCACTTGATCCTCGAAGATTACAAAGCTCTCTTGAAGCTTGTGTAGCGCAGGCGAGATGACCTTGACCAGCATTCCGGTTACTTCCTTCATCAGTTGAACATTCATGGGTCCTTCGCGGCGAATAAGCTCCACGAGTTCTGCCTGCACTGGAGTTAGGAACGGAGCTTCACGCCTGTACGCGCAGACAAAAAGCTCTAAATCCTCTCTGTCAACATATCCGACTCCGCCGCCCATAAAACGCCCTTTTAGTATCTTCCGCTGAGAACGCCGCAGGTCGTTATGGTCTAAATCGTCAAAATCCGCTCTGTGTGCAAGCAAGGGTGGGCTTCCGGGGGATGTCCAGTATTCTGTTTGCACAGGGGAACACTTCCGAAAAAGCTCATCATATTCATCCCTTGTAGCAGGTGATAGAAGGTGCTGTCTTTGCATACGGATTTTTGTTATTGACATTGCAAATTCTCCTTTGTTCAAAAAACGTTTGCTAATTTACTGAAATTTCCCAGAGATACAGGCTTGCAACGCTTGCATAGGGCGAGTAACGCTGCTTATATTCCGCAAAAAGCGACTTGCTGATTTTCTCCAAACCGTACAGTCTGCACAGTCCCCGATGAATTGCTAAATCGCCGTAGCTGAGTATGTTCGGGCGTTGCAGTGAGAAAATCATCAGCATTTCAGCAGTCCACATTCCAATGCCGCTGAGGGCAGAAAGTCGCCTTATAATCTCATCGTCAGGCATTGCGGAAAAGGAGGCTATGTCAAGCTCCCCGCTTAGCACCTTTTCCGCTGTCGCCTTAATGTTAATCGCTTTTCGCATGGTTATGCCAAATTTTTGGATTACCTCAACGTCAGCGTTTGCAATTGTTTTAGGAGTGATTTCGCCTAAATAGTCATAAAAACGGTTCGTAACTGTCAGCACTGCCTTGGCGGAAATCTGCTGTGAAATAATTGATTCCACCAATGCCGCATAAAAATCTGGGGTCACTTCTCTGTAAACATGTCCGATACGGCTGATTTCCTGCCCTAAAATTTGGTCAGCTTCAATAAGGTAGCTTATTTCTTTGTCGCCGTACTCAAAAAACTCCATATTTCACCTTTTCTTTAGTTTCGGTTTACTTTACTGCCATTTTAGCTCTTTACCGATTTCATTTTCTATACCCATGTGTATTTTTTCTGCGTTTTCGTCCTTTTGTTGAGCGGCGTCAAAGGAAATCTCTTTTAGTGAAGGCTCAACAGTTTCAAAGGCTTCTCGATATTTTTGCGCCTGAGTAAGCTCCCAAATGTAGGTTTTTCGCATCAGTCCGAGAAAGTCTGAGTTATCAAGGGTCACCACAGGATACTTGGGAATGAATCCATATCTAAGATAATACATCGTCGCCATCTTTTTTACAAGCCCTTGTTGCTTAGTGACAAGGTCATTATACAACGCCGATACATCCCGATTTTTGCTTTTCTTTGCCAGCAAACGGTAATACTCACTGGCGTCCCATTCGTCATTCAGCATACTTTCCAAGGGCTGACGGCTTGGCTGTACAGAGGGGAGCGTATTTTCCGCAGGTCTGGCAAGAGCTGTTTCGGATGAGTTGTTTTCAAGCCTTGGCGCAACCTTTTTCCATAGCTCATTTACCTCGTTCACAGTCATATTTTCGTTCATAAAAACACTCCTACCTTATAATAAAAATAACCATTTATAATCCAATAACATGGCTTCTCGTTACCATTATATTCAAGGCGTAGTGGGAGTGTTAAAGTGTTAAATGAAAATTTGACTAAAATATTTACAAAAGTGAAATAATATGATACACTTTGTAGCGTAACTTCGTAAGAATGGGCCCATAGCTCAGTTGGTAGAGTGCTGCGTTCGCAATGCAGAGGTCAGGAGTTCGAGCCTCCTTGGGTCCACCATAATGCGAAATTGGGTAGATTTCCTACTGAATGGAGAATCGCTGGTGCGGTTCTCTATTATCATTTTTGCAGTTTTAACCAATCATTTGCTAATTAATGCAACAAAATCCAAAGGAGAGTAAAATATGGAACTAAAAAACGTAGATATTTGCACAAAATGTTCAGGAATTGATGCAAAGGAGTTAGACGGAAAGGCAACGGTAAAGACTGGTTGTATCCAAAAATGCTTAAAAAAATTCCCTGAGCTTTCAGGGAAGGTTTTTGGATATGTAAGCGGTGAATTTATAGTTTGTGATACCAAGGAAGAGTTTTTAGCAAAACTCGAGACTGGCGGTTCGCCAGCAGTTTCCGCCGACACAAACCCTAAGGTTGACGAGTTTATAAAGGACGCTGAAAAATGGCAGGCGGAATTTATAGAGCTTCGCAGAATTGTATTGGAATGCGGGCTGACAGAGGAGCTTAAGTGGGGGCAGCCATGTTACATGCATGGAAAAACCAACCTCATAATTCTGGGCGGATTTAAACAATATGTTGCCATTAATTTCGTCAAGGGCGTGCTGCTTAAGGACGTCAAGGGTATTCTTATTCAGCAAACAGAAAATGTTCAGGAGGCGCGTCAGCTCAGATTTACCAGTGTTAAGGAAATTACCGACCTCGAGGACGTCATAAAAGCGTACATTAATGAAGCCGTGGAATATGAAAAGGCTGGGGTAAAGGTCGTCCTTGAGAAAAAGCCGGAAATGGCTGTGCCAGAGGAGCTTACAGCGAAGTTTAATGAAAATCCCGCATTCAAGACTGCATTCGAGGCCTTAACGCCGGGTCGCCAACGAGGATATATTTTCAATTTTTCTCAGCCGAAGCAGGCTAAAACCAGAGAGGCAAGAATTGAAAAGTATGTTCAGCAGATTTTTGATGGAAAAGGCATAGACGATTAGTCTGCACTTACCTAAAAACGAGCCGATTATAGTACGAAAGGCTGCTTTCGTACTCTAGTCCATTCCAACTAAAGGCTTGCAGCTGGGCGGGGTCTGTGAGCCTGTTTTCCAGAATATACCTCACCATTTGCCCTCGCGCCATTTTTGCCAAGGTAGTTGCTACCTTGCTTTTACCATTTGACGTAGTGAGAAATACCACGTCAATCCAACTGTCGCCAGGGCTAAGATGCTTTCTAAAGCTCTTTGCGTATTCTTCGGACGCTAAATTTATCACACAGTCGCCCTCACGAAAAAGCTCTTTGTAGAGCTTATCGCCCCAAAAATCGTACAAATTCTCGCCCTCGATAGATGTTTTAGTTTGCATTTCCAGTCGATAGGGCTGGATTTCGTCGAAGGGCTTAACAATGCCGTACAACGCGCTGACGATTCGCAGGGCTTGGGTTGCGTAGTCTAGGGCGGGGGATGACAGCTCGGTCGGAACAATGTTTTTGTAAACCAGACCGTCATACGCAAAAATAGCTGCAGTCCTCTGTTGCGCTTCGTCGAACTCTTGGAATTCTTGATATGACTGAAACGCTAATTTTTCATTAGCGGATAAGAGGCTCTCTAGCTCCCACGGGCTATAGAGCTTCATTTTTTTGATTATAGTTGCGGTTTCATCATGGAAAATCGGGGCAGTGTACGCCATTGGAGACGTAAATGTCCTCATTTTCCGCGCAGGGGAAATTATTGCCTTCATCAAGCACCTCTAAGCACTGTGCAAAATTGAGACTTTCTGCACAGGTAAATAATTAGCGACCGCTGTCCTATTTTCATTAACACAGCGGTTAAACCAAGTTAAGCTCCCTCTCATAGTAGTCTCTAAAGCCAACTATATCGATTTGAGCCAGCTCTTTATTTGCACATGCGATGTATTCGTCTCCATCACCGCTACCATTTGTAAATATTTGTACATTTCGCCTGATTGAGTGATACATATATGTTCTAAATTTATCTGCCGAATCCTCGGAAAAATTACAGGAATCATAATTCGTTAGGAAGTTTTTAGTTTCAGCTGAAACTGCGATGCCAGAATAATTAGTTATGAATTCGTATTGAAGTAAAAGTGTGCCACCTAAAATATAGAACCAATCAAGTGGCATTTGGTTTGTTGCATCAGCGTCGGAGTTTTCAGGTATCAAAATTGAAAGCGTAGTTAAAAACATTTTGATAAATGCGTCAGTTTTTTTAATTAGGCTGGCTCGTAAGCGAAAATAGTCGGGGTTAAGTAATGAAAATTCGTATTTCATTATGGAAAATATAACATAGTTTTGTAGCGGCTCTCGATTTGAGGATAGATTCAAATAAGTAATCATCTTTTTTTCTATGCTTTCAAACAGAAAACTTAAAATATCTTCCTTGGAAGCAAAGTACCGAAACATCGATGCATGATGTATTCCTGCTTCCTTGGCAATCATTGTGGTAGGTACGTTTTCGTAACCTAAATTAATAAAAAGCTTGTATGCTGCTCTAAGAAATGTGTCTCTATTCTCTGTTTTTACTTTTCTACCCATATAATCCTCCGAGTATCACTTGCTCATGAAATCGGATTATATATTGATAGGTAAAATAAATCAAGTTCTATTTTAATAATTTTGTAACCTACGTTACGAAATGAGCGGGCAGTCCAATATGCTGGAAGACCTTGTTTCTCAGTTCAAGCTGAAAAATTCAGGCTCTCCACCTCCGGAACGTCGAATCGCAAGCGTCTGAGTTTGCCGAAAAAATCGGCAATTAGTTACTCCGACAGCGACTTTGGAAAATTTTAGTCAGTCAATGTAATTAATGATTAGTATAAGAAGAGCGTGCTTCATTGAGAGGTACGCTCTTTGGTTATGTGTTTACAAAAGGGAAATTAGGATATGATTTACAACCTAAGTAATGAAATTTTTTCTTGACAAACTTCAATACTCGGGGTTATAATGTTACTTAAGTTGCGAAAATCCATTAGTTGGAAATTTTGGATTTGTACTAACAATTGGAAGGAGACGAAATTGAAAAAGGCAAACCAGTTGAAAGACTGGGACGCAAAGCTAAAGGGCCTAAGGTGTGACTTGCACATAAATGTGCGGCATACAAAGGTAGCCAGCTACCAAGAGTAGTAGTCTTTCTGTATACGGACTTCTTTCTTGGATTTTTGGCAAGGGCTAACCAAGAAAGGGTTTTTTTTGTCCAATGAGTGTTCAAGGCACCATTTCTCCGCAGCCTAACACAGACGAGACGGCAAACACGATCGCAGCATGGGTAACAGGTCTTGGAGACACAACGCATCTGTAGTTATAAATTTGCAAAAGCAGAATTTTAATTAGGGGTTAAAAATTATGAAGAATATGAAAATTGCAGTTAAGCTTATTTCAAGCTTTTTAATAGTTGTAGTACTTGCCGTTATTGTTGGCGGCGCAGGAATTCTTGGCATGAGCCGTATTAATACAGGTGACAACGATCTATATGAATTCAATGTACTAGCCATCGATTCAATAGGCAGAGCTAAAGACAACTTGTCCTTGCAAAGAATGTATGTTAGAAACATTGTCATCTACGACGCCACAAGTGATACTTATATAGCTTCCGTTAAAGCTATGGCTGATTTGGAAACCGAAATGCAGCAGCATCTTGCCCATTATCAAGACACAATTACCGATGATGCCGATCAGGCAACGTTTGACCAATTTAAAAACTTGTACAATATTTCCTTTGCTGAGACAAAAAAGGCTGCCATTGCCGCAGGTTCCGTAAACGATTCTGAAGAAGCTCAAAAGGCACTTGACCACGGTTTTGCGGACGCCGCCGCTATGAATAAAATCCTTACTGATTCGATGACCTATAACAGTGCAGAAGCAAAAAAGACAGTTGACGGCAATACTTCAATCTTTGTGTCATCTGCTCTCATTGAAGCCGCATTTCTCCTTGTTGCAATTATAGCTGCCGTTTACTTGGCTGTTCATATCGCAGGACTAATCAGCAAGCCTATCCGTAAAATGGTTGCTGCTGCTAATGCGATTGCTGTTGGCGATATGGAGGTTGACGCAACGTATAATTCCCGTGATGAGGTCGGCATAATGGCCAATGCCTTTACGAAGATGATTCAAGGTATTAACGAACAGGTGAATACTGTTCAAGCCTTGGCAGAGGGCGATTTAACCTGTGAAGCGCGTCCACGCTCTGATAAGGATGTTATGGGCAAGGCATTAGAAAAATTAGTAGACAGCTTAAATGGCATGTTTAGTGAAATCAATCAAGCAACATCACAGGTATCCACAGGCTCTAAGCAAATTGCTGACGGAAGCCAATCTCTGGCGCAAGGCTCAACCCAACAGGCCGCAGCCGTGGAGCAACTTTCTAGCTCAATTAACGAAATTGCAAATAAAACTCAGGCAAATGCCGAGATGGCTACTAAAGCAGCCAGTCTTTCGGGAACAATCAAAAACAATGCTCAAAAGGGTTCATCACAAATGAGTCAGATGATGGATGCTGTTCGCGAGATTAACGAAGCAAGCCAAAGCATCAATAAGGTTATCAAGGTTATTGACGATATCGCATTTCAAAAACACAAGTTGGCACTCAACGCCGCAGTTGAGGCGGCTCGTGCAGGACAGCATGGCAAAGGCTTTGCCGTTGTGGCTGAAGAAGTTCGCAGTCTGGCAGCTAAGAGCGCATCAGCGGCGAAGGACACTGGAAGCTTAATCGAAAACTCAATGGAAAAAGCCGAGCTTGGTGCTAGAATTGCCAGTGAAACTGCCGCATCTCTTGCTGAAATAGTGTTGGGTATTAACGAAAGCACTGAAATCATCAGAGATATCGCAAAATCATCTGATGAACAAGCCGCCGGAATTAGGCAAATCAACACAGGAATTGACCAAGTCGCTCAAGTCGTCCAGCAGAACAGCGCGACTGCCGAAGAAAGTGCTGCCGCGTCGGAAGAAATGAGCAGTCAGTCGAATATGCTTGACGAGCTTGTCTCGCACTTTAAGCTGAAAAACTCAGGTTCCGCCGCAAGAATCTCGTCATTGTCAAGCCGAAAACAAATAAGTATGCCGAAAAAATCAGCGATTAGCTTTTCAAGCGGTGACTTTGGAAAATTCTAAACTGTAATCTCACATTAAAATGGCGTACTTCAAATGAAGTACGCCATTTTTGCACGGCAACACTTATTACATAAGCGTTGATTAAGTGGTTACAATAACAGCACTGCTAAACTTTGGACAATTTTACACAATCTTTACATTGAGCTGTATTGTCTTTTTACCGTCATCGTTTATTATCAAGATATTGCTAAGGGAGGTAACCATATGAAAAAAATACTTGCAGCACTGAATCTTTCCGTGTTAATGTTTTTTATCTTAGCGGGCTGTGCCGCTAACCCATCATCAGCCAAAAGCGACTTTAATGACAGTAACGAAATCAAAGTGGTTTCCCGAGAAGACGGCTCTGGAACTAGGGGTGCCTTCATCGAACTGTTCGGCATTCAAGTCAAAAATGACGATGGCTCAAAAAAGGACAAAACTACAAAAGAAGCCACAATTGCAAAACAAACTGACGTTATGATGACCAACATTTCAGGGGATAAATATTCAATCGGTTACATCTCACTGGGTTCTCTGAATGATACCGTCAAAGCCTTGGATATTGACGGCGCAACGGCTTCATTTGAAACCGTCAAAAACCGAAGTTACACTGTTTCCCGCCCCTTCAACATAGCGACAAAGGGAGCAGTATCAGAGCTTGCTCAAGACTTTATTGATTACATCCTTTCGGCTGACGGTCAAGCCGTGGTTTCAAAGAGCTATATATCAATTAATGACAGCGCACCAGCCTTTTCTGGCGGCAAAATCTCAGGAAAAATAGTGGTCGCTGGTTCGACCTCCGTTACTCCTATCATGGAAAAACTAAAAGAAGCTTACTTACTCATTAACAAAGACGCAAAAATCGAAATCCAGAGTACAGATTCAACCTCTGGCATAACCGGGGCAATCGAGGGAACTTGTGATATCGGAATGTCCAGCCGTGCACTTAAGGACACCGAAAAGGAATCGCTGACGGAAACAACTATCGCCATAGACGGCATTTCTGTTATCGTAAACAATGCAAACCCATTAACCAATCTCACAAAAGACCAAGTTAAGTCAATTTTTACAGGTGAGGTCATTACATGGAGCGACTTAAGCAAATGAAAAAAATACGAGAAGCAGTTATGGGCGGCGTGTTCGCCTTTTCTGCGACAGCATCGGTCATTGCGGTAATTCTAATATGTCTCTTTATGTTTTTGTATGGACTTCCTGCGATGGGTAAGGTAGGAGTATTTCAGTTTTTACTGGGCAAGGAATGGTCACCTGCGGACACTCCTCCAGTTTTCGGAATACTTCCAATGATTATCGGAAGTCTCTACATTACGGCAGGGGCGATAATAATCGGCGTACCCATCGGGGTTTTATGCGCTGTTTTTCTGGCAAAGGTTTGCCCGAAACAGCTCTACAAAATCCTAAAGCCTGGTGTGGATTTACTAGCGGGCATACCATCGGTGGTGTACGGTTTTTTTGGTATGGCAATTATTGTACCCCTGTGCGGGAATAGCATGTTATCCGCCAGTATTTTGCTAGGGATTATGATTCTTCCCACGGTGATTTCAATTTCCGAAAGCAGTATCCGCGCCGTACCCCAGCACTATTATGAGGGCGCAATTGCTCTTGGTGCTGGACATTATCGAAGCGTATTCAAGGTGGTAATTCAAGGCGCAAAATCCGGTATAACGGCGGCTGTGGTGCTGGGAATCGGTCGGGCAATCGGCGAAACTATGGCAGTTATCATGGTTGCAGGAAATCAGGCGAGAATTCCTGATAATTTTTCGCTTTTCAAGGGAATGCGCACCCTGACTGCCAACATTGTTTTAGAAATGAGCTATGCCGAGGGCTTACACAGGGAAACACTGATTGCCACGGGCGTAGTGCTGTTTGTGTTCATTTTAATAATAAATCTTAGCTTTTCCGCCCTGAACAGGAGGGCAAAATAATGAATAAGAGAAAAATTCAAGAACGCCTCATGTCCGCCGCATGTTGGTCGGCAGCAATAATTACCATAGCGGCTCTGGTCTTTATCGTGCTTTTTATATTGGTACGCGGGCTGCCCCATATAAAGCCGTCCCTCTTTTCGCTGACATATAACAGCGATAATGTTTCCATGATGCCCGCAATAATTACCACCGTTATGATGATGGTCTTATCCCTTCTAATTGCAGTACCCTTGGGCATATTCGCCGCCATATATCTGGTTGAGTACGCCAAAAGAGGCAACTGGTTTGTGGGCGTTATCCGCACCACCACCGAAACTTTAAGCGGCATACCGTCCATTGTGTACGGCTTGTTTGGCTATCTGTTTTTCGTTTCACGGCTACACTTGGGGTACTCGCTGATTTCAGGGGGCTTGACGCTGTCTATTATGATATTGCCCCTTATTATACGGTCATCGGAGGAAGCTCTGAAAGCCGTGCCTGACAGCTATCGCGAAGGTTCATTCGGGCTTGGCGCAGGTAAGCTGAGAACTGTTTTCAGAATCATTTTACCCTCCGCCAGCGCAGGAATATTGGCGGGCGTCATTCTCGCCACTGGGCGCATCGTCGGCGAGACGGCTGCACTTATATACACGGCGGGTACTGTTGCACAAATCCCCGGTAGTCTTCTGGACTCTGGGCGCACGTTGTCCGTTCACATGTTTGCGCTGTCAGGCGAAGGGCTGCATGTCAACGAAGGGTACGCGACTGCGGTGGTTTTGCTGATAGTCGTGGCGGGAATCAATATGTTTTCGAGATTTATAGTGAAAAAGGTAGGCGGTGGGGTATGAACATATTTGAAATTAAGAACTTAGATTTATTTTACGGCGATTTTCAAGCACTGAAATCCGTTAACATGGGTATCAGCGCAGGAGAAATCACCGCCTTTATAGGTCCCTCCGGTTGCGGAAAAAGCACACTGTTAAAGACCTTGAACCGCATGAATGACTTGGTTGAGGGCTGTAAAATCACAGGTGAAATCTCGCTCATGGGAGAAAATATCTATAGCAATATGGATGTCAACTTGCTACGCAAACGTGTCGGCATGGTTTTTCAAAAGCCCAACCCTTTTCCAATGAGCATATACGACAATATAGCCTTTGGTCCACGTACTCACGGAGTAAAAACACGGCTAGAACTTGACGAAGCTGTTGAAAACTCCCTTCGAGGTGCCGCAATATGGGACGAAGTGAAGGACAGGCTGAAAAAATCCGCCCTTGGACTATCGGGCGGACAGCAACAGCGATTATGTATCGCCCGCGCGCTGGCAGTCTCGCCAGAAATCTTGCTGATGGACGAACCGACCAGCGCACTTGACCCCATATCAACAGGCAAGATTGAAGAATTATTGCTGACATTGAAGGAAAAGTATAGTATAGTGATAGTAACTCACAATATGCAACAAGCCACGAGAATTAGTGAGAAAACAGCGTTTTTCCTCCTCGGTCAGGTGATAGAATATGATTACACGGAAAAACTATTTGCAATGCCCACAGATAAGAGAACAGAAGACTATATTACAGGGAGGTTTGGATGATGCGTAGCAGATTTGACGAACAACTTAATGCATTAAATAATAATTTGCTGGAAATGGCGTCCTTAGTGGAAAACGCAATATCTAAGGCGATAAAAGCTCTTGAGGCGCAAGATTTAAGCCTTGCAAAGGAAGTCTTTGAGGGCGACTGGGTTATTAACGATAAGGAAAAGGAAATAGAGGCACTTTGCCTCAAACTCCTGCTTGGTCAACAGCCCGTGGCAAGAGATTTGCGCCAAATCTCAACCGCCCTGAAAATGATTACGGACCTAGAGCGCATCGGCGACCAAGCCGCGGATATCTCTGAAATTTGCATATACCTCACGTCGCAGGAGTACATCAAAAAGATGGAGCACATTCCTCAAATGGCTGTCGCCACAACGAAAATGGTCAAAGACAGCATTGACGCCTTTGTAAACAAGGATATAGCCATGGCGGAATCGGTAATCGCATATGACGACGTGGTGGACGATTTATATATCACCATTAAAAAAGACTTAATCCATCTTGTTCACGAGGACGCAAAAAACGGCGAGCAAGCTTTTGACTTAATGCAGATTGCGAAATATTTCGAACGCATCGGCGACCATGCGGTTAATCTTGCGGAATGGGTTATATTTTCGATTACAGGTACGCATAAAAATAAGCAAATTTTGTAAAAAAGGTATACTCACAATCGTTGATGGGCGGGCGATGTGTTGAAAAAGATTTTCATCGTGGAAGATGATGACAATATACGGGAGCTTACCAGTTATGCCTTAGAATCTCAATGCTTTGACGTAGAAGCTTTTTCCGAGCCTACAGAATTCTGGTCAGTTTTAAAGCAAACAGAGCCGAAGCTCATAGTTCTTGACATTATGCTGCCACTTGAGGACGGAATATCCATTCTTAAACGCCTAAAAGTAGCAGAAAAACGTCACTATCGAGTTGCAGTCAGAAAAATGCGCACTAATGGCGCACCGTTCCATTTTGTATGAAATGGTGTTTAATTTAGTTGAC
>JAVBKA010000119.1:0-7513 GCA_031546715.1 Oscillospiraceae bacterium | reverse complement strand
AGTCGTAAGCTAAAGGGCTTGATTGAAACTGTGGATTGCCCAAATGTGCAGGTTTTGTGGGATATTAACCACCCTGTACGCTACTTTGGCGAAACTGCTGAGCAGACATTTTCTAATATCGGAAAATATGTCAAGCATATGCATATTAAAGATTCGGTTTTCAAGGACGGCGCGATGCAATACAAAATGCTGACCTATGGCGACCTGCCGATTCGTGCTATTCTTAAGGCTATGAAATCTATCGGGTATGAAGGGTATTTGTCGATGGAGTGGGTTAAGAGGTGGCAGGATAGTCTTGAAGAGCCGGGGATTGTGTTTTCGCATTATGCTTTTGAGATGAAGAGACTAATTAACGAACTTTAGAATATATAAAAAAATGTCAAAAGTTTTGATTGAGCTTTTTCAAAAGCTAATGGTTTTAAAAGGCAACGCCTTTTATCGAGCCTCGCAAGGCTCGAAACTCTAACTCTGAGCCGCGCGAACCAAAAAGTCGAAAGAAAAAACGCAACAAATCGCAGCGGCGTTGCGCATGGCACTATAAACTGGCAATAGTTTGAGGTACGTTGGGTATCTCAAGCTATTGCTTTTTTGGTATAAACGCATATTTTTTCTCGTTCCGCTCATGCCGCGGGGGCACTTCCTTTACGAGGGGTGGTAAAGCGATTGGCGGCAGACGTCTGCCGCCATCGTGCAAAGCACCCTTTTTGTCGCCTACATGCCCATAGAACGTTTGCCGTGCATGGTGGTTGCTCACGTCCGATTCAGCCTAGAATCGGTATATGTTTTCATCGACATTAAATTTTGTTAGTAGGCTTTACTGTAGTGTTGCACTGTAGGGTTGTGTTTCGTTGTAGGGCAAGGGCTTTGCTCTTGCCGTCTTTGTCTTTGGAGTATAACCGTGGGCTTTGCACTTGGGTCGCTTCTCACTTGCTCCAAATAACTTTTGACGAATCGGCGTCGCGGAGGGAGATTCTTTTTATGGTGCTGTTATCGAAGGGAACGACGACTCTAAAGTCTTTGGTTGACCTTAAAAAGTACAAAAAGCCTGAGTATTTCACGCCGATGTATAGGGTATCGCCTTCTGTTTTTGCGGTATATCCTGAAAAGCTGATTTGGGGATTCTCTTTTCGTACATCATCCTCTAGTCTGCCGATAATTAGAGCTTCACCTGCGCCCACTTCCACGCTTTGAATCAAAATTTCTTCTGCCTGAGTACACTGGGAAAATCCAAAAAGCTTCCAGCCTAGCTGAGTGACCCCATAGATTAGTACTACTGTAATTAATAGAATTATGAAGGGCTTAATATTCTTTTTTTGCGGCAAAACATTCAAAAATTATGCTCCTTTGGCTAATGTAATTCAGTGTCATTTGTGCAGATTTAAAATAACTCTTGCAAGAAATCGCTGCCTGTGTTATACTTATCGGGCGGTATGCGCCCGTAGCTCAGCAGGATAGAGCAACTGCCTTCTAAGCAGTAGGTCGAGCGTTCGAGTCGCCCCGGGCGTGCCAAAGAAAACTGTTGAAGTGTAATGGCAAGGGGTAATAAGGAAGTAAATATTACCAGCAAAACTGGCGTGGCGAAAGCTACGCCAGTTTTGCTGTATTTGCAGTGTTTTCTTGGGTTTCCGTATTGAGCGGCAACCTTATGTGTCCGACATAGGTGAAGTAAACCTCAATGGTGACGTGCTTGCTTCCATCAATTTTGACAGGATTGTGTATCACTATTTTGCTAATAAGTTCATTCAAAAGCGAAGGCGTTAGCTCAATAATATCAGCATACTTCTCAACTAGTTTGAAAAACTTGTCCACATCTATGAGCTGTTCAGTTTGAGATTCAACCTCTCGTTCCATCATTCCAGATATTCTCTCAAGCTCTTGCTGCTCATTTTCATACTCAGCGGAAAGTTTGGCAAACCGAGCATCCGTTAGCTTGCCCATAACATTATCCTCGTAAATATGCTTAATAATCTTATCTAAGTCTTCTAGTCGCTTCTTCGCACCCGATAAGGCTTTACGCTTCTGGGCAAGCTCAGATTTGCGAGTTTCACAGTCTTGAGCAAGTAATTCACGTTGAAAATCAGCTCTATACGCATATACATATCCAAGTGTTCTTTGAAGGCAGGATAATACAAGCCGATATAAGACTTCTTCTCGAATAAAGTGGATTTGGCAGGAACCCGTGTTGCTTTTGTAATTAGAGCAGACGAAGTGGTCTTGACTGGCATCCTTGTATGTCTTACAGGTGCAGTAGTAAAGCTTTGCACCACAATCAGCACAGTAGACAAGTCCTGAAAACACACTTGTTTTACCAGCTTTTGTGTTGCGACGTTTATTACCTCTCAACTCTTGAACACGCTCCCATTGACCTTTTTCGATAATCGCAAGGTGTGTACCCTCAAAGACTTTCCGATCTTCAAGCGGGGTTTCAATGCGTTTTGTGAATTTTAAGGATTTAGAGTAGGTCTTAAAATTGACGGTGATTCCAAGATATTCACGGCGTTCTAGTATACCTACAATACTACTGTCATCCCACTTGTACGGATTCAGCGGTAGTGAAAGTTTCTTCTTCGTGGCTTTATAAGCTTTTACAGTCAACACTTTATCGGCTGTCAGTATTTTTGCAATTTGGGACGGGCCTTTGCCAGCAATACAAAGGTCAAAGATTCGCTTAACAGTAACGGCGGCATCTTCATCAATAATCCACTTTTTCTTGTTATCTGGGTCTTTCGTGTACCCAAATGGCGGTCCAGAAAGATGCTCTCCAGCCTCGCCTCTGACCTTATTGACTGCACGTATTTTCTTGCTTGTATCCTTGGCGTAATAGTCATTAAATACGTTTTTGAATACAGCAAAATCATTGTCACCCTTCGCACTGTCAACATTATCGTTGACTGCCACAAAACGAACGTCATAAGCTGGAAAGATGAAATCTTGTAGTCGTCCCATATAGGAATACTCACGTCCAAGACGTGAAAGGTCTTTGACAATAACGGCTGATACACCAAAATCTTCAACCTGTTTCATCATTTCTTGAAATCCCGGTCTATTGAAATTTGTGCCAGAATAACCATCATCCACAAAGAATACTGTGTTTTTAAGTCCTTGCTCTGCTGCATACTTGCTCAAAAGAGCTTTTTGATTGGTGATGCTATTGCTCTCGCCATCTAAAGAGTCGTCTTGACTGAGACGGCAGTATAATGCTGTTATTTTACTTGGCTGTAACATAAATAATCTCCTTTCAAGTCAGCCAAGTGAACGGTAAATTTATTATACCTCACTTGGCTGAAAAAGTGGATCATTTTCTTTTAAAATTTCTGCTTCATATTCTGGGTCAGATAGTTCCCTTGTCATAATTCTTCTGAGCTTTGTTAATACATCCTCTGAAGCATCGGTAGAGTAATGGGGTATTATGTGATAAGTAGTCTCGCCCTCCCATTCGAGCATTTCATCATTATGTAAGTCGAGCTCAAAAGCGTTGTTCTTTATGTGGGCAAGTGCCCACTTCAAATCTTCTGCTGTCACCCAACTTGGTAAAGTTTCCATTACATTCTCGTGACTAGACATGTAGTTCAACTCCTTTTTGCGGTGTTTTTTGCGGGCGAATAATCTGCATCGCAAACTCAACTTGCTTGCGAATATTCTCGCCCTCTTTGACCCGTTCTCGGACTGAAAGTAATTTCCCATAATCACTATCCCTAGCCGCAGACAACTTCCGATATTCGGCTTGCCATTCTCTTATATGTAATTTATTGTCAGCCAGTAGTTTGTCCAACTTGCTTTTTGCGGCATCATATCGGATAAGGTCAGCGGTATTGGCATCGTAAAATATTTGCTGTGATTTGGCGTTGCTTATTTTTCTGTACCGCTCGTATACAGACTTAATTTCAGTGTAAATATTACTGGTTTGTATCATCTCGTTAAGCTCTTTCATTCGGCGTTCAGATTGCTTGACGCTATCATTTAGCTCAAAAGTTTTTGTACGCAAAGACTGTAAATGCTGTTCCATCTGCTCCAAAGTAACAATGTGGTTGTTTTGCAAATATGCAACAGCCTCTGAGATAGATTTCAAGTCAGAAATCTGAACTTGTTGATTTCCGTATGCTGAGTAATTATTGTACCGTTCCTCGCGAGATTCCTTATACCGCCAAAGCACATCAATCAAGGATGGTTCAGCATTTTCGCTTTGAGTTATAGCATTCTTGATCCACGTAGTTAAAGATGCAATCTGGGCTTTGATTGCTCTAATTAATTTATTATCTTCTGCAATAGCTCGGTTAATATCTCCCTTTTCAGTTGCAATACCTTTTCGCTCCATTTGGGAAGCCGCTACTCCTAAATGAATTGTAGGAATTTGCTCAATTCCCTGTCGTTCATAAGACCGATGGTCAATGCGTTCTGCAAAACCATTTTTTTCTAAATTTTTGTTAGCATAATACGCCCACGCCTGCCGCCATTCCTCCGTTTTGCTATGCTCATTCCAGTCGGTAGTTTGTACGGTTTTGCATTTGTATTGACGTTTTTTCTTATCGTAGATTTTCTCGCCATTTTTGTTCAGCATGTATTCCTTTTTCTGCTTGTCGCCCCACGAACCGTCAGGATTTAACGGGCGCATGGTCAGCAGAATATGAGCGTGAACATTCTCTAGTGGCTTTTTCGGATTATGAATATTGAAATCTACACACATACCTGCGTCCACAAAATTAAGCTGACAATACTCTTGGACTAGCAAAATTTGTTCATCTCTGCTAAGCTCATTTGGTAGAGCAATTTCAATTTCACGCGCAAGCTGTGCTCGCCTATGTTTTTCTACTTTTTCAACCGAGTTCCAGAGAATAGAGCGATTAAAAAACTCTGGCGGCGCATGGTTTGGTAAAAGAATTTCACTATGTGCGACGCCGCCTTTTCGGGTGTAATTCCATCGTAGTCATTTGTTATCTCTTCTCCGCTTCGATAAGCGGCAGCTCCGACTACTGATTTACCCATTCCACGTTTTATGATTTTGAGACAACAATGATAAATCGCCAAAGTCTCACCCCTCACATTTCAAACTTTCCTTCGGCGAAACATTTCGCAGAAATCGCATACCACCGTTAGTGTGGTATATAAGTGCGCCCTTCGGGTTTTAATTAGTCTTTTCGTCTATGTATACTGAGCTTAAATATTGTTTAGCTTCTGTAGTATTAAGCAAAATTATTAGTAATTCTTCAATCTGATTATTGGATAAAATTTGAGGCTTTTTAAGCAAACTTTCCAAAATAGCACCACGCTCAATTAAACGATGAGTTCGCTCTCGTCGCTCGGCATCTCGCCCACGGTTGAGCAAAAGGATTTTTTGATTTTCCAACTGCTCCACCTTGATTTCTGCAACTTGAATTTCTTCGAGCCAGTATTCTTTTGTCTTTTCCATAACACACCTCCATCAAAAGTAAATCTTATGTTTTCACGCTGAAATATCTAAGTTTTCATCAGCAATCTCCCTCATAATTTATCTTTAAACGGAGTATACCATCACACAAAAAAGAAAAATGTCGAACGCTGTTGCGTCCGACAAAATAATTTTTAAGAAACGATAAATTTCGGTCACTAATTGTGTCATTCAATTGGTATATATGTAGAGGCAATTTATTTTTCAAATGCTTTATGGTATACTCAGGTTAAGGAAGTGACAATATGTTAATTTATTTAGCTAATTTAGAAACACAGGAAGAAAAAGATGAATTTATAGCACTATACGATACTTATCGAAAACGAATGTGGCATATTGCTGCAGGCATTCTCAAAGATGAATATCTAGCCGAGGATATTGTACATGATGCTTTTCTGAAAATGTCGAAAAATTTTAACGCTTTTATAGGTAAATCACGAAACGAAAACGGAAAGTTAATTGTTACTATAATGAGACGGTTATCGTACAACCTTCTTAAGAGGGGAAAGATACTTGAGTTTATCCCCATTGAAGAAGACATTCGGTATGATGATTTAGATAACAGTCCAGAGAACGTCACCATAAATGAAGACCAGTATAAGCGACTTGTCGGATATCTTTCAAGGCTTGATGAGCTTTATGAAAGTGTACTTAATCTCAAATGGGAATTAGGCTATTCCAATCAAGAAATTGCAATGATTCTTGATATATCGGAAGAAAATGTACGGCTCCGTCTACATAGAGGGCGTAAACAATTAATCAGTCTGCTCCAGAAGGAAGGAATATATTATGGACAGTAATACCTTTAACGAAAAAATGTTTGATGCAATGCTCGAAATGGCTTGCCATGAGGTTATGGAACAGCGCCTTGCTGAGCTACCACCAGAAGATGAAATCGCGCATGAGTTTTCGCCAGAGTTTGAGCGAAAAATGAACAAACTCATTTATACTCATACCAAGAAACTTAGGCAGAAAAAGTTTTTTTCTGCTCTAAAAAAATCAGCTGTAGCAGTAATGATTCTTATGGCAGTCGGCTTTACAAGTATTATGAGCGTTGCCGCACTGAGAGCAGATGTGATAAACACTTTTATTGAAATCGGCGAGAATTTCTTTGGTTTTAGATTTGGTCAAACTGGTTCTAGTCAAACTCAAAGTGATAGCATTATTCGTCCAACATATATCCCAGAAGGCTTTAGAGAACTTTCATCTTCTAACTGGGGCGCTGGTATTCGAATACGATATGAAGATTCTGATGGTGCTAGAATCCTTTTTGACCAATCCCTGAAGATTGAAGGCACTGTTATTCAGATTGACAATGAACATTCTGTGCCTTATTCAATTGAATACAACGGATATACCGTTCAAGTTTTCGATGGCACTGAGCAAGGATATGAGTGCTATGTTATTTGGGAAACCGGTACAACATTCTTTAAAATCATGTCAGAATATCCTGCTGATGAGCTAATTCTCATGGCAAAAAGTATCATTGAACAACTTCAATAAATTTTTACATTATTTTTAAAATATATCGGGATTTCTTGAAACGAATTGGGAAGCTCAATTGTTATATAGGTAGAGGCTGAAAATCTTGCCTACTACAAATGAAAGAAGAGATGCCTATGAACCCAAGAAAATCCATTGCAATGATGCTTGTCTTTGTACTAATTATAAGTATCGGAGCATCCGCACTCGCTGCCGGAGTTTCCCCGAAGTATGTTAACACATCGGATGTGCAAGCAACTCTCAGCTTTTCAGGCACAACAGCAAACTGTATGGCAAATATCACGGGCTTATCTGGGACAACCAAAATCTCGGCTTCAATGACCTTGGAACGCAAAAACACCAATGGCACATACACATTGCTAAAGACATGGTCAACCGAGAGCACAAATAGTGATGAGTTTAGCATGAGTAAGGCTTATGCAGTGACAAAGGGATACACATACCGGTTGACGGTTTCTGGTAACGTGACCCGCAATGGCACTACCGAGCCTGTAAGTGCTTGGGTGGAAAACGTTTGTGGATAGTTATTGTAAACATTGAGTAAAGAGAGTATGATTAAAATGAAAAAGAAAATATCATTATTAT
>JAVBKA010000208.1:0-10605 GCA_031546715.1 Oscillospiraceae bacterium | reverse complement strand
AAAACCTTTCATCTATTTATCGCAATTTTTCTGGGATACCCTATGAGCAATGGCTTGATAAATATATTACAGTTCACATTGCAGGTAATCAAGCCTTTAGCGGGGTTTTGGTGCGTATCCAGCGAAGCACCATTGTACTTGTGTGCAATCCTTCAAAAAAGCGAAAAGCAGAGACGTACCACATCGCTAAAAGCGCGGTGTGCACAATCTCTGCTGAGATTTGACGAGTATTAATGTAAATTATTAATTGAGGATTAGTTATTGTTATGCAATACCTAAGTACGCTTTCCAATCTTGAATTAATTCATCCAACGACTTCTTATAAATCTGCTCAATTGCTGTAAAGTCGCTATATGCCTCCATTAGTTTATCTAGTCCATAATTGTTTAGCAAGTAAAGTGAAAAAGAAGTGGCTTCTTCGTATGTGTCAAGGTCTGGAATCACAACTCGTACATCGCCTTCGAGGATGTTGACCAGATAACTCAGATCTTCTTCTGTTCTCCAAAAAATCTCTGCATCGGACAATGCAGTATAATTGAACCTACCATCTGAAGCCAACGGAATACCGTTATGCAATGTGTAAAGTTCAGCAAATCGAGGATAATTATTATAGATATTTGTATAATATCTAGTCAAATATTCAGGATTCTCTGTTTCATACAGAAAACCAAAAACTGTAGAGATACCCTCCATAAAATATGCATGGGTTTTGGATGTCACCACTCCTGTGCGATATGCCAAAAGATGTGCCACTTCATGCGCCATCGGAGCCACTTCAACACCTTCACGTATAATTAGCTGTACTGTATTTGGCGCAATAAAGGCGGTCACATCACCTCGCCTGCCGTTTTTATTTTCGTTATGATAAATTTCTACTGGAATCAATTCGTTGTATTCATCAAAAAACTGCTTGTCAAAAGCAATTGTCTTATCGATGTATGTGATATAATCATTTACAACACTGTATTTCCATTTTGTTTCATGGAAGGTGTATATTCCGCTATCGGTAGTCACCGAAAATAAATCAGTACCGTTCCAATCATAAGTGGAATCTATGGGGTAGCTTGAACCTGCGAAACTGTCCCATGCTGATGTAAGCAAAGATTGTGCGTCACTTTCATTTTCTGACAAAGATTTGATATACGGCTTTAATAAACGTTCCTCTTGCATATACGATACAAAGCTCTCTGCGACTTGGACACTGTTTTCAAGACTCTGGTTCTCTAAAAGATTTGGGATGAGCCAAGCATCTCCGAATGGCGGAGCGTTATCTTTATGTGTTTCTAGCAATTGGAGTGCATCATTTTGTGTTATTGCTTCGTTTCCGTCGCTATAGTAATTGAGCCAATATGACGTTAAACCTTTAGCAAACCAAGTGGGAAGTTCAACGCCTGCAATATGCTGGAAAAATAGCGAAAGATTATCAGATGTCACTTTTATGGTGCGTATATCAAGATTTGTTTCACTTGCCTCAGGGACAAAAAATATGACGGGCTGACTGACCTCAATGCTATAAACCTGTTTTGCAACCTCTATCAAAATTTCACAGTTATGTACTAGCTTTTCTCTATCCATATCCTCGGGGATATGGTATGTAGCGTTTTTAGTCTCTGCTGAATATGCATAACCGTCTTTTTGCAGCTTTGCGATTGCTTCTTCGAATACAATGTCAGAAACAACGATATCTGGAGGCTTTTTTTCGGTACTACTAAAAATGAATAAAGCAACTATGGTAATCATCAGCACAACAAAAACAGGGATAGCAATCTTTTTTTTCAAGTCAACACCGCCCAAATCATAATGTCATTTAATTTTGAACCTCGTTTAGTGCAGCTTATATAAATGCCCGCTCGTTAGCTAGTTTTCCATATTAAAACTTACTTACAAGCTCCTCCAAGCTCTCCGCCACAATGTCAGCCACATGTTTGCTACCGCGAATATCCTCACGCTTTGTTTCCCCGCTGAGGACTAGTGCGCTGACAGCGTCTGAGCTGTTGGCTATGGCGATGTCGGTATAAAGTCTGTCACCGACGAAGCAGATTTCGCTTTCCTGATAGCCTGTTTTCTCTGAAATATACTTTCTGGCATAGACTGAGGGCTTGCCGAAAAATTTGATAGTTACGCCTGTCGCCGCAGTAATTGCCGCCGCCAGTGAGCCGCAATCGGGGATGTAGCCGTCTGGCATTGGGCACAGGAGGTCAGTATTCACGCCGTAGATTACTGCGCCGTTTTGCACTGCTTTTGTTATTTTTTGTAGCTTTTCATATGTAAATGATGTGTCAAATCCGATGACAACGACATCTGGGTCGATGCTGTCAGTATCGAAGCCCGCAAGCTTAAAATCGTCAAGCAAATCCGTTGTTCCCGACACATAGAGCCTTGCGCCCTGATGCGTTTCAATCAGGTGTTTTATCAAAACCTCTGTTGATATCAGCATTTTCTCCGCTGTAACAGGTATACCCATTTTTTCTAGCTTAGACAGGTATTTTGCTTTGCTTTTGGAAGAATTGTTGGTAAAAAAGACATAATCACGCCCAGAATCGGAAATCGCAGACAGGCATTTTTTAGTATAGTCGAAAAGATTATCTCCCAAGTAAATAGTGCCGTCCATATCAAGGACAAAAAGTTTGGTTTTCACTAAAGCCTTTGAGCTAAAATAGTCCGTAAGTCCTGCGCTGAAATGCTCGAGAAGTCCTAAATCTCCAAGTAGCTGCAACAATGTGTAGGTCTTTTTGCGTTCGCGGGCAAGGAGAACGCTGTCCTTCAAGGTCTGCTCATCAACTGCTATTGACGCCGGCGTTATTGGTGCGGAGAGCTTACTTAGCAGACCTGCAATATACTCAGGCTCAGGCAAGCTTTTGGCAATATCTAAAATCTGAGCATAGTTTTCAGTGATTTTAGCAAAGCTCAAATTGGGATTAGGTACACCCACAAGAGCTGCTGACGATGAGCCGTACAGCTCCGTCACTAGCTTAATAGTTTTGTCACGGTCTTCTTTTTTTGGTGCAGTAAGCTGCGCGGGCAGGCTTTTCCACATGCGAAGGGCGCAAATAGTTGTAATTCCAACCTTAATGCCATGCAATACAGGGGTTTTGCCCTCAATTATAAACCGCATTTCCCAATAATGTGACATATGGTGTTCAGTTCCTGAGGCGGGACGGGAATCACCGTATAAGCTCATTGCAAGACCTGATAAAATCAGTCCTTCGCAGAGATCTTTTATTGCATTTTCCTCACGATTAAGCACACCGTCTACATTTCCTGCGCATTTTTCGATGGCATCGGAAACCAGTTTTACAATGCTTTCGGGCATACTTTCTCCAGTGAGAATGTGGGACAGCTTCCAGTCGGCAAGGGCGTTATATTTACCCAGCACATCCCCCAAGCCTGCCGCCATCATCAGCATTGGGGCATTTTTCATTATGGCAGTATCGCAAAATATGGCTTCGGGGCACGCGGTTTGGGGGGTAACCTTCATGCCGTTTATTGTCATTGCCGCACCTTTGGACGCATAACCGTCCATTGATGGGGCTGTTCCAACCACAACAAATGGTCGGTTCACCCTCAAGGACACGTATTTGCACAGGTCGTTAATAGTGCCTGAGCCTACGGCGATTAAAACGTCAAAATCAGGATGATAAGCCGCTGTCAACTGTCCGATTGCAGTTTCGTCCGAGGTCAGAAAAGGATTGCTGTAGCAATACACCGCATGGCGTATCTGATTAGCTGTAAGCAGTTGGCATAGCGTATCTCCGGCGACGACTCTTGTGTTGATATCCATGACCACCAGAGGGTTTTTGTACCCTTTTTGCGTCAGCCAAGAGGGTACATTTGCGATTACGCCGCTGTCAACCTCAATATGTCCGATAATATGACTATACTGCTCCCACATATCAGCTTTTCTCCATAGTCCGAGTTGCAACGAAGTTTACGCCTGAGCCTAAAACGTCGTGCACAATAACGTCGCCGATTTTAACAGGCGCAGATACAGTGACATTAGCAAGGGAGCGTACAGCCTCGGTGACAAGAGCCTTTGGCAAGGCTTTGTCCGATTTTACAGGCAGTCTTGGGTGAAACGTTCCTTCGATGGCGACAGTGGCTGAGGCGGAGCGTTGGGGGTTTTCAAGCTCCTTTTTTGCATAACCCTCACCCTTTGAGCAGCTATAACCCGATATTTTTCCGTCTGCAACCGTTATTCTGCACCCCTTCGGGCATAAAACACAAATCATTTTCCCGCCTCCGCTTTAATCTCAACATCTCCGCTTATTCTGGAATATGCAATTACAATGCGCTCCATTTCCCCCGGCGTCATATGCTCACGAGGTACAGAGGCGATTGGCACACCGCCGCAATAAGCTTTGATTGTGCTGTTTTCCATAGGTTTTTTAACACGCATAAATATCTCGGCGGTCTTTTTGCCGTCCTCAATACTGATATATTGGGGAACAGTGTACAAAATTCCGTCTCCTGCCGAGACTTTTATCTTGTTTTCTGCGGTACAGTGCTTTAGCGCGGCATGTTTTCCTGCAATTGCCGCCTCCATGGACACATAATCTACAATATCATGGACATGAGCGACATTCCCGCAGGCATATATTCCCGAAACCGAGGTTTCGCGGTTATCGTCTACATATGCCCCTCTGGTTTTAGGGTCGATTTCAACACCCGCACGAGTGGTCAGCTCGTTCTCAGGGATAAGACCCACGCTTAACAGCAGAGTGTCACATTCGATGGTAAATGCTGAACCCTCAATGGGCTTGCGGTTTTCGTCCACTTTTGAAACAGTCACCGCCGTGAGCCTGTTTTTGCCGTGAATTTCAGTGATGGTATGAGATAAATACAGCGGAATGTCAAAATCCTCAAGACATTGGGCGATATTTCGGGCAAGTCCGGAGGAGTATGGCATTAGTTCGATACATGCCTTGACCTTTGCGCCTGACAACGTCATACGCCGAGCCATAATCAAGCCGATGTCGCCAGAGCCGAGAATGACAACCTCTCTGCCCACTGGCAGACCCTCAATGTTTTCGTACCGTTGCGCCGCGCCTGCGGTCAAAACTCCAGCGGGGCGTGTTCCGGGGATTGCAATCGCACCTCTTGGACGTTCGCGGCAGCCCATGGCAAGGATTACAGCCTTGGTGGCGATATCTTCAACGCCTTTTTCTGAGCTGACTGTGCGGACGATATGGGGCTTTCCAGAAATGATGTCAATTGCCGTAGTGTCAAGCCTTACCTCAATTTCAGGGTGCTCTGACAGCATGTGAATATACCGCTCGGCATATTCAGGACCTGTAAGCTCTTCTTTAAACCGCTGTAGCCCAAAGCCGCTGTGAATGCACTGGTTGAGTATGCCGCCAAGCTCAGTGTCACGTTCGATTATAACAACGTTTTGTGCGCCGTTCTCCCGTGCTGACAATGCCACCGCAATTCCGGCAGGACCTCCGCCGATTACTGTTACATCTACGACTGCATTCATACTCCCGACTCCTCACGCCTAAGCAAAACATTGGACTGGTCTGCGTCCTGACAAATGGCTTCGGCGGGTAAACCGAGCTTTTTAGAAAGAATCTGCAAAATTCTTGGTCCGCAGAAGCCACCTTGGCAACGTCCCGAACCTGCCATTAAGCGGCGTTTTATGCCGTCAATGGTTTTGGGCGGTATGGGCGTGTCAAAGGTGTCGAGGATTTCACCCTCTGAAATTTGTTCACAGCGGCAGATAATTCTGCCGTATGACGGATTTTTTTTGATATATTCATTGCGTTCACTTGGTTGAAGCTCTTTAAGCCTGAGAACATTTCGCGTTGTCACAGCATTGTCGCGGCGTTTAACCTCAACAAGCCCCGCCTCAACAAGCATGTTGGCAACCATAATACCGATTGCTGGCGCAGCGGTCAAACCAGGGGATTTTATGCCCGCAAGAGCAACGTAGCTGCCCTCACGGGATATTAGAAACTCATCGACCTCACTGTTTGCCCGCAGTCCTGCAAAGTTTCTGATTGCGGTACCAAGCTCCAAAGTCGGGACAGAGCGTTTTGCAAGCTCGCTGACAAAGCCCAGACCCTTTGCGGTTGTGGCGGTATCGTCTATAGCGGTGTTTTCAGAGTTTGGTCCTACAATAACGTTTCCATGTACCGTGGGGGCGACTAAAACGCCTTTGCCAAGCCGTGAGGGCGGCTGAAACAGTATGTTTTTTACGCTTTCGCTTTTGTCAAGTAGATAATACTCGCCCTTAGACGGAATAATTTTCATGGGTTGATGGGTAACAAGCTCATGAAGCTGACCTGAATATACTCCTGCGGCATTGATGACGACTTTTGCACGGTACTCGCCGTTATTCGTCGCCACTGCCCAAGTTTCGCCTTGCTTCTCGACAGCGGTCACCAAGGTATTTAGCCGAAGTACAGTAGAATTTCTGACAGCGGCGTCCAAAAGCGCGAGGCACAGTTCCCATGGCGACACTATGCCAGACATGGCTGTATACAGTGCGCCAAGCACCGTTGGATTAACGGTTGGCTCTAGGGCCTTAACTTCGTCTCCTGAGATGATTGTGACGTCCGTCACGCCGTTTTCTATTCCGCGTGCTCTTAGGATGTCAATTGCTTTTAAATCGTCCTCGTCGAAAGCCAGCACCATGGAGGGGCAACGCTTAAACGGCACATCAAGGTCGTGGCAGAGCTGTTCCAACATGTCTGCGCCCTGACGGTTTAAGTTTGCCATCAGGGTGTTGGGGTGGGGGTCGTAGCCTGCGTGGACTATTGCGCTGTTTGCCTTAGTTGTCCCACAGGCAACATCATTTTCTTTTTCGAGCACTGTGACAGAAATGTCAAGTTTGCTAAGCTCATAAGCAGCGGCCGCGCCAACCACGCCAGCTCCGACGATTAAAACATCTGAATAATTACTTAAAATAATTGACACCGCCTTCAAATAGTGGCTGATACTTCGCGCCGTAAATGTTTTTCGCCACATGCTCGCCGCAACGCTCACTATGCGCCATTTTTCCGAAAACTCTGCCGTCAGGACTGGTTAGCCCCTCGATTGCCCACATTGAGCCGTTTGGATTAATGTCAATGCTCATGGACGGCGTACCGTTTGCATCGCAGTACTGCTGAGCGATTTGACCGCTGCCACTGAGCTGCTTCAGCACGTTTTCAGGAGCGACAAATCTTCCCTCTCCGTGGGATATGGGAACTGTATAAACTGCGCCAAGTTCACAGCAGGAGAGCCACGGTGAAAGGCTGGAGGAGACGCGGGTGCTGACGTATCGGGATTGATGTCTGCCAATGCGGTTAAATGTTAGGGTAGGGCAGTTCTCGTCAAGGTCGCAAATACTGCCGAATGGCACAAGTCCGAGTTTTATCAGTGCCTGAAAGCCGTTGCAGATACCCAATATTAGCCCGTCCTGCTTGCTAAGCAGTGTGCTGACGGCTTCTTTTACTCGGGCATGACGGAAGAAGGACACTATATACTTGCCAGAGCCGTCAGGTTCGTCCCCGCCTGAAAAGCCTCCCGGAATAATCATCATCTGCGCTTCGCTGAGAGCCTTTTCAATATCCAGAGCCGATTGCTCAATCATATTGCCTGTTAAATTGCGGATTAGTACAATGTTTGCCTCGCCACCTGCCGCTTCAACGGCGCGGGCAGTGTCAAGTTCGCAGTTTGTCCCGGGAAATGTCGGTATGACGACCTTGGGGCGAATAATACGGTTTATTGTACCTAAAAGCACATGCTTGGGGCAGGTAATTTTCTCAACAATCGCTGTGTCTACGATTTTTGGCAGGGTAGGGAACACGTTTTCAAGCGGCTTTTCCCAAACTGTCAGCAGAGTGCTGATAGGGATTATGGAATCGCCAGCCACTAGGTTACGACCGTCATTAGTGCGCCCAACAAGAATTGTGCCTTCTATAAACTCATCAGTTTCAGCGATTATACTGCCGCAGGGGACATCAAAATAATCCTTAAAACTCTCGTCAAATTCAAAGCCCACGCTGTTTCCAAAGCAGGACTTGATTATGCCGCCAGCAACGCCGCCAACGTCACACGCCCATGCGGAATGAAGCTTGCCCTGTGCTGTCAGTGCTGAAATGCTCTCCCACATGGCTTTTAACGCCTTGTAGTCAGGCAACCCGTCAGGCTGAACAGGAGCTTTCCAGAGACAAACAGTTGTACCCGATTGCTTTAACTCAGGGGATATTATCCTCTCAGCGTCAGACACAGCCACGGCAAAGGAAACCAAGGTCGGGGGAACGTCAAGCTGGTCATTGTCGGTGACATATGTGCCGCTCATAGAGTCCTTGCCGCCGATGGCTGCAATTCCTAAGCCCATTTGTGCCTCATACGCACCAAGAAGTGCGGACATTGGCAAGCCCCAACGCTCAGGCTCTCCCTGAGTTCTTGGGAAATACTCTTGAAGTGAAAGATACGCTTCGCTTAACGGCGCACCAGCCGCAACAAGCTTTGCAACAGAGGTCACAACAGAGTACACCGCACCGCCAAAGCAGTCGGTTTCGCTGACATATGGGTCAAAGCCGAAGCTCATGACGGAGGCGGTGGTTGCGTCTGTAACAGGCAGTGTCGCCGCAATGACCTGCGTTGGGCTGTGTTGCAACGTGCCACCGAAGGGCATTAGTACACTACCTGCACCGATAGAGCCGTCAAAACGTTCACCAAGACCTCTCTGGGAGCAAAAATTTAAGTCGGATGTTAAGAGAAGAAAACGTTCGGCTAAAGTCAGCTCTTCGTTTTTCCACGGTTTTTGGGCTTTTGCGTTTTGCGTCTTACGGACAACGGCATCGGTGTGCTTTTTTGCGCCGTTGGTGTTGAGAAACTCTCTTGAAAGGTTGACTATTGTTTTGCCGTTATATTCCATGACCAGCCTAGGCTCGTCCGTCACAAGGGCGACAGGGGTTGCTTCAAGGTTTTCCTGGGCGGCGGCGTCCAGAATAAAGGACACATTTTTGCGCTCCACAACGATAGCCATACGCTCCTGAGATTCGGAAATCGCAAGCTCAAGACCGCCAAGACCTTCGTACTTTTTTGGGACTCTGGACAAGTCGATTTTCAGCCCGTCCGCCAATTCGCCGATTGCAACGGCAACGCCGCCTGCGCCAAAGTCGTTGCATTTTTTTATTTTTTTAGTAACCTCAGAATTTCGGAAAAGCCTTTGAAGTTTGCGCTCCTCGGGGGCGTTTCCTTTCTGAACTTCGGCGGCACAAGCTTCGACAGATGCGGTGTTGTGAGTTTTTGATGAACCTGTTGCGCCGCCAATTCCGTCTCTGCCGGTTCGACCGCCTAATAATATCACGATATCTCCGGCTTCCGGAGTTTCCCTAACCACATTTTCCTCTGGTGCGGCGGCAATGACCGCTCCAAGCTCCATGCGTTTTGCGGCATAGCCGGGGTGATACAGCTCGCTGACAAGTCCTGTGGCAAGTCCGATTTGGTTGCCGTAGGAGCTATAGCCCGCCGCCGCTGACGTGGTTATCTTGCGCTGGGGAAGCTTACCCTTAACGGTATCCTCAAACGCCGCTCTGGGGTCTGCCGCGCCTGTGACACGCATTGCTTGATAGACATATGCCCGCCCTGACAATGGGTCACGGATTGCGCCGCCGATACAGGTCGCCGCTCCGCCGAAGGGTTCTATCTCCGTCGGGTGATTGTGGGTTTCGTTTTTAAATAACAGCAGCCAATTTTCCTGCTGGTTGCCAATGCTAGCCTTAACTCTAACAGTGCAAGCGTTTATTTCGTCGCTTTCGTCAAGCCTAGCGAGCAAGCCTTCCGCCTTAAGCTGCTTCATAGCGGCGGTAGCGATGCTCATGAGGGTGACGGGAGCGTCTCCTCTGAACGACTTATAGCTATCATATGCACGCTGAACTCGAGGGTCGTCAATTGTTACATTGTCAATCTCGGTAAAAAATGTCGTGTGCCTGCAATGGTCAGACCAGTAGGTGTCTATGACCTTAAGCTCGGCAAGTGTTGGGTCGCGCAGCTCAGTATTGCGGAAATAGTCTTGCAAATGCTGAATATCATCGATATCCATCGCCAAGCTTAGAGCCGCAAGCAGTTCTGACAGCTCGTCCCGATTAAGGGTAATAAAGTCCTCAACTACAGGAGTGTCCTTTGGCTTTGCAAAGGTTTTTTCCAAGGACGAAACATGCTGTATGGACGCTTCGCAGCTTTCAACAGGATTTATTAAGTATTTTTTCAGCTTTGCAAGCTCTTCCGAAGTAACACCCTTCAACGCAATAACACGGACAGAGCGCACTAGCGGACGTTCGCCACCTAAAAGCATTTGCAAACACTGCGCACATGAATCTGCCCGCTGGTCGAACTGACCAGACAACGCTTCATAGGCAAAAATTTCTGAACCTTCATCAAGAGAGGGAAGCTCCTCAAGCCAGATATTATCGCACATCGGCTCTGAAAGAACCGTGTGAAGAGCTTGAGAAAGCCCTTCCGATGTAATACCTTGTATGTCATATAGATTGAATAAGCGAAGACCTTCTGCGTTTATGCCTAGAAATCCCCTGCAATCAGACAATAATCCCAATGCCTCTACATCAAAACCCGACTTTTTTTCAACAAATACTCTAAAAACATTATTCAATT
>JAVBKA010000199.1:0-2738 GCA_031546715.1 Oscillospiraceae bacterium | reverse complement strand
CAAAATGGGTATTGACGGGCAAACCATCTATCAAAGGGCATCCACATCATCCGCTCTACCTGAAAAGCGATTCGCCCTTGCAGGAGTTTGATATAGTGAGTTATATGCAAAAGCTGTGAAGTTTTTTATTGTGGCTTGGATTTTCTGAATTATTGTATAGAATTATAAAGATGAAAAAGCTGCCCTTGTTATCAAGGCAGCTTTTTGCGTTCTTATAAATAATTATAAACAATTTTTGTTAGTTTCTTCAGAAATGGATTGCAAACAAACTCAAATCAGTCAAAACTATGTTCAATAAAAATAGTGTTAAACAGGTCATCAATAGTCAAGAATAAGTCAACCACAGCGGGGTCAAAGGATGTGCCGCTGGCTTGGGTAATCAAGTCTACTGAGACGCTGTGACTATAAGAATCCTTGTAAGAACGCTCCGAACGAAGCTCGTCATAAGCCTCGCATACAGCAAGAATACGGGCGAGTAGGGGTATATTATCACCGTGCATTCCATCAGGGTAACCCGTGCCGTCCCACTTCTCGTGGTGGTGTCTAATCATTTCAACAGCATGAGCGATAAAATCATTATCACTTGCCAATCGAATCATTTCAATTAGTAGAAGGTAGTCGGGATTATTTTCATAATGCTGCTCTGAAACGGAATCATCCATAAGGTACTGAGAAATTGCATTTGCGCAGTCAGAGGTGTGAGATTTCAAAATTTCGAACTCTGCATCGGTTATTGGGCTGCCCTTGAGCATTATACTGTCTGAAATGGAGTTGTTATCCATGCCGTGGAGTTGAGCGGAAAGTCTTAAAGCAGATAAGTTTAGCTTAGAATAATTAGCCTTACCGGTATTATTTAATTCTTGGAGCATACTTTCCATGTACATGCTGATACGGTTTGAGTTCTGACCTAAAAGTCCGCCCTTTTTCTTAAGCTGGTCAGTAATAAAGCGCAAAACCGTGCCTTGAACGTCACGCAGGCTCTGGGTTTTCTCGTCAACAGCAGATAGAAGCTGCTTGTTTATGGAGGCAAGTGTGTTTGCCTGATCCACAAGTCTTAGATGTAATTCAACTCTTTTTTGCAGAATTGGGGCAGTAAAGGGCTTTAGTACATAGTCAACTGCACCTAGGCTAAGCCCCTTGTGCTGAGATTCAGCATAGTTAAGAGAAGTAAGGAATATAACGGGTATGTTTCTGATTCGAGGAGTTTTCTTAATGACTTCGATAGTTTGAAAGCCGCTTAAGCCGGGCATTTCAACGTCTAGCAAAATAAGGTCGGGCAAATTGTCGTCTGCGAGCTTAATAAGTGCTTCGTCACCAGAGGTTGCTGTTGTTATTGAATAAAATGCGGAAAGCGCATTACGAGCGCATGCAATATTCAGATTACTGTCATCAACAATCAGAACTTTTTTCAAAAGTATCGCCCCGTCCATTTAAAATCGGATTGAGTGGCATGAGCTTGATATGCTCTCATTTCCATTACCCATAAATCTTCTTGCATATATAATCTTTATCTATATTATATGCTATTAAGCATACAACAAAAAACATACATAGTCAAGTATAATACATTGATTAAAAAAGGAATTAATACTTTTTAGCGAGAAATTGTACTATTCCGATGTACCACAACGCAATTTTTACCAGACTGCTTCGCTTGATACAGCGCAATATCAGCATTATTTAGGGAATCGGCTCTGCGTCTGTTAGCATTAAAGTCAGAAATGCCGATAGAAACTGTCCGTCCGATAGGCTCACTGCCCGAAAATATTTTAATATTGGCAATTCTTCTGCATATCTCTCTGGCGACTTTTTCAGCCTCTGTAATACTTGGTACTTTGAGATAAATCAGAAATTCCTCACCGCCCCATCGTGAGGGGACGGCATTGGGTAAATCACGTATAACGCCCGCAATCGCCTTGAGTAAATCGTCGCCGACTTTATGACCGTAAGTATCATTAACCTGCTTAAAATCATCAATGTCCATAAGTAGCAAAAAAGCTTGTATGTTAGTTTCCTTAATTTCTTGAAGCTTTTGTATTAGAACTTCATCCATTGCGCCTCGATTGTGAAGCTTTGTCAGGTCATCTGTTGCGGCTTTGCGTGTTAAGTAATCCGTGCGCCTGCTCTCATCGGTGACATCTTGAATACATGCCATAAACTCGTGGTCACTTATCCTATGTAAATATCTGCGAAAATACAGCTTTTCGCCGTCTATGGGAGATGTCAGACTATGGTCTGTTGTAACAAAACCCGAAGTTTTTTTTGCAAGCAGTAAGCTTTCTTGAAAATCGTCGTACATATCAGGACCAAAAATGTCAGTTAGCTCGTCAAAGTGAACGGTAGCTTCAAAAATTGGCAGACCCCACTTGCGTACCAGTGAATTGTCACCTTTGCTGGTAACTCGCTTGGTTTTTAGGTTCACCCAAATTAGGTCAAAGGTCTGCTGAGTTTCAATCAGTTTGGAAACCTGTTGATTAAAGGTTAAAAAACGTTGCCTGCTAAAGGATACTACAATCAGTAAAATAAAAACTAGCAACAGCATAGCGGCAATTCCCCACGAAACGCCCTTGAGAAGCTCGGCTTGGGTGGACAGCATGTCACTGTACTGATATTTGTAGTCAAGAACCTCAGACGCCCATTGCTGCTTACTTTCGGACATAATCATTTGATGCAGCTTCACAGATTGGTTAAGCAGCACGTTAAGCTCGGTATTTGCAGAATTATATATCATATGAAAC
>JAVBKA010000081.1:0-19850 GCA_031546715.1 Oscillospiraceae bacterium | reverse complement strand
TTCCATCAATGGTTTTAAAAATAGAAAGCATGACAAACACACCTTTCTGGCATGTGTCATGCTTACAAACTTTTACAAGCTATGAAATCATGCCGTAAATTTTAGAGCTTATACTTCCAGGGTCTCCACTACTCACGGTATGATTCCTCCTTTAATTGACAAATAAAATTCTATTTCTTATTGAAAATCTTAAAGATTTGAGCGAACGGATCTTCTTCCTCTGGTTCAGGCTGTGGCGCAATCGGTGTAGGCTCTACATGCACATGGGCAACCGGTGCAACCGGTGGCGCAGGCTGAGACGGTGTGACATTAACCCTAGGCTCGTTTGATGCTGATGAAGTGTATTGCTTAGTAGAAAGCGGCAGAGTTTTTGAGGCAAAAGAGCCGTCCTCTAGTTTAGTTTCTTCAAATCCCGTTGCAATAACGATAACACGAATCTCATCATTCATAGTGTCGTCAATTGCGGCACCGAAAATACTCGTTGCGTCGTGGTGGACAGCAACCTTAACCATGTTTGCAGCGATTTCAACGTCCTCAAGAGCCATGTCGCTGTCGCCTGTTACGTTGATGATAACGCCTCGGGCATTGTTAATAGTCGTCTCAAGAAGCGGACTTTGGATAGCCATCTTTGCGGCTTCCTCTGCTTTGTTCTTTCCTGCTGCTCGTCCGACACCGATGTGGGCATATCCTGCGTCACGCATGACGGTGCTGATATCTGAGAAGTCAAGGTTAATAAGCTGTGCTGTATTAATAAGGTCAGAAATACTTTGGACGGCTTGCTTTAGAACTTCGTCCGCAATTTTAAAGCCTGTTGCAAGTGAAATCTTTTCGGCAGAAACCAATTTTAGTCTTTCATTAGGAATTATAATAAGCGAGTCAACACGGCTACGCAGTTCTTCAATACCCTGTTCTGCCTGCTTCATGCGTTTTGTGCCTTCAAAGGAGAAGGGCTTAGTTACGATGCCAACGGTAAGGATGCCCTGCTCTCTGGCTAAGTCTGCAATAATGGGAGCAGCTCCCGTGCCTGTGCCGCCGCCCATACCAGCAGCAATAAACACCATATCAGTGCCCTCTAAAAGCTTGGTGATTGAGGAACGGCTTTCTTCCATTGACTTTCTGCCAACTTCGGGGTCTGAGCCTGCGCCCTTGCCGCCTGTAAGTTTTTCACCAATCTGTACTCTATAGTCGGCTAAAGTCTTATGAAGAGCTTGCTTATCTGTATTAACGGCAACAAATTCTGCGCTACCGATACCCGCTTCCATCATACGGTTAACAACGTTGTTTCCGCCGCCACCCACACCGATAACCTTTATTTTTACTATATTTTCATTGCCAAAGTCAAGTTCAGTTATCACACTGTTTCCTCCTATGTATGTCAATTGATGAACAATAGAACATAATTAAAGCTACAAATCATAATACACTTAATTAATGATTTGGTCAATAAGAAATTTGAATTTTTATTAATAAAAACTAATTTCTCAATCTCAGACTGGGATTTTTTTCCCTTGCCATAGAAACATCAAGCTCCGCAAAGGATGCAGTTTCGATGCCATCTAGATACTTTATTGCTTCGCCGATATATTTAAGCTTATACTCTAAATCGTCGGGCATACCTATGTAAACTCTTAATCTATTCTCATAAATAAAGGAAATTTCATAGCTTTTTTGAAGATTTATTTCGGTAATTTTCTCCAAATACTCTGCATTGTCGAGAGTCTCAAGCAATGCTATCAGCGCATGCATTTTTTCGCCTTCGCTATCCTCTAAAACTATTGTTTGTCCAACTACAGGGACTAGTATTACCTCATTTTTAACTATTGCAGCATAAGCCTCCCCTACTCCCGCTTTTGATTCTAAGATTTTTCCATTTTTATCTACATACCAGTAATAACCGTTTTCTTCAAAAACACAAGCAGGAGTTGCCTCCTCAATTATTACCTGAACAACCCCAGGAAGCCTTCTCTTGATTGTAACTTTCTTGACATAGGCGAAGGACTCATAAATAGTCTTAGACGCGGAGTTTTTATTTATTAGGAAAATATTACCTCCCAGCGAGTATCCTGTGGCAATTCTAATGTCTTCTGACGATATCTTGGTATTTCCGACAACTTCTATAGATTTTATCTTAAAAAATAACTGCATTGACAGCAATATTAAAACAAACACGAATATAACAGAAACAAGAGAAAAGACAAAACCATTACGGCGTTGTCTTGCTCCTTTTCTGCTTTTTTTACTCATAATTTCATTCGCTTTCATTTGTAAAATTGAATCCTATGTACTACACGCGCTTCATATCTGCCCCAAGGCTTGACAATGCCAGATGCAGTTTTTCGTACCCTCTGTCGATGTGGTGCAAGTCCCCTACCTTGGTTTGACCCCGTGCTCCTAATGCCGCTACAACAAGCGCAGCACCCCCGCGTAAGTCCGTTGAATGAACCTGTGCGCCGAATAGCTTCGGAACACCGCATACTACTGCAACTCTGCCTTCGACCTTTATGTCCGCCCCCATTCGAGCTAGCTCACCAACGTGACGAAAACGGCTTTCAAAAATGTTTTCCACAAATACCGTAGTACCTTCTGCGCAGGTTGCTACGCTCATAACAGTAGCTTGAGCATCTGTGGGAAATCCAGGATAGGGTTGGGTTTTCATTGGGCGCATCGCTTTTAGCGGTGCTTTGCGGACTATATGCACACGGTCATCGCGTGTGTCGATTTCGCAGCCTGCCTCGGTCATTAGCGATATCACCGTGCTGAGATGGGACGGGATAACGTCCTCCACCCACACATCCCCACCTGCAACCGCTGTGGCGCAGAGATAGGTTGAGGCGACAATTCTGTCGGGTATGATTTTGTGCTCCACGCCTCTGAGTGTATCAATATTAACGCCTTCTATGGAAATTGTGGACGTTCCTGCGCCTATAACCTTGCAGCCCATGGCATTTAAAAAGTTTGCTAAATCCTCAATCTCTGGCTCTCTTGCCGCATTGGTGATGCGTGTAACGCCCTTGCCTGTACATGCTGTTAGCAAAATGTTTTCAGTCGCGCCGACACTGGGAAACGTCAGATTAATCTCTTTCCCGACAATAACATCCGCCTCGCAGAAAATATTGCCATTGGATTCGGAGATATTCGCGCCAAGTTCTCGCAGTGCTTGCAAATGCAAATCAATATGCCTAGTTCCAATGTCGCAGCCGCCTGGGAAGCTCATTACCGCTTTACCTGAGCGGGCAAGAATTGCGCCGAGGAAAACCACTGACGACCTCATTTCACGCATTAAGCAGTCGGGAATGTCAAAATGGCTCATTGTCGAGCTGTCAACGATTATAGCGTCGTTTTGCCTTTCAACCTGACATCCTAGATGGTTAAGTATTCGCACCGACGAATCTACATCGCTAATGTACGGGCAATTGGTGATAACATTCTTGCCTCTGTTAAGCAGTGTGGCAGACAGTATGGGCAAAACACTGTTTTTTGCACCATGCACACGGATATTTCCGTTAAGCGGCAATCCGCCTTGAATAATAAACGAACTCATGAACAACATCCTCCGCAAAATAAATGACTTACGCCACATCATATGCTGAGTTTTTCGAGGATGCTTCACTTTTCAGACAATATCGCCTAAATAATCTTCTTTTCGGCAATATCTGAGATAATTTTCGCTATTCTTTCAGTTGAATCAATCATTGCTGCCTTGCGTAATGCAACCGACATGGTCTCAAGCTTTGCTGTATCCTTAATCATTGTCGTGATAGTTTCCCAAAGCTTCTTGTCTGTAATATCCTTTTCTAGTAAAACATACGCCCCGCCGATTTTTTCAAGCTCACGTGCGTTAGGCTCTTGGTGATTATTTGCAACATTGGGACTTGGGACAATAATTGCAGGCTTCCCCGCCACCATCAGTTCGTTAAGTGTTGACGCGCCTGCACGACAGATTACTATGTCCGCAGCCGCCATAAAGGTCGTCATGTCGTAAATATACTCATACATTTTAACATTTTTACCATGCTCGATGTCAATCCCCGCGTCCTCAGCCCGCTTTGGTATGGTTTCCCAGCCGTATTTCCCGGTTGAATGTAGGAGCTGAATACCGCCTTCATGTTCCGCTAGTTTCATAACCTCAAGCATCTTGGAGTTCATATCTCTTGCGCCAAGTGACCCAAAAAAACTAAGCACAACTGGTCTTGCGTCAAGCCCTAGCTTTTCCTTAGCCACCTGTTTATCGAGGGATAAAAACTCCTGCTTTACAGGTGTGCCTGTTGACATAACCTTTTCAGGCTTGGGATACTGCTTTTCCACTCCTGCAAAACCTGTCAAGACTCTTGTGACCCTAGCGGCAAGCATTTTTGTCGTCAAGCCGGGTATGGCGTTGCTTTCATGGATGACGGTGGGAATATTTAACCCCGCAGCCGCGTATGCGACTGGGAAGCTAGCGTATCCCCCCATTCCGACCACGACGTCAGGCTTAAACTCCTTGATAATTTTCTTAGCCTCGCTGAGGGAGCCAGCAACACGAAGAATGGTTTTAGCGTTGGTCAGCATTGCGGAGGGCTTCAAGCTGTGAACAAGATTTCTGATATTTATGGTTTTAATTTCAAAGCCTTCAAGGGGAACAAGCTTTGTTTCCATGGCGTTTTCTGCGCCCACAAATAGGATTTCAACATTTTTTCCATACTTTTTTAAGTATGACGCAACAGAAAGTGCTGGGTTAATATGCCCTGCAGTTCCTCCGCAGGTAAAAATTACTCTCAATACCCCATCCTCCGACTTCACTAACCTTTTTTTGTAACCGTAATCTGCCGAGACACCGAGAGAACAATACCCATTTCAGCAAGCTGAATCAACAGCGACGACCCTCCGAAGCTAAAAAACGGCATTGATATACCTGTTACTGGGATAAGCGATGTTACAACCGCAACGTTAAAGAAGGTTTGAATTGCAAGCAGAGTGGTAACGCCTGTTACCAGCAATGCACCTAAACGGTCCTTCGCATGTAACGCAATCCAATAGCCTCTAATAACTAAAAATGCAAAAAGCAGTAGTACAATAAACGCACCAACCATGCCCAGTTCTTCACAAACTATCGCAAAAACAAAGTCGTTATGCTGTTCAGGCAGGTAGAGAAACTTTTGTCTGCTTCGTCCCAGTCCGAGACCAAAAAGTCCGCCAGAGCCGATTGCCATCTGAGATTGAACGGCTTGAAAGCCATCCTTGAGGACATCTGACCATGGGTCTAGCCAAATGTTAATGCGCTTCTGCGCATGTTCCATTTGACTGACTAATAGCCAACCCCCCGCCGCCGCCACAACGCCCACAGCCGCAAAATAACGAAGCTTTACGCCTCCCGCAAACATTAGTGACGCACCGACAGCGGCGATTAAGACGATGCCAGAAAGGTGAGGCTGAACAGCAAGAAGTGCGATTAAAACGCCCAAAATACCTGTAAACGGTAAAATACCATACTTAAACGTGGTCATCTTTTCGCCAAACTTCGTTATAAGCACCGAAAAAAGAACTATGACTGCAATTTTTGCAATTTCAGAGGGCTGAACTGAAATAGGTCCAAAGTAAATCCATCGTTTTGCGCCCTTTAGCTCTGTACCGATAAATGGAACGAGCATTAAAAGAATAACAGAAACCGCCATCATCGGCCAAGCAAAGTAAGATAGTATTTGATAGTTGAATCTGGAAATAACGTACATTGCGACAATTCCAAGGAGCAAATACGGGCCTTGCCTAGTTAAAAAGTACGCAGGATTACTAAACTTCCAATAAGCAGATGCATAGCTTGCGGAAAACATCATTATTAAGCCAATGGACGAAATGAGAATAACGAGGGTTGCAAAAGGCAAGTCCATAGGTGCTCGCGCGCTTTTTCTCATTTCCTTGTTAAGTTCTTTTTTCAGTTCCTTGATATCGACGTTTTCCAAGCTTTCACCACCATAAAAATTTCCTACGACCTTTCGCCATGTTATGCCGCAGACGTATACTAAAACCTCATTCTAACAGCAATCCCAAACCATGCTGCAACACACATCAAAACCGTAATTCCAACCATTACTATGAAAATTTTCTTTTCCTTCCATCCTGACATTTCAAGGTGATGATGAAAAGGAGACATTTTGAATATTCTTTTCCCCTTCGAGAGCTTAAAATATGTTACTTGAAGTACAACGGATAGCATCTCGAAAATGTAGACCGCGCCTACAATTATAACAAGCAGTGGCACACCAGATAAGAATCCCATACCGCACAACGCCCCACCTAGGAAAAGCGAACCTGTGTCGCCCATAAAGACTTTTGCGGGGTGAAAATTAAAGTGAAGAAAGCCTATCATTGCACCTGCTAGGGCAACTGAGAAAATTGACAGCGTCTCCACGTTATACATGTAACCCACTACTGCAAAAAAACATGCAATCGGCGTCATAACGCCTGAGCATAAACCGTCAATACCATCAGTAAGATTAACCGCGTTGACCATTCCCGCCATAACGATAAGAGTCACAACTGAAAATACACACAGATTCAACGGCAGTGTGATGCCGAAAAACGGTATAAACAAGTCGGGAGATAAGTAACCAAAAAACCGCATTAATGCGATAAATGCGGCGGCAACAGCCAGTTGGAGCAATAACTTTTGAATGGAGGTCAGACCTTGGTTCTGCTTTTTCTTTACCTTGTGAAAGTCATCAATAAAGCCGATTATCCCGAATATCAGCGAAAAAGCAAGCACAAATAAGTGGGCGTACTCGCCATTAAGCATATTCTTCCAGCCTGCAATGACAACAGCGACGGAAATAGCCGCCATAAAGAAAAAGCCGCCCATTGTGGGTGTTCCCTGCTTTTTCATCTGCCAGTTAGGGCCTTCCTCCAGAATTTTCTGCCCAAACTTCAAATGTCTTAACAACGGAAGTAAAAGATATCCGAAAACAATTGTGCCTACCAAGGAAATTATAAAAGATATCAGCAATTTAGTCATTAGTTACCTCCGGATGTTGTGGCTCAATATTAGAGTGCCTTAGTCTCCCTCAAAGGATAAAATTATTTGTCTTTCATCCATAGGGTGCTTAACTCCGTTAATCTCTTGATACATTTCGTGACCTTTTCCGCAAATAATAATTATATCACCACTCGCGGCAGTTTGCATAGCCTTATGTATCGCTTTTTCTCTGTCTTGCTCTCTAAAGGTTTCTTTGAGACCTGTGATACCTTGGAAAATATCGTCAATAATATCGTCAGGGCTTTCGGTTCGAGGGTTGTCGGAGGTAACAATCAGCACATCGGCATATTTTTCTGCAATTTTGCCCATGATACTACGCTTAGATTTATCACGGTCGCCGCCACACCCGAAAACGCAGATTACTTTGTTTTCGGTTTCCGTTCTCAGTGTTTTTAGAACATTTTCCAAAGCGTCAGGTGTATGTGCATAGTCTATTAAAACTGTAAAGTCATATGCTGTCTTAACCTGCTCCATTCTGCCTAGAACGGGCGGTGCGCTGGTCAGGGTCTCGGACATTGCCTTTAGGCTTAGTCCGCAAATTTGACCACATGCGATAGCTGTGAGCGCGTTATAAACCGAGAACTGTCCAGGCGTGTTCCAGATTAGCCGTTCACGCTGACCATTATTCACAGTGTCGAAGACTACGCTGTCATTTCTCAGGCAAATTCTATCTGCAAAAAAATCGGCATTATCGTTTTTTGTGGAAATGCTGAAAATTTCACTTGGGACGCTTTTTTTGTGGCGTTCCTGCTCGGATAAGCCCCTAGCTTCAATCAATGAATCGTATAACCTGCGCCCGTACTCATCGTCAATGTTGATTACCGCGGAATTGCACTGGGAAAACAGCAGACGTTTATCATTAAAATAGCTTTCCATATCGTGATGATAGTCTAAGTGGTCTTGGCTCAAATTTGTAAACACTCCGATGTCATATTGAATACCTGCAACTCTGAATTGCGAAAGCGCGTGGGAGGAAACCTCCATAACACAGTGAGTACAGCCAGTTGTGAGCATTTCCGCGAAAAGACTGTGTAGCGAAACAGCGTCGGGAGTAGTTCTCTCTGCTGATAGCTCCTTATTGCCGATTAAAATATGGTTTGTGCCGATGATTGACGGTAAATGTCCTGCAGACTTAAGAAGCTCGTAAATAATATGGGTTGTAGTAGTTTTTCCGTTTGTTCCTGTGACGCCAATCATCTTCATCTTTCTTGAAGGGTGATAATTAATGGCACTAGCAAGCTTTGACAACGCAACCTTTGTGCTCGGTACGACTATATACGGAATGCTGTTAGACAGCGGCTTTTCACTGACGACTACATCTGCGCCGTTTCTCAACGCCTCCTGTAAAAACACATGACCATCTTTGGAGGAACCAGAAATTGCAACAAATGCGTCGCCTTCGCCTACTTTTTTTGAATCATTCTTGATGCCCTTAATATCTTTCGTAAGGTCAGCATTCGTTTCCATTGTTTCCAGCTCTACTATTAGATCCATTAAGCGCATTATAAATCCATTTCTCCGAAGAAGGCATTTTATTGTAAGCGGTTCACTTCGGAGAACCGTTTATATATCCTTCAGAGTAGCTATATAAATCATCGTCCCTCGGCATCTCTGAGCGAGGTATCTCTAAACTCAACTTTAACGATTGTTCCGTATGCGACACTAGTATTTGCTTCTATATCCTGATGTGACGAGCTAACCTGCGAGCTTGATGAAATCGACGCTCCGACAGCCTTCAGAAATAAACCTGCGTTTGTCAAAATTCGGTTGACCTCTTCAGGCGATTTGCCTACGACGTTTGGAACGGTAACCATTTCTTCGGCGTTTCTTTCAACAGTAAACAACAGAGCTTCCGCAGATGCGGGCAACATCACTCCAGCGGCTGGCACTTGAGAAAGAACAATGTTACCATCTCCGATGACTTTGCACTTCATGCCGACTTTTTCAAATGCACTTTTCGCTTCTTTAACCGACTTATTAGCAACCGACGGTGTAGCGATGTCCATACTCTGCATTTCTTCCTCCGTGTAATGAGGTGTAATGCCTAGATACGGTAAGATATCAGCAAAAATACGTCCTGCGACAGGAGCTGCCATGGTTGAACCGAAGCGGGTGTTTACAGGTCCGCCTGGCTCGTCAAGCATAACCAGAATTGCAACCTGAGGGTCGTCAGCGGGCGCAAAGCCCACAAATGAGCAAACATACAGACCTTCGCCCACGTATATGCCGTCTTCGTTGTAAACGTCACGTTTTTGTGATGTTCCAGTCTTGCCGGCAATTCTGTAGCCTTTTACGTATGCATTTTTACCAGAGCCGTCTGTTACAGCGTGTTCAAGGAACACTCTCATTTGCTCCGAAGTTTCAGTGGATACGACTTGGCGGCGTACTGTAGGGGCGTTTAATGTCGTTCTCACGCCGTTCTGGTCAATTGCTTCACTAACGACATAGGGCTTCATGAGATATCCGCCGTTTGCAACGGAGCATACAGCCGTTAAGAGCTGAATCGGCGTAACCTTAAAGGTTTGACCGAAGGAGTAAACCGCTTGAGCTGCTGGGTCTTCGGAGAATGTCTTGTAGCTGGCGTAAAGCCCCTTGTTAGAAGCTTCTCCGGCGAGGTCGATGTTGGTTTTCTCCATGAAGCCAAAGTCCTGCATGTACTGATAGAACTTTTCAGGACCAACTTTTTTTGCAATTGCAATAAAGGAAGGGTTGCAAGAGTTTAAAATCGCGCCTTCAAAGGTTAAAACACCATGCCCAGGGGCTTTTTTGTGGCAGCTTATGGGCCATTTGCCAACTTGAACGCTACCAGTGCAATTATATCTGTCATGTTCTACATCCACGACGTTTTCTTCAAGAGCCATCGCCGCTGTCATAATCTTAAAGGTTGAGCCAGGCTCATAGGTATCGCTTATTACCTTGTTTCTCCATTGTGCTTGCAACGCTTTGATAAATGCGCTGTTGTATTCCTCGCCCTCAAGCAAGCCTAAGTCAGCCGCAATTTCAGGGTCTGCAACAACTCTGGGGTTGTTAAGGTCATAATCCCCTTTTGTGGTCATGGCTAGAATCGCGCCTGTTTTAACGTCCATGACAATGGCACCTGCGTAACCTGCCTGACGCTCCTTGGAGTTTGATACCCCGCCTGGGTTGCCGACATCGCTCTCTATGTACGCCGTCTCCATATGCTTTTCGACAAAATATTGGATAGATTCGTCAATTGTAAGCACTAGGTCTTGACCATCAGTTGCGTCATAAAACATTTCGTATTGAAATGGCATTATTCTGCCCGCGCGGTCAGTAACAGCAATGGTATGCCCAGGAGTACCCTTGAGCAGAGAGTCGTATTTAGCTTCGATACCTTCGCTGCCAGTGTTGTCAATATTGACAAAGCCTAAGACTTGGGATGCAAAGCGACCGTCTGAGTAATATCGCTTAGAATCGGGGGCAATGCTTATCATTAGGTGAAGCTTGTTTTCGATTACGTAGTCCCTAACCTTATTTGCAAGTGTTTTTTCAATTTTACGCTTGATATAAACAAATCTAGTATTCTTTTTTTGCGTTTGCTCATATATCCATTCATAATTCATGTCAAGAATACCAGCAAGCCCCTCAGACACAAGCTTGGCAGTTGCTTCATCCTTTATATTTGACGGGTCTATTCCCACTGTGTCAACGCTGCCGCTGCTGGCAATTACCGAAAGGTTTCTGTCAAAAATTGTACCCCTGTTTGGAGTTACCTTCGCTTCCTCGGTTTGCTGGTCAATAGCCTTTTGCTCGAGATAATCGTGCTGAACTATCTGCAATCTATACAGCTTTACGCCCAGCGGAATATAAATCAATACACCAAATATCACCATTAAAATTACAACCCGCCGAAACACCAGTCTGTTCGAGCGGTAGCCCTTGCCCTTTTCTCTTATACTTTCAATGGAGTTTTGGACATCGTCCTGTGGTTCAACTCTTTTTTTTCTGCGTTTAAGCACCAAATACACCTCTCATTTGCTTGTAGACACGACACAATTATAATAACCTCTTGCTTTGTCTAATTTTATCGTATCCTGCTCTCTAGCTAATACTAAGCACTAACTAAAAACGGCAATCATTTGGTCGTTCTTCGCTTTTAGCGGTGAATAGTATAAGGAGCAGGTTAAACTGCTCCTATCGATTTCAGTATTATAATATATAAAGTTGTTACTGTAAATATTCCGAAACATATGCAAGCCCAGTTGAGAAGGTTTTCTTCAGCTTATCAAAAAATGAGGGTGCTTCAATTATTTCTGTGCGTTCTTCTCCCGAGATGTCAACAAAAACTATGTTATCGAAGTCAACCTTCGTCATTTTCAGCTCATTTGTAGCATATTCGCTAAGCCAATTAAGGTCAATTTTATTATTTGCCGTGTTTTCCATTTCAATATTTTCTTTATCAAGAGCCTTGATTTTATTGTCGATAACACCAAGCTCGTTTTGAACTATTGTTAGCTTCATTGAACTGTAAACTATGAAAAGTACTGCAAAAAGCGCGATTCCAAAGAACAAAAGTGATACAGGGGAAATTGAAAAAATTGCACGGGCTAAACGTTTATTTCTTTCTTCAACATGCTTAGTTATCTGATTGCGCAACGACTGCGCTTCAATTTCTCGTGGGGTCAAAACCGCTTCAGCTTCAGTAGTCTCAACCTTTTCACGCTTAACGCTTGAAAAACGCGATAGGTTATGTGCCACCTCGGGCATGACCTGTCCGATAGAATCAGCGATGGTTCTTTTATGTTTAACAGAAAGCTCAGCCATATATTCACATCCTTCGTGCTTAAGTAGTTTCACCATTGCACTTAGCATTAATAGTATTATTTTTTCACAGCAACTCTAAGCTTTGCACAGGAGGAACGAGAGTTACCTTCAATTTCTTTGTCACTAGGAAAAACTCTATCCGTGGATACTATTCTTTGAACAAACCCGCAATTACATACCGGAAACGATGGCGGACAAGTACAGCCCTTTAACGCCGAGGAAAACGCTGTTTTGACCATTCTGTCCTCCAGTGAGTGGAATGTCAGCACTGCAATTCTGCCGTCACTACCTAGAAGGTCGATACAGTCGTCCATTACCTGCCGTAATGCGCCAAGCTCGTCATTTACAGCAATTCTAATGGCTTGAAAGCTTCGTTTTGCGGGATGCTGAGCTTCTTTTCGTGCCTTTGACGGCATTGACGAGGCAATGACATCAGATAGTCTTACTGTTGAATCAATTGGTCTGTTGCGGATTATTGCGCTGGCAATCAGCGGAGCATACCGTTCTTCACCGTATTGATAAAGAATTCGCTTTAGCTCGTCATGGGACCATTCGTTTACTATTTTGTACGCTGTCAACGGTGCAGAGTTATCCATTCGCATGTCAAGAGCGGCGTCAAATCTGTAGGAAAAGCCTCTTTCTGGCTTGTCAAGCTGTAGCGAGGATACGCCGAGGTCTAGCAAAATGCCGTCAACTGCGGAGATACCCAAGCTTGCAAGCTCGTCCTTCATAAATCTGAAATCGGACTTTACAAGGGTAACGCGTTCATCATCGCCGAAACGCTCCTTGCAGTACCTGAGAGCTTCATCGTCCTTGTCAAAGCAGATAAGTCTGCCTTTATCAAGACTTTTAAGAATTTCACTGCTGTGACCACCCAGACCGGCAGTACCGTCAACGTAGGTGCCGTTAGGCTTTATACCGAGTGCTTGTATGCACTCATCGAGCATTACCGAAATATGTTTGTATATCATGTCAGACTTATCATGTTGAAAATATTTTCAAGCTCGTCCCCTGCCAACTTGGCAGACTCTGCTTCCCATGCATCCGTTGACCAGATTTCTACATGGTTTCCCATGCCAATTACCGTGGCGTTTTTCTCAAGCTTTGCATATTCGCGCAGCTTTTGCGTTATCAAAATTCTGCCCTGTGAATCAGTCTCACATTTACAAGCGGTTGGAAATAAGCGTTTTTGCGCTTCTCTGGCAAGATTCATAGGCAGTTTATTGATACTGTCTACAAGTTTAACCCAAGTAGCCTCAGAATAAACAAACAAGCACTCGCCCTTGTTATCCTTACACATGTAGAAGGACTCGCCTAAATCCTCACGAAGCTTTGCAGGCATGAATAACCGCCCTTTAGGGTCGATTGAGTGCAAATATTCACCCAGCATTGCTCCACCTCCTACATGGTATCTTTAGACACTTTGCTCCACTGCTCACCACTTTTGTATCTGTAGTATAACCTATAAACGCCAAAAATGCAACTAGCAATTATAACGAATTTTTCATTTTCATGCGACAAATTACGCAGGTTTACATAATAATGTGAGAAATCCATAACATAATACATGCGTTCGTAAAAACGCAAAAAACAGGCACATGGTTTCCCATGTGCCTGTTTTTTGTTATTTAGTTAAATTCGTGATGTCGTCAAACGCTTCTACTTTTTAGTCGCCGACCTAAACTCAGACCGTGACTGACGAACCTCATTCATTGCGCTGAGAAGGGCTTCCTCTGTCCGTTTAAGGGCATTGTCAACGTAGTCATTAGTGGCAGTTCGGACTTCCTTAGACTTCACTTCCGCATTGTGGACTAGCTCCGAGGCCTTTTGTTTTGCATGAATCAAAATTTCCTGTTCGCTGACTTGCTTTCTGGCGTGTTCCTCGGCGGCACGTCTCATTGCTTCAGCATCTTTTTTTGCACGGGCAACTATGTTCGCTTCATCATCGGCAATGCGTTTTGCATCTTTTATATAGCTTGGAAGAGACGCAGTAATCTCATCAATTAAGCCCAGAGCTTTGTCCTTATCGACAACGCATCTGTCGTTTCCCAAGGGAATTGTAAAAGCGTCCTGCAGCATTTTTCTGAGCAGTTCCAGTAGTTCCTCTACGTCTCTATCCATTGTACTTCTCCTAAAAAGAGATTTTTTTCAGGCATCCGCCTAAAAGGTCGCTTTGCAGAAGTTATTCTTTGCACGCTTCTGCAACCTCGCTGAGAATTTCATCTGGTATCAAGCCTGTAAGGTCGCCGCCGAAGGAGCTGATTTCCTTAATTAAGCTTGAGCTGATAAACATGTGGGATTCAGAGGAGGTTAAAAACATTGTATCCATATCAGGATTAAACCGCCGATTGACAAGTGCCATTTGAAACTCTCGTTCAAAATCAGACATAGCCCGCAAGCCCTTGACGACAACGGCGTTTTTTTCTTTTGCATAGTCCGCCAGCAAAATTTCAGAGCTTTCTACGGTTACATTCGGAATATTCCTAGTAACCTTTTTCAAAAGCTCTACACGCTTTTCGGGCGAAAAAAGCGATTTTTTCGAGGCATTTATCATAACCGTAACAGTTAATTGGTCAAAAATGTGAGCCGCTCTTTCAATAATATCCAAGTGTCCCGACGTGACTGGGTCAAAGCTACCAGGATAGATAGCATGTTTCATGCATTCAATCTTTTCTCCGACGATGGATAGGACGCCTATTTTCCCGTCGGCATAAAAATAAGCAAAGTGCAGCTAGGCAGATGCTTTTGTGTACAAAACCACCGATTTTGAGCCATATTTATACATTTTACCCATTGTAAAACCTTCAAGCTCCGGTAGTTTTTCATCTGAAGCTGCCTCGCAACATATTATACCACCTTCACGCAAAATGTCAAACGACTTTATTGCTTGTAAGGATTTGGGCATCAGCGCGGTTTTGTATGGCGGGTCAAGAAAAATGAGGTCAAATTTTTCCTTTGTTGAAGCGATGTACCCCAAGGTTTCCCCAGGAATTATTTTACTTTTGCTTGCGCATTCCACATGTGCAACATTTGCCTTGAGAACAACTATCGCCTCTGAACTCATGTCAACAAAAACGCAGCTTACCGCGCCTCTGCTTAGAGCCTCGATGCCCATTTGTCCCGTACCTGCGTAAGCGTCAAAGACGTTTCTGCCCTCAACGTCAAATTGCAGAATGTTAAAGATTGACTCCTTAACAAAGTCCGAAGTAGGTCGTGTTACCTCTCCTGCAACGGTTTTAAGCTTTCTTCCTTTGTAATCGCCTGAAATAACTCTCATTTTTTTTCCTCACTAACAGCCTTGATGATGTTTTCTGCAACATTCTTTGGAACTATCTTTGACAGCTCCTCAAATGGTGCCTCCTTGATTGCTTTTACTGTTTTAAAATGCTTCAATAAATCAGCCTTCCTAGCCTCTCCAACTCCCGAAATATTATCAAGAATCGATGAAAAGCGACTGCGTCTTTTTCTGTGAAATTCAATTGCACTTCTGTGAGTTTCCTCTTGAATTTGCCCGATAAATGCAAATCCGGGTAAAAAACCACTCAGTCCGATTTCCTCACCCTGAGGTGTTACAATCGCTCTGGTTCGATGCCTGTCATCCTTAACCATGCCAAAAACTGGTATAGAAAAACCCTGTTCGCTTAGAACTCTCGCCGCCATCGCCGCATGAGTTCCCCCGCCGTCAACTAATAGCATGTCAGGCAGTTCGTCAAAGCCTTCGCTTTGAATTTTAGCTCGTTTAAGCCTTCGGGTTAAAACATCCTCCATGGAATGATAATCGTCATGAATGTTTTCGTCATGGATTATAAATTGCTTATAAGCCCGCTTCAACGGTCGCCCGTCAATAAAACATGTCATTGCGCCCACGCGTTCGGAATCGCCTGTATTTGAAATATCCACAGCCTCGATTCTTCTGGGAGGTACATCAAGTCTTAGAATTTTTTGAAGCTCGCTTAACAGCTTGCGCACCTTTTCTTCATGGGTTGTAACACGCTCAACCTCTTCTGAAGCGTTTTCCAGTGCCATCTGAACCAGCGCGCGCTTGTCCCCTTTTTGCGGCACTGAAAAAACAGGGCGCACCCCTGTACTCTCCCCGATAAACTGCGTTACAAGCTCAGGGTTTTCAATTTCGGCAGAAAGAAGAACATTTTTGGGGCATCGCCTGCGGGCAGGATAGTATTGCAGCAAAAATGCTGACAGTGCTTCCGCTTCGTCAGGTGCTTCATCAATTATTTCAACATCACGGCTAATTAGGTTTCCGTCTAAATAATGCAAAACTGCGACGCCTGTTTTCACTTCGCCCGCAAAACAGCCGACCACATCAGTGTCGGCAAGTCCGCCGCCTACAACGATTTGACGGCGTTCCAAGGCGGATATGGCAAGAATTTTGTCCCGTATTGCAGCTGCTTTTTCAAAAAGCAATTCTTCCGAGGCTGATTCCATGTCCTTTTGCATTTCTTTTATAAGGTTGCTCTGCTTTCCCTCTAAAAGAGATATTGCCTGCCGAATAAGCTTATCAAACTCTTCCTTCGAGACTTTCCCGCTGCAAGGCGCAATACATCGATGAAGATGCGCTTCAAGGCAGGGGCGGCTTTTTCCGATATCTCTGGGAAATTCCTTTTCGCAAACTGGAAGCTTAAAGGCATGTTGCAGGGCGGTTATAACCTGATTTGAGAGACTTCGCCCTCCATAGGGACCAAAATATCTTGCGCCGTCCTTTTCCTCAGGCTTGTAGGTTACAGTCATTTTAGGAAAAGGTTCGCCGGTATGAAGGCGGATAAATGGGTACCCTTTGCCGTTCTTAAGCAAAATATTGTATTTAGGTTGATGACGCCTAATAAGACTGCATTCCAAAACCAATGCTTCAAATTCGGTTTTTGCAATTATAGTGTCAAAATCGCAGACCTTTGAAACCATTCGCTTTGTTTTAGGTGTATGGTTAGAGCTGTCTTGAAAATATGAGCTAACCCTGTTCTTAAGAGCCTTCGCCTTGCCTACGTATATAACGCCGCCTGTTTTATCAAGCATTAGGTATACGCCGGGCTTTAGCGGTAAGGACAGAGCCTTCTCTTTTAGGTCAACCATCGCCCCACCGCCCTAACAAAATAAGGGTTGACAAAAGCCAACCCAAGAAACCATATGCAAATTTATATAGGACATAGTTACAGGATTGCTTACTCTGAGAAATTTGATGAAATTAAGTCAGATAGCTTATCCAGTGCCTCAATCTCGTCTGCGCCATCAGCAATTAAGACGATAGCTGTGCCTTTGATAATGCCAAGCGAAAGAACGCCCAACAAGCTCTTAGCATTCACACGGCGTTCGTCCTTTTCAACCCAAATACTACACTTAAATTCATTCGCCTTCTGAATAAAAAATGTTGCGGGTCTTGCATGAAGACCTACTTGATTATTTACGATTACTTCTCTTGTTACCATAAGTAAACCTCCTAATAGGTATTAATTCATTCTCTTTACAGCTACACTATATCAATTTGCTGGGTACAAGTCAACACTTTTTTATTGAGAAGCAATATTTTGATAAAAATACAAAAAGTTAGTAGAAAAAAACTCGAATGTATGTTAATATATATGATGAAAAACTGGTGGAGGTGATTGCTTGCAGATAAGCGAGTCTTGGGTAAGCTCGATTGCTCCCAATGCACAGACTATTAAAAACGGACTTTCGCTTAGCGCAAAGCTGTCCTCACTTTCTATTTCCCCTGATGATACCCTACTTTCTGCAACCTGTAAAGGCAGCGGCAGCGAAACATATTCGCTGTCTGTCGATTTTTTTGATAGTACAAGCCCTGTGTATAGCTGCACCTGTCCGTCAAGGCTGATTCCATGCAAGCATGTTATAGGCTTATTGCTGGTTTACTCCAAAAACCCTCAGAACTTTAACGTGGCAGAGCATTCTTCGGAGATTTTAGACAGGCGACTAAAAACTGCGGCAAAGTCTTTGGCTAAGACTGAGAAAAACAACAGCGTAGGCTTGCAAAAGGAAAAAAAACCGAATTTCGGGCTTACAGCTAAAAAAGCCGCCTCTCAGTCCGAGGGCATGGTACTTGCGATTAAACTTACAGAAGTTTTGGTTCAGCGTGGTTTAGGCTCTGTTACGCCTAAAGATGTTTTAATGTACAGGCAACAATCCTCTCGGCTTGCGGATTACTACTTGACAGGAGTTCAAACCGCCTTTAACTCAATACTGGAGTGCATAAGCGACAACCATCGCCTAAACCGCTCAGATATGGGCGAAGCTATCGTTAAACTAACTCACTTCACTGCTTGCGCAAAAAAAACATTGCCATACTTCCAGCTAAAATCAAAAGAACCTGAGGCTACCTTTGACCCGATTTTAGAGAGCTGGAGCGGTTATGCTTGGAAGTTGACGGAGCTTTGGAATCTGGGATTCAAGCATGAAAACGCAACGCTGTTGCAACTTGCCTTTGATTGTCACTGCAACGAAGCCTCGGGTGAATACGAAGAGAGCGGGCACTGGATGGAGCTTGACAGCGGCTCAATTTTTACTACTAAAAACTACCGTCCGATTAAAGCACTCCGTTTTACAAAGGAAGAGGACTCCACTGCCGACTGCCTGCAAACACCCTGTATGTACACCTATCCCCTTTCTAATCGTGCCCGCTGGGAGAATTACACCTTACGCACGCCCAATATGGCAGATTTTTCGCGACTGCTTGGTTTTGCATCAGAGGACTATTCGGTTGTAATATCCAGAGCTATCAATCATTTGAAGAACCCGTTTGAGCAAAGTAATCCCCTCGCTTTTCTTCGTTTTGATGAGATTTATTCCTCGGCTAAGGGCTTGTACGTAAAGGATGGGGCTTCCAATATCATTTCCATTGCAGACAATGAGCAGACTAATGAGCTTTTTGAACTACTTCGCACAAAGAGCCACGAGGCCGTTTTTATACGAATTACCCATGATATAACCCGCAATACCCTATCTGCAATTCCCCTTGCGCTTGTGAGCCTTCAAGGCATAACCCGCCTTAGCTCATAGTTTCATAGAGAAAAGGTACATCTTTAATGAGTATTGAGGCACTTAACCAGATTTGGAATGAGCTACAAAGAGCCTGCATTGCAGGTTCTAATAACGTTTTGGACAATGAGAGTTTGAAACGTTTATTTCCTGTGCTCAAAATCTCTGGTGAAGCCGCTCCCGTTTTTAACAAAATTCTAACCTTACTAGAAAAAGCCGTTGCAGACGGCTCGCCCTCCTCGTTACTTGACGCGGCTCACCTTGTAAGTTCAGTGCTTACAACCCAGTCCTGCTTTTCAGCTTCAATCCAAAGTACTGACCATGCGCAGCCATGCCAAGTCGATTACCCCCATTCAAAACAGCTTTCATACAGAGAGCTTACCGCGCTTAATACCGCACTTACCTCCCAAGGCACGACACGGCTGGACATTCTAAACGACGCCGCTAAGAACGGTATGCTCACCGACCTTCGACTGGCTTCTAATCTTATAAAAACACTTTCCGATACAAATTCTGATATCGTCGCCCTAGCCTCAGATGCGCTCGTACGCCTCGGCTCACAGGTAGTGCCTATTCTGCTTCGCCGCTTTTCTGCTAGCTCACCAGAGCAATGTAATTTTAGACTTCTGACGGTTATTTCATCGATTCAAAAGGAAAAATCCCTTGAGCTTTATAGCAGGTGCGCCATTAAGGGTTGCAAGGAAATCCGCGCGGCAGCGATTCCCCTTCTGTGCGCCTATGGTAACTCAAGCAAGGAAAGGGAAATTATCGCAAATGCTGTAAACGACAAGGCTCGCGAAGTTCGTTCTGCGGCACTATATGCTCTTGCACAGCTTGGTGACGAAGCGGCTGTCACGGCTATAAAAGAAGCTGTTTTTGGTAAGAGCTTTGATATCGCCCTCAAGGCTCTTATGTCCTCAGAATCAGTTTTAGTAGAAGATACTGTAATTGAGCTTCTCGACGCTTTTTCTGACTGGACTAGCCCTAATAATTACGGCAAATTTGAGTATCTTGTTTCGGTGCTGAATATCCACAAGGGCTTTACTGTCAAGCTTTT
>JAVBKA010000101.1:0-38624 GCA_031546715.1 Oscillospiraceae bacterium | reverse complement strand
TAAATTATTAATAAAAATTATAAATTTTACCGAGCTAAACGAAAAAAGTGCCAAAGGGGAAAAATTTCCCCTTTGGCGCTTTAAAATTTTATTTGCCCCAGTTTGTTATCATTGCACCGAAGCTTCCCTTTTTAAGCTCCGTTGCGGTCTTAAGTTCTTCCATTAGTGCTGTGTACTTGTCTGTCTCAATAGTGCTCCTAATAGTTCCTCTGTACTCAAGATGGTCGCCTACCCAGTACATTACATGTGAGCCAAATTCTGTATCAACAACATCAGTGTCGCCTTTTTTACGGTTCTCGTCAAAAATCCATGTGTCAAAGGATTCAACCATTTGACCCTTGGTAACTTTTTCGTAAATACCGCCGTCTTGTGCGTTTCCGTCCTCAGAATTTTCCTTTGCAAGAGTTGCAAAGCTGTCCTCTGTGGCGTCTCCTGCTTTCCATTGGGCGAGAAGTTCGTCTGCTTTAGCTCTTGCTGCTTTTTTCTCTTCGTCAGTTTTTGCGCCATTCTTAATGAGAATGTGGCGGACGTCAACAACCTTTGTAGGGTCGATTTGGCGGCTAACAAACAGGTAAACCGTAATGGCGTTATCGCTTTCTATGGTGGTTTTGTCCCCTGCTACGCGTGCGCTGTCAAACAGCCAGTTTTTAGCGTCCTCGCTTGAAATCGAGGATTGGGCTGTATTTTTGCGGAGCGTTTCGTCAACAGGCTCTTCTTCTGTTTCTTCTGTAGCTGATGCTGTAGGCGGAACAATCTCATTTGCAAGAGCTTCAAACAATTCAGGAGTTGTAACCTTTGCAAGGGCTTCCTCGGCCTTTGCTTTTGCCGCCGCGGCCGCTTTTTCATTTTCAGCGGCTTTTTCTTCATCGGTTAATTTAGTAGTGTCAACCGTGGGAGTTTTAGAAATGTTGAAGCTGTGGTATGTGACTACGTCGTAATCATTTTTGTGGGATTCATAATACGCATCTACATCAGCATCAGAAACAGCATAGCCTTCCCTTGTTGCAGTGTTAAAGCGGTTTGCCAGCATAGTACGTTCTTCGCAGACACGAACAATTGCGGCAGTGAGCCCTTGTCCGACGTTACGGGCGAGGAATTCATCGTCTGACATGCCAGCATTTTCTGCGCTTGTGTGAATATTGGCAAGGGTTGTATTAATTTGAGCTATATCCTCGTCGGTAAGGGTGATGCCTTGCTTCTTTGCAGCGTTGCATTGCAGAATTTGAAGGTACAAGGTATCATATGTGGCGTCATTCAGGTACTCAAGCCATGAAACACCAGTTTGAATATACTGCCGTGACAGTGACTTCGTTGTGTCAAAGGGTGCTTGTCCGGTGTACTGTCCATACATGTCATAGTAGTAGTTCATGAAATAAACATAAGTATAATTGAATTCAGATGGAGTAATGGACACATCGGCAACCGACATAACAGGTACAGAGTGGTGCAAAACACCGCTACCCACAACAACTGCCACCACAATAAACAGCGCGATAATTACCGAAATAATGATTACCGCACCTCTTCTTGCCGAATCATAATTTCTTTTTCCGGTCTCCGGATTGTTTTCTCTGATATCTTTTCTAACTTGCTTTTCCCGCGAAGCACTCATGATTTTTCCTCCGATGACTATTATTTATAATCTAAAACGTTTTTAGAAAGGGCATTTTTGACAATCCAACACTTTTCTGATAATGCTTGTCACTATAAGCCTTTGCTATTGTAAATGAAAATACTCAATATTACAACACTTTTTTTAAAACTTCACGCAATCTTTATAAAAGCATCGCCAGTTCGGCTTTAATTTAGTTTACTAGTATACTAATTTTCGGCGAGAATCCTTCGGAAATTTGAGAAATCACCTATAATTAGGTAGATAATAATACTCATATACAAAAATTACCTTTGAATTTGTGAAAGTTTATGGAGTTCGTGATTTTGTATCTCTTTTTACGATTTGATTTGTATGAAGCACCATACTACCAAGCAAGCTTGGATAGAAATGGTTCTGAAAACTTGTAAAAAAAATTAATTTACGATTACTTCTCCCGAATCGAACCATGCATGATACTTTTTGTCACAAAACTCACAGCCGACTTCGATTTGACTCTCTCCCTTGTCGTGCAGTTCAACAGCAAGCTTGTACAGCTCACCCTTGCCAAGAGATATCAACGCTTTTTTCACTCTGTCTGCACTGCATCGGCACTCATAAGAGACCTCACGTTCCTCTAAAAGCTCAACCGTAAAGCCCTTTAGCGCTTCGGAAACCATGTCCAGCGGAGTGTACCCCTTGCTTAGCATACTTGTCACCGACTCCACAGTCTTCATGTTCTCCTCAAGCCGCGTAATTTCCTCAGCATACACGTTGGGCAATAGCTGAATAATGTAGCCACCTGCCGCTTTTACGGAGCAATCTGTATCAATCAGCACTCCTAGGGCGCAAACTGTGCCAGTTTGTTCGCTTGCTGCATAATAATTTGTAATATCTTCAGCAATTTCTCCCGAAACGATTGGAGTTTGTCCGATATACGGCTCTCTTGTTCCCATGCTTTTTGAAACACTTACAAAGCCGTTTGTTCCAACAGCTCCGCCCACATCGAGCTTGCCGTCAGACCTTCTAGGTAAATCAACCTCTGGATGCTCAACAAAACCTCTGACGTTGCCGTCCTCTTCTGCGCAAACAAGAATTTTTCCCGCAGGGCCGCCGCCGGCAATTCTTAGGGTGATGCTTTCTTCCTCGCTTTTCAGCATACTGCCCATTAAAGATGCTCCAAGCAACGCTCTGCCAAGGGCTGCAGAGGTTGTGGGCGATGTCCCGTGAATCTGTCTCGCCCGCTCCACTATATCCTTGCCCTCAATGGCAAGGGCACGAATTACTCCTGTATCAGTAATTACCTTAACTATTTTCCCCATTTTTCCTCCCAGTTACACATAATGTACCAGAATATATTATCACTTATCAGCCCGATTGTATAGCATTATTTAACGTATCACTGCTTAATACCTCATAAAGTGCCTGTGCAGTGTCTCCCCTTGTCATATTATAAGTTGGATTAATCAGCTTGTCCTTGATGGGGGTTATCTCCATAGTTGTCAGCAAATGCACAGCATTGGCCGCCCAAAAGGCAATGTTTCCCATTTCTAATAAATTGTAATTCTCTTCTGATATAACAGTATCGCCCTGTGCCTGTCCCAAGAAGCACTTGACGTTGTATATAAAAACGTACATTTCTTGAACAGTAATTGTCTGCTTCGGAGCAAATCTGTTTTCTCCTATTCCCGCAGCAATTCCTAGCCGCTTAGCCGCCGCCAGATATCCGGAATAGTATGCATTACCAGCATCCGAAAAGTTGCTTTCCCATTCCAAATCCTTTGGAATATTATACGCTCGCATGAGCATAACTAAAAACATTGCCCTCGAGCAATCCGTTGCGGCACTGTAGTTATCACCGTCAACGCCGCTTGTTATCTGACGCATGGTTATGTATTCTATAGCCGTGGCATAGTCGCCGAATAGCAGCGCGTCCTCAAAGCTTTTATAGTTTTTTCCGATTACATATTTTGAGAAATGACCTGTTGCAAAAAACAGTTGCTGTTTTTCCTCGTCATATTTGCTGTTCATAGCTACAAGCTCGCCACTGTCGGTAATGTAATAGGCAAAAATCATGTCCTTGTTTTCATTTTCACCGAGAACGTACGGCACTGATATGGTTGCATTGCCGCCTGCAAAGTCTGAAACGCATTCCCCACCCGCTGTCACAGAAAAATCGTAAACATGGTGCTGACCAACTAACCCGCTCATTTCTTTGGAAAGACTTTGATTGTCAACCAATGACGATTTTATCACAATTTCAGTCCCATCCGCACGTTGTCCCAACGCTCTGACCGCTGCGCTGTCAAAGGTTATGCAACCGAGCTGACCTGAGTTAATAACGAGCTTCGCGGATGTCTCCGTGGCAAGAGTGAGCATTTCAAAGGGCAAATTCAACGACTTTACATGAGCTTCTTCCGATAAACCGATATCAATGCTCAAAATTACGCTTCTGCCCTCATTTTTTGCAGTGTGTGCCGCCGATATTGCATCGGAAACCTGCTTTTGCGAGAGTATGGCAACGGCTTCGCCATTGTCTGACATTACAGTACTCGGCGAGGTTACGTAGTTTAGCACGGGGTCAAAGGGTTGTGATGGTGTGGGTGCAGTCGTCGGGTATTCTGTCCAAGGCGTTGGCGTAGCCGCTGGTATCGGCGTTGGCGTGGCGGGTCTAACAATCACAGGCAATGTCACACTTGACACCGCGGCGGGGCTTGCATTGTAATCAGCCTTTGCCGCATATCGAACATAGCCCGTGATCGTGGTGCTGGGGCTGCAATCCGTTTTAACGTTGAGGCTACTGTAGGTTATACCGTCAAAGCTGTACTCAGCTCCCTCCAGCGCGGGAATTGTCACAGTATATGACGTTTTGTCTAGGTTTTCTGAGTATTCCAGTGAAAAATCCGATGGAGTTGACTGCTCGTAATTTTTTACAGTTATTGTAAAACTTTCAAAAAAATCCTCGCTTGCATTTGTTTTCCCTTCGCTGATTGTAGCCTGTAAAATTACCTCGCCTTCACTGGTGGTTTTCAGCATACCGCCTTTAAGCTCTGCGCCTGTTGTACCGACATCTTGAATACTCCACTCAACGCTGTGATACGAAGCGTTTGACGGCTCAATAGTGGCGGATAGATTTATGGGTGAGTCAACGGTTTTTGTACCTTGAAAGTCTGCTATGATGGCTGATACGTCAATAATTTCGGCAATCCTCGAAACAGTTACCGTGACTAGCTGACCGTAGTGCAACCAAGTTGCACCGTTGTCGATGGAAGCGTAAACCGTGTATAAAACATCAGTCTCTTGAGATTCATTTTGGGGAAATATAAATAAAAATGTCTCGTTGCTTACTCTTGTAGATTCAATCCATGTCTGCGTACTAAGGTCAACAGCACTCAACAAAATATCGCATTCAAGGTTCTCGCCATGGACTTTAAGCACCACATTGCCGCCTTTATGCACTAAATATGTTCGGTTAGCCGTCACAGCGTTAATGGTCGCTTCCTCTGGATATGCACTATTAATTGCCAAAATTTGGAAATTTTGCGGCGCTATTACGCCCGAAAGGATTAGAAATGCAATTAGCGTAGACAATACACGAACAAGCGTTTTTGTTGACATAATTCCGATTTTTCTCCTTATTGCATCTGAAATGCTAGAAAAAAGTTATTTTTTTATAGGTCACACTCCGCTAATATAACACGTTGAAGCAAAACTTACAACCCAAATGTCGAAATTAATTGAAATTTGTCGAAAAACTATTTTTTACCAATTGTAATATTCAAAAAACCAGACCAACTTGACAACATTAAAATCCCATGGTATATTGTATTCATCCTAATTAAAGGTGGTCGTTTTGTGTCGGTTCTGTCTGTTATGGTGAAATACAACTAAATATAGTTGCAAAGGGCTTATTATTGGCGGGTTTACCCGTTTGTACTTGCGCCTTTTGAACACTGACAGAACTGCGCAACCGTTTTCAATACATGTTTCTGCTCATTTTATGAGATAGACTTGTAGCGTAACAAGGAGTGCTTGTTACGCTATTTTTGTGTCAACAATTACTTACAGACACATGCACGAGACAGTTTACACTAAAAAAGGGAGAACCACAATGAAACATTACAAAACTCTTGAGTTTGATAAAATACTTGAAATGCTTGCATCTCACGCACGCTCAGACAACGCTAAGAAGCTTTGCATTCAATTATCCCCAGCAAACAGCTTGCAGGACGCCGAACGGAAAATTAACGAAACTACTCAGGCAAAAAAAATTATAGAAAATGTAGGCACACCTCCCATTGCCACCATGGCTGACCTTGACAAAACCCTTGGGCTGCTTGGGGTTGACGCATTACTTACTCCTGAACAAGTGGGGCATGTCTACACCTTTCTCATGGCATGTAGGCGATTAAAGGAATACCTCAAAAGAGCTGAGTCCACAGGCTCGGACATTGCATATTACGGAGGCTCTATTGCTCTTTTGCCTGAGCTGGAAAACGAAATTGACCGCTGCATTCGCAACGGTCAAGTGGATGACAGAGCCTCTCAGATATTGCTTGATATCAGGCGAAAAATCTCAAGTACTGGCGAGCAAATTAAGTCAAAATTAGATGGTTTACTCAGAAAAAACAAGGCTTGGTTTTCGGAAGCCTTCGTTTCCGTCCGAGGTGGTCACTACACTCTTCCTGTTAAAAGAGAACACAAGCACGATGTCCAAGGCTCGGTAATCGAGATTTCAAATACAGGCGGAACATGCTTTATAGAGCCAACCTCAGTACGCAAACTTCAGGACGAACTTGGCGTTTTATACGTCGAGGAGGATTGCGAGGTCAGGCGGATTTTGTACACCTTGGCCGCAATGATAGACGAAGCCTTGCCTTCCATAAGACTCAACATCGAAGCAATGGAAATATTGGACTTTCTCTTTGCCAAAGCATATATAAGCATCGCTATGAACGGCTCGCCCGTGCGCATTTCTACGAACCGAGAATTGAGAATACTGTCAGCAAGACATCCCCTGCTAAACGCTGCCACCGCCGTGCCCCTTGACTTTTCTCTGGGGGACGGCATATCAGGCGTTATTATAACAGGACCAAATACCGGCGGTAAAACCGTGGCATTAAAAACGGTAGGGCTTCTATCGCTGATGGCGCAAAGCGGTCTCCATGTGCCAGCCGACAGTCAAAGCACTTTTTGCATTAACGATACTGTGCTGTGCGACATTGGAGACGGTCAGAGCATAAGCGAGAATCTATCGACATTTTCGTCTCACATAACAAATATTATTGATATATTAAAAACGTCAAGCAAAACCTCCTTGGTTTTGCTTGACGAACTGGGTTCTGGCACAGACCCCGCCGAGGGCATGGGCATAGCGACTGCTATAATCGAAGAGCTGCTCCGCCTTGGCTGCCTGTTCGTTGCGACAACTCACTACCCTGAAATCAAGGAGCTTGCCAATACAAAGGCGGGGCTGATAAATGCACGTATGGCATTTGACAGAGATAGCCTTGTCCCCTTGTACCGTCTGGAAATCGGCGAGTCGGGAGAAAGCTGCGCATTATACATTGCCGAAAGACTTGGGTTGTCTGCCCATATGCTCACCCGTGCCAGAGAAGCGGCGTACTCTGTTGTAAAGCCTAAATCTGAGCAGACAGCACCAAATAAATCGTCAATAATCGAGGTTAAGCCCCTCGCAGTTGAGCAAACAGAGGAAAAGCCGCTGGCAACACCTAGAAGCCAGCGTTTCTCCCTTGGCGAAAGCGTAACCGTTTACCCTCAGAAGGATATCGGCATTGTGTACGCCAAGGCCAACGAAAAGGGCGAAATCGGCGTTTTGGTTAAGGGCAAAAAGCTGCTGATAAATCACAAGCGATTACAGCTAAAGGTTGCAGCCACCGAGCTTTATCCTGCCGATTATGACTTTTCCATAGTATTTGACAGTGTCGCAAACAGAAAAGCCCGCCATGTTATGGAAAAAAAGCATGTTGAGGGTAATACTGTGATTATTAAGGAGTAATATCAAGGGTGTGTATGGGGAGTCTTTGGCTGAATAGTAGTGAGAAAGCATTAAGCTTTTCAATATCCCCTTCGAGAATACCAGATTAGAAGCGCACCTGCAACAGTTAGTCCAATCGTTATACTTGCAGATATGAGAGCAATTTTAAGGTTAAAAATGAAAGCTGCTTTTAACGCCTCTTTTTTGACTGGTATATATTTAGGAAACATAACAAAAAATGACCATATAAAATATATCAAAAAATATGGTACTGCAAGGGAATATGCAACTACTGGCAAAATAGTCCAGCCCAATAGGTTTAGTGTGATTTCCGAAATGTAGTAAGGTATATTAACTAAATAGGATAAAACAATAAGCCATAATGATATTTGTCTGCATTCGTAAAGTAAGTTAGCAGATATTTCACTTTTCATCTTTAACGATAGACTGCGCTTCAAATTCTTATGTTGATAGAGTTGCCTGTATAGTATATTTGTATATATTTTATAAGTCCAAATGAGTACTACTCCGCCAAAAGCATATCCTAAAATAGCCATAAATGTTACCGGTTTGCGGTCAAAATATACTGTTCTAAATACTGCATTTATAGCAGCAACTACGATTAAAATCTTTAACAATGTACCAGACAGCAACACACTCCCGTCAAACAATCCCTCACTGGCAGCTTTTTGCGGGGTGAACAGTACTGAGCATATTTTGTAGAGTTTTGACATAAGGATGCCTCACTTTATTTGAAGTGTTTCGCCATTAATATGATGCTAATATGAGGTATAGTTGCTTATAGTAAGAGTAGTCAGCTAGATAAACTCCCCACAATGAGAGCGGACGCAAGTGTTAATACATAAAAATTTACAAACGTCAGAACACCATATGTTATTGCGAAAAACAGGACGTATTTAACGATAAACTTAATACCCACGCTTTTGTCAAATATATATTTAGGATATATTATCTTAAACAGCCATACCCCAGTCAGTGTATATAGAGCAACTTCCAACAGAATTGCTACATACTGATAGAAAGTATCAGGCACGCTAATTATTAATACTTTTATAATCACAATTGGTGTATTAACTATACAAAGCACTACCCACGCAATGCGAACAATTCTCAGAAAAGCATCTGTTACCTCTTTTTGCCGCTCTTTATCCTTAAACAATGTTTGAATTCTTTTTGACGCATCTATTCTATTGAAATACTTCAAGAATTTCCTTGGAGATAAAGTAAAAACATAATATGTTAAAATCAAGATTTGTCCCAACGCAACAATGATTGATAACACACTAATAGAGCCTAAATAAAACATGAATACCAAAAAATTCAGCAGAATGCCGATTAACGCTACTATATGTACTGTATGCGATTTAAAAGATGCTTCGTCTAACAAGTGGGCTTTCAGTGCCTTACGGGGGTTGAATACTATTGTGAGAAAGTTCATGATTTTCGTCCTCGTAATCAATTGTAAAATTTTTTCAGAGAATATGTGACTCCATCTAGTATAAAACTCATTCCTCCAAATTTCAACTCAATATCATCTTTTTTTATCGAAAATCCCGAAGTATCGATAGTTTCTTCAAGAACTGACATAGCAACGGATATAGCAGGGATATTCTTAACTAATCCTTTCATTTTAGGCGTTTTTGCGAAAAATGCTTCAAGAAACGGGCCTATTACTTCTAAATTTTCGACAAAATTGCCAAATGTCTCTAATGGGTGTTTTAGCACTTCACCGCTCATTAAATCGACATCAAATTTGGTTAGTCTTTTATAGGAAATATTATCAGTTTTCATCTTTAAGTAAGATCCCTTTAGGACGCTATCAAAAGTAAGTTTCTCCTCTTCTTTATACAAAATACAAGATTCATTCACATAGATTTCAGTTCTGACTTTGCCCGTCACTGATAATGCTTTGCGTTTCACGCGAATGTAAACATTATCTTCATCAATGTATTTCTCAATTCGATCAAACACATAGTCATCTGCTGGTGCAAAAAATGGTCCTTTGTTTTCCTTAAGGTAGTCCTCCACCTTCTGATGTCCGCGAAGGATTTCCTCTGGTACGTTAAACAATGACAAAGGGGGTAGACCGGGAAAATTAGCAAATAATTCTTCTGAATAATCAACTATACTCTTAATCTCATCCGCTTCTGATGTTGAGCATATTTTATTTGCAGCCGATATAAACGACAAAATATTCTTTTTGTTTTCCTTTTTTACACGGCAAATTGATTTTAGCCCTGTTTTAAGGTCATTTAAAATAGTTTTGCAAATAGTCTGCACAGAATCTTTGAGACCATCTACGTAGAATGACTCCCTATCTGCAAAAGATTTAACTGATACTCCAAAAATGCTCTTTGCTATGTTATTAATGTAATCCTTGCTGCAAAGCTCGAGAGAATTTTTACCTTTTGGCACTGTTTTACTTAACTTCAATACTCCCACGACATATTCGATTTCTTCGGATTTGAACTTTTGGATATCCTCAATCTTGCTTTTGTACGGATAGGCGGGCGGTACTGGTAATTTACCCATTATTACATCATACATGGAGCCGTTATATTTTGATATTTCTGAGGTTACCTTCATTAACATTTCAACATTACCAAAACTTACGTTGCTCGGTAAAATACTGCTATGAGTTAGATTAAGATATTTCCGCAGATTCGCCAAATCAAAGGAAACAGAAAGACCCAGCTTCCCTTTTGCCGCTGCCAATGCATCAATAAACTTAATTGTCAACTCCCTATTACCCATTGGAACATTCCACATATTTAGCTTAGCATTTTTATAATCTCCTTCCATTTTTGAGAAAGCTTGTTCAATTAATTTCCCCAAAGAGGATATAAACTTCATCCCATCGAATGAAGTGCTCTCTGTTGGGCATTCGGTAAAATAACTTCCATCAATAATCCAATTTAGATACGCTATTGAGCCTACAGTTTTTTCGTTTAACACAAGCTCCTTGAATTTAACTCTGGGTTCATTTGCCATTTTAATTCTCCTATCATTTGTTCTATGTCTATATTATAGAACAAATGATTTAATTTGTCAAACAAATATTTTTTTACCATAACAGGGCATGAGGTACAACCCTGTTTTAAAGGCTATCAGGGAATCACTTCCCTGATAGCCTTTCACCTGCGCACATCACACAACGCTCGATTTACTCTCACAAGCATTCACGATGCGCCCAAAACAACTCTAAACCTTAAAATCCAAATGCTGCATAGTTCCGGCTGTGCCGTTTTCACGGAGGAAAACGCCTGTGGAACGAATCATCGCATCAGGGTTTGCAATACTTCCCAGTGCATAGTCTGCCTTGGCGTTGCCTAGGTACAATGCGCCGATTCCCTTTTCGCCCAATGCGACCAAGCTCTGCTTTCCGGCTTCGTCAACTGTAAAAATACGCAGCTTATCATAAATATCGTCGCTTTCGTCAATCCAGCCGTTTTTGTCGTTGTCATAGGCTGCCAAATCTGCAAAGCCGTTTCCGCTTTCTGTGCCGAACAGCTCGCTGCCGTTGTTTACAGTTCCGTCCTCGTTTTTATCCAGTGCGAGGAAGCCGCTGCCCTGCATAAGGTTTGATATCTGGTCGCTTGTGCCGTTATTGTCGATATCAAAGGCGAATTTTGTTTGAGTTAATGCGGCGGCGGGGGCGTCAAAGTTTATCACAAGCGGGTCTACGAATTTACCCTCAATTTTTTCAACGTTTTTAGCGTAGAAAGAGCTTGACAAATTAAGCTCTAAATCTATGTTGATGCTTCTGCCGTCTTGGGTTTTCACAACGCCCTTTGCTGAAAAGCTCATGCTCTGCTCTATTGACATCTCGGTGGTTTGTTCATAGGAAAACGTTGTAACATTGCTTGGGCTTCCAGCATTACTTGCAGACGGGCTTTCCGAAATATTTGTGTTTGGTGTAGCCTCTGCACCTTCGCCAGATGCCGCTGCTGCGCCGCCGCCCAACATTTGTCTTGTCAGCTCCGCCATGTCACCCTCTACATCCACATCAGATTTTTTAGAGGGGTCAAATTGATGAACCTTGAAGCCCATTTTGTCAAACAGCATTTCAATTAATCGTAAGCGGAAGTCTTTATTTAAGTCACTAAGCTTATCATGCAGCCTTCTGACATCTACATTTAGGTTTCGTGCCAACGCCTTGGCATTTTCTCCGAAATTTCCGTACTCCTTGGGACTTGCGTTGTTGCCTGTATTGGCTTCGCCTGCACTACCCTCTTCGTTGTTTCCCGTTGGAGTAAGAGAGGACTCAGAATCGTTCTTTTGCCCTGAAATCAGCGGTGATGTATTCGCTCCGGGTACGCCCTTGGAATATATTACGCCGTAACTTTGGGACTTTTCCGTGTATTCAAAGGAGGATTTTTCCTCATAATTAAATGTGTTCCCCCCTGAATTCCGTGTGCCTACAATGGATGTGCTGCCTTTGTACTCCTTCACAGTGCTTGACGCCATTGAAATTGCACTGGTGTTTACACCTGTATCAACCTTCATTTTATGTTCCTCCTTGAATAAATTATACTATTCTCAGATAAAAATTGAGATTAGCATTACAAGGGAATCATTCCCTCTAAGTCTTACATCGAACAATACGCCAGTCAACTTAAGCCTTTTCTGAAATAAATTGAATTTCCGTAGTGAATCAGTTTTGCGAGGATAAATATTCATCTCCAAGTAAATAATAGCTAACATCTCTATCTATGGAGGCTATTATGACCGTTGATAATGAAAACTTATCTCACTGGGCGGAAAACGATGCCGCTCTGTTAAAAGTTAAAGGATATTCCGGAGGAAAAAACGTCGCCCGTGAGCTTCAAAGAGGTATGCGGACTGTCGGTGCAATTGCCGCCATATTACTCGAGGCTGAGAAAAACGATTCGCGAACCTCTAAAGAACGTGAAGTAGCTGAATGGGTGCTAGACAATAAGTATTTGATAAATCGTGAGGGCTTAGAGGCTGTGCGGGATATTCGCAGCATAAAAAACCTGCCCTCGGTTAAGAGAATGCCTGCAGTGTATCGACTGGCACAGGCGTTGGTTCGTTCGGGGGACGGCGAGGTGACTAAGCAGCGCATTGAGCTTTTCTTAGATGGCACTCAAAAGTACAGGTCCCTTATGGAGTGCGAGCTTTGGGCGTTTGTACCCATGCTTCGTGCTGCCCTGATTGAATACACCGTTACGGCAATGGTTGAATACGCCAAGGCAAAAACCATTGATGCAGCCAAAACTGCATCAATACTGGCAAACACAATCAGCTCCCTACGCAAGCTGTCAGTTACCGACATGACGGAGACTTTAAAGGCTCAAAGCTATATGGAGAGAATGCTGCTTGAAGACCCCGCGGGAATATATGAGCAGATGGACGAGCAGTCCTGTAGCCAGTACCGTCAGGCACTTTCCAGACTTGCACGGAAAAACCGACTAAGCGAAGTAGAGGTTTCTCAAAAGGTGTTGTACCGATGCAAAACCGCCTCGGAAGAGCGGGAAAAGCATGTGGGATACGCAATTTTATCTCATCCCTTGGGAAAACGCCCTTCAAAAGCCCCTCAGTCGCTTTACATCCTTTCGATAATTATTCTCACAGCCCTTCTCACATCTGCAATAGCCGTACTAAGTGGTTACTGGGTAACGGCTCTGCTTGCGGTATTTCCCTCGGCGGATATTGCAAAAAATATCTGCGACATGCTTGCCCTCAGACTCACAAAGCCACGTTACACCGTCCGCATGAAGTGGGAAAACGGCATACCTGACGACAAAGCCACACTTTGCGTTATAAGCGCACTGATTACTGACGCAAAGTCGGGTACAGAACTTGTAAAAAGCCTTGAAACATACTACCACGCCAACAGAGACGCAGGAAAAAACCTATACTTCGGAATTCTGGGCGACCTTCCCGATTCGTCAATAAAGCAAAAAGGTGGAGACAAGCGGGTAATCGACACCGTAACCCAAGGAATTTTTGAGCTAAATCAGCGTTATGACGGACGCTTTTATATGTTTTTACGCCCCAGAGAGTTCAACATCCGCGACAAGGTGTACATGGGCGCAGAGCGCAAGCGTGGTGCACTCATGGAACTGATGCGTCTGCTGAGAGGCAAGCCCACATCCTTGTATGTCGCCAACGGAGACAAGCAAAAGCTTGGAGATGTTAAATACCTTATCACCCTTGACACAGACACCAGACTACTTCCGGGAACTGCCGCAGAAATGGCTGGGGCAATGGCGCACCCTCTTAATCAGCCGGTGATTGACAAAAAACGTAACGTGGTAGTCGAAGGTTGCGGAGTAATTTTACCAAGAATTGCCGTAGACCTTGAGGACGCTGGCAAGAGCCTGTTTTCCCGTGTTTTTGCAGGTCAGGGCGGACTTGACCCCTACGGCGGTCAGTGCAGTGAGGTGTATCACGACCTTTTCGGCGAGGCGACATTTACAGGCAAAGGCATAATCAATGTAGAAGTGTGCTTGCAGGTGCTTGACGGTCGTTTCCCCCAAAACCGCATTCTTTCCCACGACCTTTTGGAGGGTAGTTATCTTCGCGCCGCCCTGGCAGGAGACGTAGAACTGTCCGACGGCTGCCCATACAAAGTGGCTTCGTGGTACGACAGGCTTCACCGCTGGACAAGAGGCGACTGGCAAATTGCATCATGGATGATGCCCTATGTTCCTACTAACAAAGGTCACGAACGCAATCCCCTCAGTCGGCTCTCAAGGGTTAAAATATTTGATAATCTGCGCCGAAGCGTCACGCCCTTTGCGCTGCTGATGTCTATAACCCTCGCCGTAACCGTTGGCGGTGCAGGGCTGTACGCCGCAGGACTTTTAGCGGTTATATGCCTGATGACAAACTTAATAATTTCCTCAGCGTACAATGCTTTCAGAGCGGGAGCCCATCGAGTACGCCATCACAGCACCATAATTTCAGGCGTCAGAGCTGTGGCTCTGCAAACCTTGCTACAACTGGTGTTTCTGCCCTATGGCGCAATTATCAATCTCCATGCCGCCTTAGCGTCGCTGTACAGAATGACTATTTCCAAAAAGCACCTTCTGCGGTGGATGACGGCGGCGCAGGCTGATAAATATTCTCGTTCTTCTATTGCAACTGCCCGAAAAATGTTTTCAAGCATCGCATGGGGTACGCTGACTGCCTGTTTTGCGGCGGTGGGCGTAAGCCTGACTGCTGTGGGCATTTTTGCGGCGGCGGTGGGATGGGCTGTGGGCATCGCATGGGTTGCCGCACCTTGGATTGCGGCGGCAATCAGCAAGCCTGACGGCATACAAAAGGCCAAGGCTTTGTCCGGCTCAGACAGAGCTTTTTTATACAGAATGTCCGCCCTTATGTTTGGATATTTTCTGGATTTCTGCACCCCAGAAGACAATTATCTCCCTCCGGACAACTGGCAGGAGCAGCCCTCGGTGGGTATCGCCCATCGAACCTCCCCCACCAACATTGGCTTCGGGCTATTGTGCTGTTGGTCGGCTGTGGATTTGCAGCTTATCAGCGAGGACAAGGCTTTACAGCTTATCGGCAACATGCTTTCCACCATTGAAAAGCTCCCTAAGTGGCACGGTCATATCGTAAACTGGATTGACACCAGAACCCTTGCGCCCTTACAGCCCTGCTGTGTTTCCACCGTTGACAGCGGAAACCTTGCGGGTTATTTGCTGGCTCTTGAACAGGCGTTGCTTGAAAGCAAGCATCCGTCAGCGGGCGAAATTGCCGCTCGTGCAGGTGCACTTTGGCGCGATATGGACTTTAGTGTGCTGTACGATAGTCAGCGCAGACTATTCTCCATTTGCTACGACATGGACAAAAACGAGCTTCTGGAAAGCTATTACGACCTATTAGCATCAGAAGCGCGGCAAACCAGCTTTTTAGCAGTGGCCAGCGGTCAAGTCAGCCGAAAGCACTGGCAACGACTGGGACGAGCACTTGCCAGTGACGATGGGTACAGAGGTATGGCGTCATGGACAGGCACTATGTTTGAGTACTTCATGCCTCATTTGGTGCTGCCCATTCCTAAAAATTCCCTATTATATGAAAGTCTAAGCTTCGCATTTTCAAGACAGTGCAAGCGCGGGGAGGACTACGGCATTCCATGGGGCATATCCGAAAGCTGTTTTTACGCCTTTGACCCTGCGTTAAACTACCAATATAAGGCACACGGCATTCCCGCCCTCGCCTTCAAGCGAGGCTTGGGAAAGGAAACCGTAATTTCTCCCTACTCCTCGTTTTTAGGCTTAATAATAAACCCAAGGCGGTCTGTGCAAAACCTCAGACGCTTGGTATCCATGGGGTTAGAGGGAAAGTACGGGTTAATAGAGGCGGCGGATTTCACCCCTGCAAGACTATCGACAAAAACCGCAGAATTTGAGCCAGTGCGCTGTTATATGTCCCATCATATCGGCATGAGTATGGTCGCCGCCACAAACGCACTAAAGGACGACGTCTGGCAAAAACGCTTCATGCGCAACCCTACCATGAACGCCTTTCACAGCCTTCTTGAGGAGCGCGCCCCTGTGGGAACAGACACCTTGCGCCAAAAGGAAAGCGACGTTCCCGAAAAGCCCATGCGCATTGTATCTGACGGCATAATCAGAAAATTTGACGAGCTAGACAATGCAAACCCTCAAGCGCATGTTCTTGGCAATGCGTCCTACACTGTGTTCTGCTCAGACACAGGCATAACCGCCTCCCGCTGCGGCAGCATGGAAATGACGTCCTCCGACCGCTTTACGACAGGAATGCGATTCTATTTTGAGAATGAAGACGGCTTAAACGGTCTATTTTCCTGCCTATACGTCCCTGAAAACCAATGCAGTGCAGTCTTTGACGGCGGCAAGGCGGTATGGCAGCGAAATTCGGAAAACTTCTCCTCGGAGCTTATGCTCACCGTTCCCAGCAATGAAAACGCTGAAAAACGCACCATAAAGCTTAAAAACACCTCTAAAACAACACTTTCAGGGTCAATAGTCTGCTACTTCGAGCCTGTTTTGCAGGACAACGCAGACTATACGGCGCATCCCGCATTTTCTAAGCTGTTTTTAGAAGCCACGGGCTGCGAAAACGGTATAGTTTTTCACCGCAGACCCAGAGGCGGCAAGGGCGAAGGTTATGCCGCCGTTTTGAGCGACAATAAAATGTCAGCTTGCTGTATCAAGGAACAGCCCAAAAAAACCATTTCAGACGGTGAACGCTCCATCCCATTAGACCCCTGCGCTCTGCTGCGCTTCGAGGTATCATTGAAGCCAGACGAAGAGTTTACCGCCAGCATCGCCCTCGCCTATGCCATGACCTCTGAGGACGTTCTCCGTTCGGCAAAGCGCACACTTTCCGCCAAAGCTCCCTCCCACGGTCGTATTGACGGTGCTATTAAGCTACTAAAAATGAGTACCACGGAAGTCGAATACGCCTTGGACGTCCTGCGGCAGCTCCTATATACTAAGCCAAATGTACCCGAGGAATACCGCGCGGGGCTAGTTGAGGGGCAACGCGGACTGTGGAAAAGCGGAATATCAGGAGATTTGCCAATAATTCTAAGCGATGCCCATGAAAACGACGACCACGCCAAGCTTAAATCTCACCTCAAATGTCACCGTTTTCTTAGAATGTGCGGTATTAAGGTTGACCTAGTCATCCTATCCCGTGACGGTGCTGACTATATGCGCCCAGTTCGCAGTGCAACAATGGAGGTTTTAAAGCAGCTCAGCGTTGAAAAAAGTCTCGCCAGCAGAGGCGGCGTCCACATTGTTGACATTGGCAGTCATGAATCTTCCAGCGAGGAGATTTTAATTCGGGCGGTAGCTCATGTTACTCTCGGCACAGCTCTCAGTCAAAAAACCAACGTAGTACCAAACACGTCACTCAAAGTCTCGGAAGATGTCGCCACTTCAACTTTTGAAAATGGAAAGTCTGCTTTTAAAGTCACAGTTCCCCAAAGAGGCGAGGTTAATTATAGTTGGGACAATGACGGCTCATTTAGCTTCAAGGGTCTGCCTCCGCGGTCATGGGGGCATGTCCTTGCAAACAGAGCCTTTGGCTGTCTCGTCAACGAATGCGGATTAGGTCACTCTTGGCGTTACAATTCCCGCGAAAACAAAATGACTAAGTGGATTAATGACAGCTATACGGAAACCACCAGCGAAGCCCTCACCCTTAAAGCCGAAGGCTTAGAATGCAGCCTTTTCACGGCAAGTGACGGCTTTGAGTGCACCTCCACCTATGGCTTTGGCTTTGCAAAATGGGAAAAGCGTTGCGGCGATGTTACAATAACCACCACCGCCTTCGTTCCCAAGTCAAGAATGGCGCGGGTTTTGATAATTGACGTTGTGGGCGCAAAGGACGCCACTGTTACCCTTGAAGCCGAGCTTGTGATGGGTGTCAACCCAGACCACGGCAGATTTTCCAAGCTTGTTCGCCATGAAAACGGCGTTATAACCGCTGAAAACCCCTACAACAAGGGTTACTCCCCTCAAATGTTTACCGTTTCCGCCTCTGAAAACACCGAGCTTTTGGAGCGAGAAGCAGGTCAGCTCAACGTTCAGCTAAAACTCACTGAAAACAAGCCGCTGGTCTTAGTAACTGGCTGCGCTGAAAACCATGGCGGTCTTGAGCTTATAAGCAAGCTTCGCAGTCTTGAGGACGCCGAAAAAGCCCTTGAGGAAACTCAGAAATATTGGCAAGACTTGGTGATGTACTCAGAAAAGCCAAGACTTGTGGACGAAGCTGTGGACAAATATTTCAACGGCTGGTCTATGTATCAGGTTATCGCATGCCGACTGTTTGCCAGAGCGTCAATGCATCAGTGCGGCGGCGCATACGGTTTTCGCGACCAGCTTCAAGATAGCTGCGCCGCCCTTGTCAGCGACAGTAAGCTTACAAGAACCCAGATTTTCAGAGCCTGTGTTCATCAATACGAGGAAGGTGACGTTCAGCACTGGTGGCATCCTGAAAATGTCACACTTGAGGGGGAAAAAGGTGTCCGCACCCGCTGTTCTGATGATTTACTCTGGCTGCCCTATCCAGTGTGCGACTATCTTGAAAAGACTTCAGACAACGCCATTTTAGAGCAGGAGCTACCCTTTATCACCTCCACTGTCCTCCTTGAAAGTGAGGACGAGCGTTACGAAACCCCACGGCGCACCGAATATCGCTCATCTGTATTTGACCACTGCGTCAGAGCAATAGACTGCGCCCTAACCCGCGGCGTTGGTGACCATGGTCTGCCCTTCATCGGCAACGGCGACTGGAACGATGGGCTTAACAAGGTTGGAAAAGAAGGCAAGGGCGAAAGTGTCTGGTTAGCATGGTTTTTAGCCCATGTACTGGAACGCTTTGGCAAGGTCTGCTTAGATAATCACGATTTTGCCAAAGAGAAGCATTATAAGGAGTGGCGCGCCCGCCTCATACATGCCGCCGCTTCATCTTGGGATGGCGGCTGGTTCAGGCGTGGTTACTATGACGACGGCTCAACCCTCGGCTCTCAAAATGACGAAGAATGCAAAATCGACTCCATTGCGCAAAGCTTTTCAGTGTTCTTTGCTGATGAAATTGACGCCCTGAATCTTCCCGGAATGCCCAAAAACGCCTGCAAAACAGCCCTTGACAACGCATGGGCGCAGCTTGTAGACGAAGAAAACGGTATTATCAAGCTCTTCACCCCCGCTTTTAACAAATCTAGCCGTGACCCCGGTTATATCAAGGGGTACGTCAGCGGTGTTCGCGAAAACGGCGGTCAGTACACCCACGCCGCTGTGTGGCTTGCAATGGCGTATTTCAAAATTGGAGATAGTGAGCGTGGTAAAAAGCTCATGCATCTGCTCGCACCGTCAACACACCCAATAGACGTTTACAAGCAAGAGCCATATGTACTGGCGGCGGATATCTACTCCTGTGATGAGCATGTTGGGCGCGGCGGTTGGAGCTACTACACCGGAGCTGCGTCGTGGTACTATAGAATTGCGGGGAAGTATTTGGCATTAGATTCGAGCGAGCGTACTTTGTATAAATAGTAATAACCCCCAGTCCGCGATTGCGGGCTGGGGGTTCTATTGTTGTGCATTTGTGGTTGTTTTAGGTGGCGCAACGACGCGTTGCTGTGTTGCGTTTTTTTTTGCGATTTTTTGGTTCGCTCGGCTCAGGGGTGGGGTTTCGAGCCTTGCGAGGCTCGATAAAGGCGTTGCCTTTAAACCATGAGCTTTTGAAAAAGCTCAAGCAAAACTTTTGCTGATGTTTTTTGGGGGTGGGTTACTCTGTTTTATTTAGGCGGGAGGGCTATTAGTTTTCGGATTGGTATGCCTATAGCTCGGAAACGTTCTTCATATTCTGTTAAAATATTATCTGCATCGTGGGGGTAATCCTCAGTATAAAATGTAATATCCCAGCCGCATTCACGCAATTCCTTATGTGAAAACGCAAAAAGTCCTGCATTATCAGTCTTGAACTCAAGATAACCGTCTGGCTTAAGGCAATGTACATACATTTTCAAAAAGTTACGATGTGTCAGCCGTCTGATTGCCGCCTTCCAATGAGGCCACGGGTCTGAAAAGTTTAAGTATATCGCTCCGACTTCGTGTTTTTCAAAGCAGGTTTCCAATATTACGGCAGTATCTAAAACGAAATAAAGATTAGTAATTTCAAGGCTTACAGTCTTCTCAAGAGCTTTAATAATAACGTCACGCTCTTTTTCAAAGGCGATATACAGCGTCTTTGGGTTACGCAACGCCATTTCATTAATAAACGCACCCATGCCGCCGCCTAATTCAAGCGACATGCTATCACACTGAGGGGCAAGAGACAGCCAGCGTCCCCGATAATCGGCAGGGGTTTCAATTAGAAATGGAGCGACTTTTTGAAGCCGCTCCATAATATGCTTGCGTCTACGAATCCGCATCCAACCATTCCTCTAAGCAAAGTCCGCTTTCGGTAATCTTTTTGGCGTATTCCACGCCTAAGTACCTCAAATGCCACGGCTCATAAATAATATCGGTAATATCAGTTTTTCCCTCAGGATATCTGATAATAAAGCCATATTTTGCGCAATTTTCCTTAATCCATTCACTTTGCTCAGTGTACTTAAACTCACTGAATTTAGTGCTCTTAGGGTCTCTTAGGTCAACCGTCGTGCCTAACTGATGCTCAGACGCCCCCGGCGGCGCAACTACCTGTCCCGCACGGCGTTCAGCATCGTCGCCGTACTTTTTGTATTTATTAACCTCTTGCTTAAAAAGCGTTTCCTGCCTTGCGTAAGTTCTGTAGGCACTGGTTAAAACAATGGAAATTCCGTCTTCCTTCGCGGCATCTAGCATAGTTTTCAAGGCGTCAACCGTTTCCTGCGTCAAATAATATCCGGTTTTTCCATAGCGCACAAGGTTTTCGGGAACATAGCTTTTGTCAAGGCGGTGTTTTTTATTAACAATAATTATTGAATCAAATACATATGTAGGCTCAATTTTTTCTTCAACAGAGCTATTACCTGAATTTACAATGGGCGTATCTGTCGTTACAGGAACTTCCTCCTGCGGAAGTGACGGACTTGCGGTAATTTCAGGAACGTCAGACGGCTGCGCGCTTTCGTCACTTTGTACGTTTTCCGATGGTGACGGACTGCGGGACGGCGTGTTTTTTGGCGACACTGCAGGCTTTTTGCCAATAAGCTGATGGTTCGCCGATAAGTAAGATTCCGAGCTTGGAGACTGGCTTATACAGGCTGATGCAGTTGACATAATTAATACAAGAATAACAATCCAAAGCCCCTTAGCCTTACTCATTCTCACCTCTAGCTCACTTCCTAACCCCGCCATTGTAACATAACTCCTACGGAATTACAAGCCAAAAAATGACCATTTTCGACAATAGGTATATCGACATAATATCAGCACAATATTAACATAAGATTATCGCTTCGATTCTTGACAATTCTGCTAAAAATGGTATATACTTGGCGATAAGCAGCATTTTTTAACTAAAGGAGGGCAGCAATTGATGTTAAGCAGCGATAAGCGTTTTTTTAGCCGTCAAACAGCTAAAAAGCTTCTCTGCCTTATTTTTTCACTATTATTTAGCTATACATCCATCGCAGGAGTCTCTGCTGCCCCTGCCCTGCCGTTTTTTAAGCCCTCTGCGCCAAAATTATATCCCTCGCCAATGCCTGCCCCCCGTGCAGTTAATCCTATTTTCAATCTCCCCGCCGAAAACGAACCCGTGCTTGTAAACTCCTCACTGACAGAGGTTGACACAGCAAATGTTTCTCTTGGTTATATAAAGCTCAGAACCCTTACTAATACAAGCATTACACTTAGAATTATGTTCACATTGATTGACGAAAACGGAAAAGAGCTAAAAAAATACTCCCGCTTCTTTTTACGGTCGGACACTAAATGGGATGCCTTAAACTTCACCTTTGGTGACGGCAAATATGTAATTACTATTTACGATGTCAGCAGTTCAAAAAACGCAATTCTGCTCCAAAAGGTGTCTGTTGACGTAAAGCTTCAAGATGAATATGTACCGTTTCTCGTACCCATAAAGTACTCCTCCTTTACCCAAAAATCAGACTGCGTCAGCGCGGCTATTCAGCTTTCAAAAAAATATGACAACGACCTTGACAGGCTTAGCGCCATATGGCAATGGATTGTCACCAATGTCGCGTATGATACCAGTCTTGCGGCTGATGTCGTCACCGAAAAGGTTGTCGGATATGTCCCCGACCCTGATGAAACCTATCTAAAACGAATCGGCATCTGCTCAAATTACGCCTCCTTGATGGCTGCAATGTGCCGTGCTGTTGGAATTCCAACTAAAATTGTCATTGGCAAGGCTGTTGACGATAAAGGCAATTCCATTACCCACGCTTGGACAGAGGTTTTTATCAAGGAAAAAGGCTCTATAGATATCAACGGAAAATTTGAATTTAAGGGTAACACATACGTAAGAATGGACCCCACCTTTGCAGCCTCTAACAGCTCGGGTAAATACACCGAGCTAATCGGCAACGGTGAAAATTACACCTCAGCCGAATTTTATTGAAAGACGTGAAATAATGGATAATGCCAACAGGCTAGGTGTCAAGCCGATACCAAAGCTCCTGCTTTCCTTTACCCTGCCCGCAATCACCGGAATGATAGTAAACGCCCTTTATAACGTTGCAGATCGTATATTTGTTGGACAAGGAGTTGCCGAAGCCGCCATCGGAGGCTTGACCGTCGCAGGGCCTCCAATGATGGTCAGTTTCGCCTTTGCAATGCTTTTCGGTCCTGGTGCGGCTAATTTAATTTCCCTTAGACTTGGCGAAAAGCGAAAAGAGGACGCTCAGCAAATTTTAAACCACTGCTTTGTTTTGTTAGCAATTGCAGGCGTAATTATTATGGGCATCGGTCTGTTATTTACAAAGCAAATCCTCGTGCTGTTTGGCGGACAGGAAGGCTCTGCGTCCTTAGAGTACGCCATTCAGTACTACCGCATAGTTTTACTGGGAACACCATTTCAGCTTATCGGCTTCGGCATGAGCCACAGCACACGTGCCCAAGGCTTCCCGAAAATGACGATGATTGCCATGCTAATCGGCGCAATAACGAATATTATTCTCGACCCTATCTTCATTTTTGCCTTTAAATGGGGTGTCGAGGGCGCGGCAATAGCCACTGTTATTGCTCAATTCTTCTCAATGACGTTTATTTTATACTTTGTTTTGTCAAAAAAAGCTATTTTGCGTCTTTCCCTAAAGGGATTTAAGTTAAAACTGCCCATTACAGGTCAAATCATGGCAGCAGGCTCGGCACAATTTGCTTTGAACCTCGCCGCAAGCTTTGTATCACTGCTATACAACGTAAACATTTCATCTGCGGGAATTGCATATTTCGGCTCTGAAACAGGCGGCGACAGTGCACTTACCGCAATCGGAATTATCAACAGTTTCTCCATGCTGATTATGATGCCAGTGTTCGGAATAAATCAAGGTGCACAGCCGCTTTTAGGCTATAATTACGGTGCAAAACAGTTTAAGCGCGTGCTTGAAACCTTAAAATACGCCGTTATAGCCGCCACTGTGCTGACATGCCTAGGTTTTGTGTTTTCGGTCGGCTTTCCCAGCCAAGTTTTGTGGCTGTTTGCGCCTGACGCCACCTCCGAGCTTAAAACCATTGCAACCATCGCCATACGGCTGACGTTTATGTTCTTCCCTGTAATCGGCTTTCAGGTCGTTTTCTCTAATTATTTTATTGTAACAGGCAAGCCAAAAATTTCCATGTTTTTAACATTATCACGGCAGCTTATCGTCCTTGCGCCATGTATCTTGATTTTTTCACACTTTTGGGGGCTGATGGGTATAATCTGGGCAGCACCAGTGTCGGACTTAGTTTCAACTGTTTTAACGCTAATTCTATCGGCAAGAGAGATTAAAAGGCTCAAAATCCAAGCCGAAGGTGAAGCTTCTCAAATAAATGTACAAAAGGAGAAATTGGAGCATGCCGAATGATTACACAGTGGTAAACACGCTAACCTCAACCCTCGAAGGAGATGCAAAGGACTGGACTGATTTTTTCGTGGATTACATGAGAAAAAACTACCCCGAATTACCAGAGGTAGTTTCCTTTCAAATGCCCACTTTTAAGCTTGGAAGCGGCGAAAACAGGCATTATATTGCATTTTCAACAGCGAAAGCACATTTTTCAATGCACTCCATGGATTTTGACTACATGGCAGAGTTAAAATCCCGCCTAAAAAACGGCGGCAAGGGCAAGGGCTGTGTCAACGTAAAATATACCGATGTTCAGGAACGTGAAGTTCTGATTAGTGCGATTAAAGACATTGTGGCACGTACAGACGTTAGGTGACCAGGGTTCCGTTTTCGTCCTCAATCAGAATGAGAATGTTCTCCTCCATACCTGTTTCGGTGTTGATATACAATATTACATGGACATCGTCAGGCGTAACGCAGGTAAGCTCATAGCAGAGAATCTCATGCTCACCTCTTGACGGAATGATGCATAGTCTGGACGACACCAGCGTTAAATCCTTAGATATATGCTTCTCCGCAGCCTCCATAGTGACCGCGGGTTCCTTGATATCACGATGTTCCGCGTGATTCATTAAATAGCCCAGAGCCTCTAGCTGGACAACCTCGCCTGTGTCTCTTGCAATACCGACCTTTACTAAGTCAGGATAGCAGATAATATCGCTATTCTGGCTTTGATTATAGGCAAAATTTATAACAATTGACGTGCCAGTGTCAATCCAGTAGCTCATTTTCATGCTTTCATAGCCGATTTTCTTCAAAAACTCCTCTGCCTTGGAAATGCTTTGTTCGGGGCTGAGAACATTTTCCGTTGGAGTTCGTGAATTGCTCAAAAGGAGAATATATCCGCCCTTTTTCGTAATATCAACGCTTAGCTCCCCACCGTCAAGATGACCTGTGAAGGTATACGTGGGTACTCTGCCTTGGTTTTCTCTTGAAAAAGTTACCTGACCGTCACTTAACCCAAGCTGCTCCAGTGCAATCCTCTGTGCCTGCTCTAGAGACACTTCGGGCGCATCCTCAAGCATTTTTGCAGTTCTTTCATCAAGGTGCTGAGAATATGGACCGTCATAGATTAAGGTTGGCGTTGAATTAAAAATGCTCTCCATGTCCTTAAATGTGCCTGCGAACAACGCTGTCCCCTGTTCTTCGGACACCTGGGCTTCCGCCTTGAGCACTGACCCGATTCTCAAGTTTTCTTCATTGATTATACTTTGTAGGTTCATTAGCTGACCAGCAAGGTCTTTTGCGCTTGCCGCCAAGGTTTTAATATTTTCAGCGTCCTCTGCAATCAGCTCCTGACCTGATGCCGCTTTTCTAGCTAACACATTAGAGTAATCACTGACGCGGGATAAAAAGCCTGACGTATTTTCAAGTTCTTGAAAAGAAAACGGAAGCTGAGACAATGCTGACTGAGCATTTGTGGCACTTCTGGTAATCTCCGCCGCAAGCTGAGAAACCATCGTACCGCTTCGGGCATATGTGCCCTTTTGCAGTGCCGAATCAACCTCACTCATACCTGACACTACATCATAAAAGCTCTTTTGATAGCTATACTCAATAAATCGCCTGTAAACATATGCCTCCCGCCATCCGGCATATGTGAAACCTGCCAAAATAAAGAAGCCTGCCAGTGTATAGCTTAAGATTCTGACGAGGGTTCGTTTAGAAAAATGCTTAATCTTCAATGAAACCACCACTCTCCGACAGTTTTTTTGTATGCTGAGTAATTTCTTTAGAAATTTTATTTATTAAAGAAACTCAACATTTTTAACCACCTTCATCAACTGTCGGATTAATGAAGGCATTTTTCGCGCTCTTTGTCGAATAGTTTCCCACAAAAAAAGCTATATATTCCAAGCCTTCACTTAATTCTGCAAATATCCCTTTTGCATTAATTTTAAAAATCAGAAATAAACTTAAATTTACCGTAATCAGCTATTGACAAATACGCGTACATCTGCTAATATTTATGAGCTTACAGTTTGGGGGAATTCCCGAGCGGCCAAAGGGGGCAGACTGTAAATCTGTTATCTATGATTTCGGTGGTTCGAATCCACCTTCCCCCACCATAGATGTTCGGACTAAGCATCCGAAAATATAAAACTCCTGTAATTCGTGTGGTTGCAGGGGTTTTCTGTATCTTGAAACAAACCATTGTTTTCCCTCTCAGCCCCCGAAAACATGTCGTTTTTATTGTCTCTCGGGGTCAGTACGGGGTCAGAGTTACTATCGGCTTGTAGGCTATGCAAATATGTAATCCGTAAATTCCCAAAGTAAGTTCCACAGCAGAAGTGGGTGTGGAACTTACTTTGAGAAACGAAATATTTGCTTCGCTGTAACAGATTTATTTACGATTGATTTTTACAGATTCATGGTATACTATATTTGTATGGAGTTTTGCGAGTAATGCTTCAAATAATACTGGAAGGAGATATGCGAATATGAGATTACAGAGCGTTTATCTTGAAACTACTATCTTCAACTTCATTTTTGATACTGATGGCCTGAGAAAACCCATGCAACATTGCAATTCATGCAAGAAATCAAAAATGGTCTAAAGTTTATACCGTACACATCGCTTGCAACCGTGCAAGAGCTGACCGAGGCTAAACAACCTAAACGTGACAAAATGCTGTCGATTTTAAGTGAATATAACATCGATGTGCTTGACATTACTGAAGAGGTACTTCGCCTATCCAAGACATATGTTTCTGAGGGCATTATACCCGAGAAATATTATGATGATGCAATTCACATAGCCGTCGCCACTGTTGCAGACATTTCCATAGTCGTCAGTTGGAATTTTAAACATATTGTAAAACTAAAAACACGTCACATGGTTAATGCTATCAATCTAAGTGAAGGATATCGCCGTATTGAAATTTGTTCACCACAGGAGGTAATTGATTATGAATGAAACATACGAGCCCAATGCAGTTCGAGAAATCCATGAGATACGTCTTGCAAGCTATGAACGCACTAAAAATATGACGTCTAAGGAGCGTTGTGAGTTTATGCACAACGAGACGAAAGACTTAATACAAAAGCTTGGCATTAAAGTTTTACCCCTCGAGTCCGAAGTAACACGTAAACGTAAAATTAACTGATGTTTGCCTCCGTGCCGCTAAGAAGCGGGCTTGGAATTATAACACTTTCTCACTTTTGCCGACCATTTCGGGGTCGTTTTGGGGGTCAGAAACATTGCGCACAGCTCGAAAGCCTTTCAGTGCAACGACTTAGCAATTCATGGTATTTTGCATCCATCTCTTCCCCTACCATAGATGTTCGGACTAAGCATCCGAGAATAGAAGACTCCTGTAATCCGTGTGGTTGCAGGGGTTTTCTATTTGTTAGCAGGTTTGCGCCGTGTCGAAGAACTGGGCTTATGTGGAGCAGTGTTTAGCTCTTATCAGCGAAAATTACAAGTATATTTTCACCAGCAAAACAAGATGTTGGGAAAGGTCAATAAAATTCTTAAATTCTTGACACGTAATATATTACGTGTTAAAATAGTTATGAGGGGTGAACTGATGAAAAGTTATTCTTCAAGGGAAGTAATTTCTATGTTGATAAACGACGGTTGGTATGAAGTAAATCAAGTTGGAGACCACAAACAGTTCAAGCACCCAACAAAGAAAGAGAGAGTTACAGTAACTCATCCAGTCAAAACTATGCCAGTTTGGAATCTTAAAAGTATTGAGAAACAGTCCGATGTTAAGTTTCCCTAATAAAATATGCAAATTCGAAAGGATGGTAAACATGGATAAGTCATATTATGCGTTTCCCGCAATTTTTCACTATGCCAATGACGGAATTTCTATTGAATTTCCAGATTTACCTGGCTGCTTGCCCTGCGCATCGTCAGATGACGATGCATTCAAAAATGCTAAGGAAGCACTTGGTCTCCATCTCTTTGGAATGGAGCAGGACGGAGACACAATCCCTCTACCATCTCAAGTAACTTCACTCAAGTTTGGAGAAGGTGAAATTGTAGCCATGATTGATGTTTTTATGCCTGCCTTTCGAGACAGAATGAACAACCAATTTGTTAAAAAAACTCTTTCCGTTCCTGCGTGGCTTAACAGCATGGCTGAGCAAGAGCATATCAATTTTTCTCGAGTGCTACAGGACGGACTAAAGCAATATCTAGGGCTGTAGGCTAGCTGCAACTTGGTTTTTATTGATGCTTCAGGGTCTATTTTGAAATCTGAAGTTTCGAGATGAGTTTGAAGTTATTGCGGCACAGCCGTTTTACGGTTTGCAGAGGGCATTACGAGTAGCGCTCATTACTTTCACATCAATAAAGCAAAACAGTCCTTTTCCAAGGACTGTTTTGCTTTTTATTTACCGCCAGTCAACCGGCATCCGTATCGCAGTTTTTACGCAGTTACTAGAAACAACACGACGCCCAAGCGTGACTACTGCCTTGTTTTCCAGCGCACAACATACAGCAAGGCGCATGGCGCAGCTTTTGCAGCACCGACAGCCGCAGGGCAGCCTATACGGCTTGTTCACAAGCCAACCTAACTGTAGAGGGTGATGGCTAAATATCTCCGCCGTTAGCCTCAACTTGAAACTGTATGGAGCACACTCCTAGTATGCTAATGGTCGGGATTGTGTAGGTCAGGGTATCACCTGTTATTACTGGGACAACTGTTGTGCCGTTTACCTTGAATGAACCTTCAACATATGTGCTGCCCTCTGGAATAGGGTCTGCAAAGGGAAGATTTGTGATTGGTGACAGTGAGAGATTTGTAATTAGCACAGTGTATGTAAGTATGTCCTCTAGGTTTGCGATTGGCTTATCAACTGTTTTTACAATTGAAGGGGCTAATATAAGCAGGGTGTCCGCCGGAAGGCTGTATATCGTTTCTCCGCCAAAGGTAATGTTTGCCACGTTGCTGATTTTGTTTATTAATGCCATTGATGTTCCTCCTTAGACCACGGACTGCCGGAAGCAAAAGCCTAAGATTGCTTCACAACGTCCGAAGTTGTGTCTATTTCTAACACACATCGCAGTATATGATTAGAAACAAGGCTTTGACACAGATGGTAAAAAAGAGGATGTATATGGCGATAAAGTTTAACGAGAAACTATAATTATCCCAACATTCCTTGAATATAAGCGATTGCTTTTTCCTTTTGACTATCATTTAAGCAACGAAACAAAGATAGAACCTCTATTTCATTATTTGGTAGAGCATCGCTTCTTGACAGAAGCCGAATGTCGCTAAGCCCCAAAATATAGTCCAAGCTTGAATCAAAAAGGCTTGCCATTTTTAGCAGAGATTTTACGCTGGGATAATGCTTCTCAATCTCGTAAGCACTTACAGTTTCTTGCGTGACCTCAAGTTCTATACTCAGCCTAACCTGCGTCATTTTCTTTTCTTCTCGAAGTTCTTTTATTCTGTTTTTCATCACATTCACCTCTGCTGTAAATTGTACAGGTTAATATTGTAATTAATAGTTTTTAATGCTATACTAAATACAGTATTAAGCTGTAATGGAGGTGAAATAAAAGTGACAGATTATAAGAAACTGTATTTCCATCTTTTTAATAGTATAACTGACGCAATTTACATCTTACAGAAAGCACAACAAGAAGCTGAAGGCTGTATTCTCGAAAGTGACGACACTCCAATTTTAACGTTAATTGAAAATGGCGAACAAATCCAGTAGCTTGCGGGATTTCTATTTAACTTTTGGGCAAATTTACTAAACTGCGCCACTTTACAAAGTGCCTCTTTTTTTGATATACTTATTGTGAGTTTGATAAAATAACGTGTTATACTTAGAAAGAGTGATAAATATGGCAAGAACTGACAAAGAGAACTATTACTTAGACATTGCCGAAACGGTGCTGGAGCGTTGTACATGCCTGCGCAGACATTACGGGGCAATAATTGTAAATCATGATGAAATCGTCTCCACAGGATACAACGGCGCACCTAGAGGACGTCAAAACTGCATTGACTTAGGGTACTGTCTGCGGGACAAGTTGCAAATTCCTCACGGGGAACGTTATGAGCTTTGCAGAAGCGTCCACGCCGAGGCAAATGCAATAATTTCCGCTTCAAGAGAAAAAATGCTGGGCGCAACGCTTTACTTGGTAGGACAAGACCGTAACGGACTGATTCCCGCTGATTCCTGTATGATGTGCCGCCGCTTGATTATCAACGCAGGCATTAAAAGAGTTATAGCACGTCATTCAAAGGAAAAATATGTCGTTATCAATACCAAGGACTGGATTAAGGAAGACGATTCTCTGACAATGACCCTGTAATACTAATCACTAATTAAAAACAACAAATCTCCAGATGGCGAACCATCTGGAGATTTTCTTTTTTGTGCTAAAACAGCCCCGATATTTTGCCGTTGCTGTCTACATCTACATTTTCAAAGGATGGCACTTTGGGCAGCCCTGGCATTGTCATAATCTCGCCTGTATAGACTACTACGAAGCCTGCGCCTGCCGATAGCCTGACGTTGGAAACCTTAATTGTAAAGCCTGACGGACGTCCTAATTTTTTTGGGTCGTCAGAGAAGCTGTACTGAGTTTTTGCAATGCAGACAGGTAATTCCCCAAGCCCGTTCTTTTGCAGGTCGTCAAGCTTTTTCGAGGCGACTGAGGAGAACTCCACACCGTCTGCGCCGTAAATCTTTGTTGCAACCGCTCTGATTTTATCCTTAAGAGGCATTTCAGTTGGATAGGCGTAGCTAAATGAACTACTTTTGCCAATCTGCGCAACAACGGCATTAGCCAGCTCTACAGCACCCTCGCCGCCCTTAGCCCATGCTTCACATAAGGCAACCTCAACATTAATTTCCTTGCATGTATCACGAATTGTTTGGATTTCTTCCTCTGTGTCTTGAGTAAACCTGTTTATTGCCACAACCACAGGGACATTAAATACGTTTTGCATATTTTCAACATGCTTCACAAGGTTCTCGCAAATCATACTGCCACCACCGTGATACTTAAGTGCCCTAACCGTTGCGACTATGACACATGCAGACGGTTTCAGTCCTGCAGAACGGCACTTAATATCGCAGAATTTTTCTGCGCCAAGGTCTGCGCCGAAGCCTGCCTCGGTAACAACAACATCCGCCATAGACAACGCCAGTTTTGTGGCTGTAACGCTATTGCAGCCATGGGCGATATTTGCAAATGGCCCTCCATGAATAAGTGTTGGCGTATGCTCCAGCGTTTGCACAAGGTTTGGCTTAATTGCGTCACGTAAAAGAGCAGCCATTGCACCCTGCACCTTTAAGTCCGCACAGGTGACAGGTGCTCCGCTGACGCTCTGACCAATTACAATTCTTGCAAGTCTGACTTTTAAGTCATCAATGCCGTCCGCAAGGCACAGGATTGCCATAATCTCGGAAGCGGCGGTTATATCAAAGCCATCCTGCCTTGGATATCCGCCAGAAGTGCCGCCCATGGCAACAACCATGTCCCGAAGAGCGCGGTCATTCATGTCCATACAACGTCGCCAAGTGATGCGCCTAACGTCTATTCCAAGGGCGTTCCCCTGTTGCAGATGATTATCTATCGCGGCGGATAAAAGGTTATTTGCGGCAGTAACAGCATGGATATCCCCAGTAAAATGCAGATTTAAGTCCTCCATTGGGATTACCTGCGCATGACCGCCTCCCGCTGCGCCGCCCTTAACGCCGAAAACTGGACCTAAGGATGGCTCACGAAGGCATAACAGCACATTTTTTCCTATACGCTTTAAGCCGTCAGCCAAGCCGACGCTGGTGGTAGTTTTGCCCTCTCCAAAGGGTGTGGGCGAAATAGCCGTTACCAGAACCAGCTTTCCCGTAGGCTCAGAGGGCTTGCGGGAGACCTTGGCTTTATACTTTCCGTATGCCTCAAGCTCGTCCTCATGAAGTCCGATTGACTTAGCAATTTGATTTATAGGCACTAATTCAGTGCTTTGAGCAATTTCTATATCAGACACTGTTGTCACCCCTAGCAGTTACTATATATTATTTTGTTGAAGCTTTTCAGCGGAAGCAAGGGTATTTTTCATTAAAACCGCTCGCGTCATTGGACCGACGCCACCAGGGACAGGCGTAATATATGAGGCAATCGGCTCGACCTCACTAAAAACTACGTCGCCAGTGAGCTTACCGTCAGGCTTCTTGTTCATGGCAACGTCTATTACCACCGCGCCGGGCTTAACCATATCCTTAGTCACCAGTCCGACCTTACCCACGGCACAAACTAAAATATCGGCACGTCTTGCAACTTCGGCAAGATTGGGCGTTCTGCTGTGCGCGATAGTGACAGTGCCATGTCTATGCAGCAGCAGCATGGCCTGAGGTTTTCCGACAATATCACTTCTTCCGATAACAACGCATTCCTTACCCTTCGGGTCAATGCCATACTCATCTAAAAGCTCCATAACTCCGGCAGGAGTGCAAGGCAGGTATCTCGGCGTTCCTTGCATAATCAGCCCGACGTTTTCAGCATGGAATGCATCAACATCCTTTTTAGGGTCGATGGTTTTCATAATCTCTTGGGTATCAAGGTGCTGAGGAAGAGGTAGCTGAACTAAAATCCCATGTACATCCGTGCGAAGATTAAGCTCGTTAATTAGCTTAACAAGCTCCTGTTGCGAGGTGGATTCAGGAAGAACATATTCAAAGCTTTCGATTCCGCATTCAATACAGTCATTTTTTTTGTTTCGCACATACACAGCACTGGCAGGATTATTACCTACTAAAATTACCGCCAACCCAGGTCTTACACCGCTAGCCGCAAGTGCGTCAGCTCTTTGCTTGTATCCGGTTTTCAGCTTTGCCGCCAAAGCTTTTCCGTCCATTAAAACAGCCATAATTAACCGCCATTCTTTGTGGATTTTTTATTGTTGCCGTTGCTGTTGTTATTAGGTTTTTTGGCATTGTTATTACTATTGTTATTGTTTTTTCCATTGTTCTTGTTATTGTTATTATTATTGCCGTTGTTACCAGTGTTTTTGCCGTTTTTGTTGCTCTTGCCGTTACTGCCGTTATTGTTGACATTTTGTTTAGGCTGACCAACTGGCTTTGCCGCTTCTGGCTGATTTTTTGGTAAAATATTTGCTGCTTGGTCAGCAGTATTTGGCAAGTCGGCACTGTTATTTTCAGGGATTTTCGGTTTCTCAGGCTTCGTATCCTCAGATTTGACGGTGTCTGACGTCGTTGTGTCTGAGCTTACTACTTCTGGCTCAATGCTGGGTTCATCACTATTGGCGAGAATATCAATTTTGTTGCTTTTTTTCACTGGATGACCGTTAAAAAATGCATCACGTTCGCCAACCCAGTCGTTAATAGCTTCGGGATTATGGGATTTGAATATGAAATTGTAGAAAATAAGCACGATGGCAAAGATTCCGGTTAAGAAGCCCACTAATTGTGAAACCGCAATAGTATCCGCAATTTTTAGAATATATGTGGACTCACGCATACCCTCAAGAACTCCGCGTCCGATGCCATACCAAGCACAGTACACTAAAATAAGCTCTCCGTTGAATTTGCGGCGTTTTGACAGCATGTTGATAAGGAGAAAGCCTACGAGATTCCATAAAAGCTCGTAAAAGAACAGTGGATGATGACCAACAGGCGAATTTCCCACGGTCATGCGCCACGGCAACGTGGTTTCCCCGCCATAGACCTCAACATTGACGAAATTTCCTAAACGTCCGATAGCCTGTCCTATAAGCAAGCCGCCTGCGCCAAGGTCGAGCATCGCAGTAGGCTTAATACGGCGTACCCAGCAAAAGACGCAGCATGTTATAACTGCCATGATTACTGCGCCGTAAATAGCAAGACCGCCATCCCAAATGCGAATAATGTTGCCAAAATTGTTCTTAAATTCGCTCCATGAAAAGATAACATAATAAAGTCTTGCGCCGATAATCGCCATAGGAACTGCGTAAATGAGCATGTCAATAAATTCGTCTTGAGTAATTCCAAAGTTTTTGGACTTCTTTAAGCAATAAACAACGGCAAGTAAAAACCCAATGGCAATTATCAAGCCGTACCAATGCAAAGAGAAGCCCCCAACAGAAAACACAATCGGATTCATTTGAAAGCTATCAATTCCTAGCCCCGGAAAACCTATCATAGTGACCCACCATTCTCCAACGATGTAACTGGCATGAAAGGCTGTTATCCCATGTCGCTGGTCATGAGCAACAGAAAAAGTTGACCCAATATAAAGAAAAAGCTTGTGCGGTCAGTGCATAAAATCAGCCACATTATACATGATTTTCCTCCGTATGTAAAGCGTTTCTTAGCTTTGCATTTTCAAAAACTATTTGAATTTGGTAAAAAAATAGGCTTGACAAGTTATAAGAAGATATGCTATAATCACCAAGCATTGTGAAAATGCTGGTGTAGCTCAGTTGGTAGAGCAGCTGATTTGTAATCAGCAGGTCGGGGGTTCAAATCCGTCCACCAGCTCCAAGAGAAACCGCTGAAGCCGTAGGCTTTGGCGGTTTTTGTCGATACTCCAAATTCCCTGCATTTACACTTCAATAAATACAACACATCTTTTCTCCGGCGGAGAAGTTAGATGTTCACTTAATTTTGCCTCGCCGGAGAAATGGTTGCAAGTATGGAAAACGTACTCTGGAAAAAATTTGAATTAAGAGTGATACTGATAATAGTATTCATAGCTTTGTCTCTGGGGCTTTCTTTTTACTTCCTGATATACACGCAGTTTAACAATCTTATTCTTAGAAACTTGATGAATGACGCTAATGTAGTTTACAGATATGCAGAAGAAATAATCGATGAAAACAGCTTTAAAGAACTTAACACAATTGAGGATGAGAAAAAGGACATTTACATCGATACTTACAAGCAGATGAATCAAATTAGGCGAATTGCAAATATACGATATTTGTACACCGCTAAAAAAAGTGCGGAAGGTGAACTGATCTATGTTATCGACGGGCTGGATCGAGATGCCGAAGATATAAGGCATGTAGGAATGCCTATTGAAGAAGAAATCATTCCGTCGCTGGAAAAGTGTCTGAATGGCGAGACTGTTATGGGGAATCAAATATTAAATACCGAATGGGGTGTCGTATATGTCACCTATTTCCCAGTTCACGATCGCGCAGGGTCTGTTGTAGGGGCAATTGGAATGGAGTTTGAATGCGAGGATTTATTTAACGCCTCACAACGAGTACAGTTTTTAACCGTAATAATTGGCATAACGCTTGCGTCCCTATTCTCGGTCATTGCAATACTGTTTTTGAAAAAAATTGTTAGATCTACGGAAGAGGAATTTTACAAAAAAGATCAATTGCTAATTTCCGCAAAAGAAGAAGCCCAAGCAAGTTCAAAAGCTAAAAGCGAATTTCTCTCTCGAATGAGCCATGAAATCAGAACTCCCATGAATGCGATCATTGGAATGACGCAGATTGCCAGAAAATCTGATGATATTTCAAAAATTCAGTATTGCCTTGAAAAAGTCGATAATACGTCAAAACAACTTTTGGATATTATTAATGACGTGCTGGATATGTCAAAAATCGAGGCAGATAAATTCGAAATATCAAGCAATGAGTTTAGTTTTGAAAAAATGATTAGCAGGATTTTAAACGTCATTCAAGTTAAGACCGATGAAAAATACCAGACATTTAACTATGCATGCAAAAAAACATTTACACGTAATATGATTAGCGACGACCTTAGGCTTTCGCAAGTATTAATTAATTTGCTCAGTAATGCGGCTAAATTTACTCCCGAACAGGGCACTATTTCTCTAACGGTGACCGAAACAACCATAGATGCAGATAACTCTGTCATTCATTTTCTGGTGAAGGATAATGGCATTGGTATGTCTGACGAGGACAAACTCCACTTATTTAAAACGTTTGAACAGGCAGATGGCGGAATTGCACGTAAATACGGCGGCACAGGTTTAGGGCTTGCCATCAGCCAAAAAATTGTAAATTTAATGGGCGGCAAAATTAGCGTTGTAAGCAATCCAAACGAAGGCTCATGCTTTAGTTTTGATATTCATGTCCGATGGGGAAAACAGTGCATAGAGCCCACAAAGAATGCGATTGAAAATACAGATTTACTAATTTTGGTGGTTGATGACAATAAAGATGACTTAGTTTATTTTACCAACGTTCTTAGTGACTTCTCTTTGCATTGCGATTTGGCTTCAAGCGGGTCAACAGCCATAGAAATGGCGGCTTTGGCTTTTGAGGCAAATAAACCCTATGACATTATATTCTTAGACTTAAACACGCCTGATATCAATGGCATTGAAACCGCAAAGAAATTACAGCAGATAATGGGCGATGAATGCACGATTGTTAAGATTTCTGCTATGGATACCACCGATTATTATGATGAACTGGCCGTTTTAGGTTTGACGAAAATGTTAGTAAAGCCAGTATATCCCCCCGCCTTGTTGGATACGATTGTTACTTGCGTTCCCCGCTCAAGAGTTAAGAAGGAAATCTCAGCTGAAGCAACTTGTAATTGGCAGGGAAAACACCTATTATTAGTTGAAGATATTGATATTAACCGTGAAATCGTTATTAGTATTCTTGAAATAACTGGAATAGAAATCGATTGCGCTTGCGACGGTATTGAAGCTTTGGAGAAATTGCAGAGCAATAGCGAGAAGTATAGTCTCATATTGATGGACGTGCAAATGCCCAAAATGGACGGTTTAACCGCTACCAGAGAAATAAGGGCAATGAGCCAGCGATATGCTTCAGAAGTGCCGATTGTCGCTATGACCGCTAATGCCTTCAAGGAAGATATACAAACTTGTATTAATGCTGGGATGAATGGACATATTGCAAAGCCAATCAATGTTGAGGAGTTAGTAAGTACAATTGCCACATATCTAAACAGATAAGACGCAAAATCTAAAGAGGGTGTTTTGGCTCACGCCAAAACACCCTCTTCATCATGCCCTCAATCAGCCCTGAAACTTTTGAAGCACAGTTGTAATCTCATTCTGAGGCGCAGCCTTAGTCTGATAATAACCGCGTGAGGTCATTTCGTTAAAAATCTCAGTTTGAATTGTGTGCTCATCCTTGAGGATGTTCAAAAATTCATCACGGAGATTTATATTAACACACTCGCCTGCGTAGTTGTTATAGTTGCTTGCAATCAACTTTTGGCTCGAGAGGATATCACCAAGGACTTCCTTGTCACCCATGTTTCCCGTTGTTTGTGTATTGTTCATAATAACCTCCTATTTCAAGTAGTTGACAAGCTTGTCATAATGTGACTGATGTTTTGTAGCCAGAGACTCAAGGCGTGTTTTCAGGGCAGGGTCTGTGCATTGTCCTGACATTGTGTGGTACTTTTTGATGAGTACCTGCTCTGAGCCGAGCTGCTCTTCAAGAGCGGTTAATTCCTTTGTTGTTAAGCTGTTCATTGTATACCTCCTGAATTATCATTTGGAAAACTCCGTTGATAGTATTTTCCATCTATCTACAAATATACGCTCTCAACACAATTTGTCCTGTTTCGACTGGTACATGCTCTATAATAATAATCGTCACCAAAATAAATTCTGCGAGGGATTATGTATACAGTTTACATAGACTCATTATTTGTTCTCAATTTGATAATAAATTATCTACTGCTGCTTACCAGCGCGAAAATCGCAGGACGAGAGATAAAAAAGCTTAGACTTTTGCTTGGTGCTTTGTGCGGTGCAGTTTACTCCGTACTGGTATGGCTGCCGGGGTTTGAAGCAATAGGCGGCATTGCAGGCAAGCTCATCAGTCTGCTGATTATTATTGCAGCCGCATTTGCAGGGCGGACAAATAAGCATTTACTTAGAACAGGAATCGTATTTTGTGCTATTTCCTTCGCCCTTGCAGGTGCTATTCTTGCCGTGGTTATGCTGACAGGGGGAGAACCGCCTCCCGGTGGAATCCCAAATGTGCCTGTTGATATTAAAACACTGCTACTTGCAACAGGTGTCAGCTACGGGTTGCTGAGCCTAGTATTCCGCCGTGCCGCTCGACATGGACCGAGAGAAATGCAATCCGTTACAATAAAGCACGAGGGTCGTCAAATACATATAACCGCATTAATCGATTCTGGCCACACACTGACAGACCCTATCAGCGGCGCGCCTGTAATTATTGTTGACAGTGACGCGGCGGCTGCACTGCTGGGCTTTAGTCTTGACAGACTGCAAACGCTCTCTCCTGCAACGGCAATTTTAGAGCTTCATAAAAAAACAGGTACCAGATTTCGGCTACTGCCGTACCGTGCTGTCGGCATCAGCAGCGGATTTTTACTGGCGTTTAAGCCCGACAGCATATTACTTGGCAACGAAAAGCACCGCCAAATGCTTGTCGCCCTCTCCCCTACTCCTGTGTCAGACGGTGCAGCCTATTCAGCCTTAGTCGGCAGTAGGTAATGCGGTCACGAAATAATTATTGCTGTATGATATTAAACAAGCCCTGTTTAATGTAATTGAAAGGACAAGAAAACAATGAAAG
>JAVBKA010000033.1:0-7190 GCA_031546715.1 Oscillospiraceae bacterium | reverse complement strand
ACACCGTAGTTCGGTTGATTCCTAGCAGCTCGCATTGTCGTTTAACTGGCAGTGGGTCATCTTTTGAAACCAGATTTTGTTTCCCAATCAGCTCCGAGTATTTGGGCAGATTTTTTTTTGAGCCAGTCATTCTCAATTGTGAGTTGACCAACCTTTTTCATCAAATAGCCCTCACGCGCTATTGCTTCCGTCGCAAGGCTTTTTGCTTCTTTTTCTATCTTGTTTTGTAAAAAAACCTTCGCCGCGTTGTCGATGAACTCGCGCTTCCAGTTTTGAAGTTGCGTGCGGCTCACATTTTCCCGTGCTGCTATCTCACTGATGTGTGCTTCTTCTGCCAATACTTCAAGTACTAGCTTTGCCTTGTACTCTGCTGTAAATTGTCGCTTTCCCATTTTATGACACCTTGCTTTCTTTTTTTAGTATATCAGGTGTCATGTTGTTTTGCAATTTCGTGTCTTGTTTTAAGGGGACATTATAGCCGTTGGTAATGCGAGATACACACACATTTTCATCCGCAAAATATCTCCACTTTATCCCCATAGGTACAGTTGCTTGTAAAAGTAAAAGTTGTAATCATTGACAATTAGTGTAATTATAAGAAGATTATAAAAAGTTAGTCCCTGAATTACTCAATAGATCAGCAAATAATACTGCTTCATGTTTTTTTTGCGCATTAATCATTACTTCACCATTATTGCTTTTATAATAACAGGAATCAAAACTAGTCTCAAGTACAGATACCTTCGAAATACATCCTCCGAAAACAACATTTTTAAAACTGCACTTATATAGAAGTCCTTCAATTTCGCAATCAGCGAAATTGACGTTTTCAAACGTAGTACCCATAAACATACAGTCAATCATAGAACAATTCTGAAAATCTGTATCTGTTATTGCGGCGTCAGTTAATATTGCTCCCTCAAAGTTGGCATTTGAAAAACTAGAGTTTTGAAAAACTGCTTTTAAAAAATTGGCAAACTCAAATGCATTATAGTTTTTATTGGCATTGAAGTATGTAACGTTATAAAGCTTACAATGACTCATATTAGCAGAAAAAAAACTAGAATTTTCAAAAACTGTATCATAAATCCTAGCAAAATGGAAATCAGCGCGCGCAAACGGAACGTTTCTAAACGTACAAAAGGCTATCTCAAAATCAGCTAGGTGAATTTCTTCAAAAAATAAACCTTTTTCTGATTCAAAGTCAACCCGAGCAATTAGCCTTTGGAGATTTGTCAAATAACCTTCCGAAGTTTCATATCCATATCCAAACCATTCAACTTTAGTATTTATCCATTCCGCAAACTGTGATGGTGTACTAAACGCAAATTTTATATTATTTCCTCTAATTTTACTCAGTGCACAAACAATTCTGAAGATATTTTTACTAAAAACCCTCAGAGAATCAGCATTGAAGTGCTTTTCCGCCGAGTACTTTTCATACATATCCAAGTCATACTTATGATCGATAATGAGGATAAATAGTTCACTCAATTTTTCGCATATTTTATTTAGTTCAAAACCATACGTCTCGTTAAAATCTTGGAATTTTCTGCGCATAAAATCGTCAATATAAGTATCTATGAATTGTCTTCCTAGCACATCAAATAACATTAAAATTTGTTCTTTTTCGCCAAGCTTAGAAGTATTATAATTGATAATAGATTCTGAAATTGCAATGCCTGTAAAGTAGTCAGAAAAACTTTTATGTGAGAACTCAAATGATTGTTCATCAAAACTTTTATTCTTGAGATCAATATAGAATATAAGGAGCAAAGCAGTTATTCCTTCTTGAATATTGCCATCATAAGAAAAACGACTTATAATGTTAGAGAACATGTTTGAATTACATCTCTTACTTACTTCATTAATCGGTATCGTTCGCTTTCCTGAATGCCAAGCGCAAAGAGCAACTTGCTTTAGAAAATCTGAGAATTGCTTTTCTGATATCCGGCGTGTGTTATCAAAAAGGTTTTGATCCCACTCTTTCCGAAATATTTTTGCAAAAAAGTGTTCATATAATCGATTAACTGAAACACCATTGTCGAAATCAAATAGCTTGTCCTCATAACTTGTCGCTAACAAATACAGCATAAATGGTTCGCCAGTTATTTCATCAAAAGTTTCATTTTGGCACTGAACGCTTCCCATGATTTCATCTTGAGTTTCGCTATAGTCTGTATTCTTTACAATGCCAAAGTTATTCCACCATACAGGTCTTAAATCGAGATATTCTTCTCCATTAGGATTAATATACCAATCATCCATAACTTTTTCATCAAAACAAAGTGGAAACAAATGTATAATATATTCTTGCTTTAAATATTTGAATCTCTTCGAGCATTCATTTACGGCAGCATCGCGACCAGAAATTACTACCTTAACATTACTTCTTTCACTGTAAACCTTTAATAAATAATCAATAAAATCCGTCGCTCTTTCAAGAGATTTTACACCTCTAGATGAAATTTCATCTAAAGCATCAAACAGCAGGACAATATTATTACTATCACTGATTTCATTGAAAACATCATGTCCTATCTCCAACTTGCAAAAAGAAGATACGCTATTATGAAAATCTTCAGTAAAATTGAATCTACTAAGTTGGATAAATACAACTTTAGTTTTAAGATTTGCCAATTTTTTTGCCATTCGTTTCAACAAAGTTGTTTTTCCAGATGCTGGCTTTCCAGATACTAGAACTATGTTCATTGCATCAACTTTGCTTGTCCATTGCATAAGCCATTCTTCTGATTTAATAATAATATGTTCTTCTACTGTATAACCATCCTCTGACCAAATTTTCATTTGACCAAACAGTTGTACATATATATCATTTACAGAAAACTCTTCATGAGGCATATTTTTATGAATTAAAGATTCGAGTTTTTTTCGATATTTGCACCAATTGATATTCTCAATATCTAGTTTCTTATTAGTCGCTAAATTTCTTAAGTGCTGATGAATTATGAAATTATTTAGCCTAGTTCTCTTTGGATTGCATATTTCATAATCAAATAGTGCAACAAAATAGTCATAAGCCTCATCACATACTTCCATATCGTTTTCTTCAGCACTTAATACTATCCTAAGTAATTCTTTGAGGCTGCTTGATTCTATCATATTAACTGCATTTTGAAGAGATCCAACAAAATTTTCATCAAACTTCTTACTATTATATTCCCAATTATATTTATCATAAGTTAAAAAGAGTGCAGTATCAACGCACTCGACAAGCTGAGATTCAAAAGTTTCCACAGAAAATCTCTTTCCAATGCTTTCTATGATTCCGTCCGCAGTTCTCGTGGCAACATATGTCGCAGCAAACGTTATCACTTCCGGTGAAGTCAATATCTTAAATATTGTGTCCAAAGCATCCATCAAAAAGCATCCCATTCACGTCTAAAACGATATCTATCTTGCTGATTACATCTTTTCAATTCGGTAGTTAATTCTTTGGACTATGTGGTTTGCAAGGCTGATTTTTTCTTGCATCTCTGCATGCTTTGCATCTTTGTGGACGCTCCGCAAAACCACGTTCTGAATAAAATTCTTGTTCCTTAACACTCCAAACAAATGATTCTCCACAGTCTTTACATTTTAACGTTTGATCAGTAAATTTCGTTTCCATTTTAACATACCTTCTTACTATTAATTTATACCATTGTAAAACACGGTCAACTAAAAAGCAAGAATTTTTTTACAACTCCACCCCAGTAGCTTTACCTTTCGCCACATCCTTACCAAAAGTCCTATCCCCAACGCTATCAACAACACGTTGTGCCTGCTGAATCCGCTTCACACGCTCCTCTACACCTTTAAGAGCTTCCGACAACTCCGCAGTTTTTTCATCCTGACTTTTAACCAACTCAACAACTTTGTCCGGGTCAACATTCCGATTAACACTCATCTTTTCAAGCTGAGAAACAGCGTGCTCATAGTATTGCAGTTCCTGATGATTATTCTTAACGAAGCGTTCACGTGAAGACGCACTCAGTCCATCACGCTTCACTGCCAACGGTGCGTATTTCTGAACAGCTAACAGATATTTGGCAGCCTCTTTATACTGGAGATTTTTAGTTTCCAGTGTTTTTATTGTCGTCTTTACTTCGCCTACTTTAGATTGCAATTCCTCCAACCTGCTGATAAAGTCATCGTAGCTTTTGATTCCCTCACGACTTACTGTGTTTAGAGCTTCAAAAAGTAAGTGCGTATTTACTAGCTTACTTTTTAGAGACTGCCGCTTAATGATTGTAGAATATTCTTCCGGAGCGTTATTATGTTCTGGCGATTTATTTTCGATTCTATTAAGAATGCCTTCACGAGTATACTGTTCGCCGATGGTCTTGCCCCTGACAAATTTCTCCTGCCCTTCAAACATTATTTTATAAGCCAGATGCTTACCTTCTTTTACCTCGACACCAGCATCTTTAAGCAATTTCTTAAAATGCTGAAAGTCAACCGCTTGTCCTATTACGTCATTTATGCGTTGTTCAATTTTTTCTTTCCAACTATCACCTAATGCTCTTTTCTGCCATTCAAAGTGCCCTATTCCTTTTTTGGCAGATTTATCAGTTACATTCAATCCATGCTCATAGCACAGTCTATCGCTTACTTGTCTAAGCTGCTTAACCGTCTTATATGGAACGGATACATATTTATGATGGGTGTAGAAAGAAGTCGCATTGAAAATAATGTGATTGTGGATATGTCCTTTATCAACATGAGTTGAAATAACGTATTCATACATACCGCCGAGCAATTCATCCGCCCACTGTTTTCCGATTTGGTGCGCCTGCTCCGGGGTAATGTTGTCCCAAGGAGCAAAGCTCTGAATCATATGGTAGGCTAAATTTCTTGCACCGTTAATATCTGACTGTTCATGTTTAATTGCTGAAGCAAGAATTTCTGTCATCGCAAACTCAGTTGCCGCATATTTCGGTTCAACGTTGTATCCCGATATAAGAACTTCGTTCTCAGTTTTTTCTGGATTCATTATGTAAGTCAACGCATCGGAAAGCGTTGATTTAATTGCATGTATTTTAGTTATCGCCAAAGCAATCCCCTACTCGCTTTTAATTATTTTCACAAGCCGCTCATTAATTAGACCAGTTATCCGAGAATAGTCACGTCTCAAATCCGCAATATCTTGTTCGTAGATGTTGCGGGTTTCGTTTGCACGTTTGGCTAGCTGATTAATATTTCGCCCAATTGCGCCAAGTTCTCCGACAAGCTTTTTCATATCGGAAAAATCTTTCTTTACCACATATCCGTCAATGAGCATTTTTCTGGCGTATGCTGAAAAATTGCGTGTTCCAAGTTGTTGCATCTTTGCATGTATCACGCTTCTTTCATCTTCTGAAAGATAAATGATAACTGCTTTTGGTCTCTCTCGATTTGACAAAACTATCACTTCATTTCGTTAATTTGTGGGGTTTGGGGCGACAGCACCAAAAAGAAAACAAGTATCTCCAACATGATTGGAGATACTTGTTTAGAAAAAGAAGGAAGAAAACCGCATAGCGGGATTCTCCCTTCTTTGAGTAAGTGTATATACACTTACAATGCTTGCTACCTGTCGCTCCGCTCATTAAATAACGAGAGTAGAAGGAAACGCCGTTTTATTAGCGTAACCGATTCTCGTTATGTTTTATATAATTGGGTGGGCAGTTAAGCGCACAAAAAAAGCAACCACACAAAAGGCGATTGCTCATAAAAGACACTATTATCAAGCCATTCACTTTGGTATCTGAATCAACTTATCTGCAATTTCCAATAAACGCATATCCAGCTTACTTTTTTCATGAGTATAGCTAAGTATATTTGAAAAATACGACGAATCAACTTCTATTATTTTTTTATATACCGTTTCAGGAGGAGTGCCGTTACCTTGGTGTACCCAGAATACTATAGTTTCACGCAAGTCGTCTTCGTGTATAGTTTGAGTATGATGTATCAAGCAAAAATGAAGATTGACGAATTGGTTTTCTTTTTTGCCAATCTTTACATATTTAGGTTTGCTAGGAACGAGCATTACAGAAGAACATTTCTCTTCTATTGCCAATTGCAGTTCGCTTCCTTCGACAATGTTCCTTCCAAACAACGATTGCGCATTAACTACATATCCAAAAAACCAAGGTAAGTTCATCAGGGTTGCGCCTGAATATAAGTAACCTTCGGCTTGTAAATAATTTTTCAGCATTGACTCTGCTAGTCCTTCGCTAATACAAATATCAATTGACTTTGAGAGAATCTCTATTACCCGATCAAACTGATCATGTAACAGAGATAGTATTGCCTTTGCCATTTTGTTCGTTTCCGAACGTTTTGCATGACCATTTCTTTTATTTGGATTTGCGTAAGGGCAAAACAAATATTCCTCATGATCATATTCAGCAAGTTTGACAATTGCATGAGCAAGATGCTTTCCGAACGGTCTATCTGTGTTTTTCAATTTTTTGTATAGACCTATGATTTGCACTGGGTTATCGCATTTAGGGCAAACTGCATATTGTTGCGAGTTCTCATCACCAGGAATAGAATAATACGGTTCTCTCTTTGCAGTCCGCTGCTCAAAGTTTTCTTTCGTGATTTCAATTATTGGTGAAACACCAATTTTTAGTTTACATTCGTGCATTACTTCAACTCCATTATTTATGACGGTTCATAACGCTAATCCACCAATCATTAGACAGCTTAGGAACGTATCCTTCTGCTTCCGCAAGCTCCAAACATTTCAATACAGTTTTTAACCCTATGGAAAATGTATGGTCATTTTCCTGCATTGCGAAAAGAAGTTCTTCCTCGCATAACTCGCAGTCAGTGTGGTCAGTTGATGGCATGTAGTTTCGCAGATTTGCTCGAGAAATTATGGTATCTTTATGGTCAATTTGTTTCATTGTGTTCTCCTCGATTATATCATTTATTTTGTAATATTTAAAGGCATAAATCAAATTATGAGCTGTTATCAAAACAGGGTGATATTTCAAAAAACATCACCCTGCATCATTGCTACCTACCTGCCTTGCTCAACATTGCGAGCTTTAGCTTGGCGTGGTCGCAAGCTCATATCCGAGCTTGGAAATTTGTCAAAAATAGAGCTTTTTCTATTGCTACTATCATCAACATCACGCTCGCATTTTTCAGTTTTTGATTCCTCCCCCTGCCTATCATCAATATCCAACTGAGTA